>CAZKIY010000200.1:4957-7600 GCA_964552875.1 uncultured Planctomycetaceae bacterium
CGCGCCGCCATGTCGAGCGTCACGTCTTCCGCGCCCATGCCCGTCGGCAACGTCACGTTCGTCGTGCCGTCGGTCAGATACAGGCCGTATTTCCCGTCTTTCACGACGACCGGCGTGCCCGCGATCGGATCCACGCCGAGCTCCTTGAGCGGCGCTGCGCCCGGTGCACGACCGCGCGCTCGCTTCGGTTGCGCATAGATCGCGCGCGCTTCGTCGAGCGTCACCGAGAAGAGCTGATCCTCGGTCTTCAAGTTCCGGTAGTCGGGCTTCTCCGCGCCCGGGATCGTCTTCATCAAGTAGGGGCCGAATCGCCCGAGCGCTGCCACGATCGGATTGCCGTCGACGTCTTCACCGAGCGCGCGCGGCAGCGTGAGGAGCTGCAACGCCTGCTCGAGTGTGAGCGTCTTCGGACTCATCGACTTCAAGAGCGACGCGCGACGCGGCTTCGGCCCCGTGTCCTTCTTGGACTTGGCCTTCTTCTTCTTCGGCTTCGCTTTGCCGTCCACGGGCGCCGCGACCGCTTCCACCTCTTCCGGCGGAGGCTTCGCCTCGTCGCCGAGCTGCACGTACGGGCCGAAGCGCCCCGTCTTGAGGTACACGGGCACTCCGCTCGCATCGTGCCCCATCGGTTCGTCGGCCGCTTTCGCGGTCTCGATGATCCCGATCGCGCGGTCGACGCTGATCTCATCCGGTGCGATGCCGTCGGGCAATGTCGCACGCTTGCCGCGGTACTCGAGGTACGGCCCGTAGCGACCGACGCGCAGATCGACGGGATCGCCGTCCTTCAGCCCGAGCGATATGGTGCAGATCGTCTTCGGATCGATCGCGCCGATGTGCTCGGTCACGATCTTGTGCAAACCAGGCTGATTTCCTCGGTAGAAATCGCTCAGGAACTTCTGACGCCCGAGTTCGCCGCGCGAGATCTGGTCGAGGTCCTCTTCCATCTCGGCCGTGAAAGAATAGTCGACGAGAGTCGGAGCGAGCGCCTCCATCAACTGCACGATCGCGAACGCGAGCGGTCGCGGTACGAGGGCCGCGCCGCGCTTCTCGACGTACTCGCGATCCTGGATCGTCGCGATGATGCTCGCGTACGTGGACGGACGCCCGATGCCGAGCTCCTCCATCTTCTGCACGAGGCTCGCCTCCGTGTAGCGCGCCGGCGGTTTCGTCGCGTGACCCGCGGCCTCGGCTTTCGCAACCTGCGCCGTGTCACCTTGCGCGAGCGGCGGCAGCACGGCTTCGTCCTCGGCGCGCTCCGCGTTCTCTGCCACGTCCTGACCTTCGACGTACGCACGCAAGAAGCCGTCGAACAGCACGGTGCGTCCGCGCGAAACGAGCTCGACTTTGCGTCCGTCCTTCGTCGCGACGTCGAACGTGGCCGCGACGCTCTTCATGCGCGCATCGACCATCTGGCACGCGACCGTGCGCTTCCAGATGAGTTCGTACAGGCGCGCCTCATCGCCGCCGACCTCGCCCTCGACATCTTTCGGCGTGCGGAACACCTCGCCGGCCGGGCGGATGGCCTCGTGCGCCTCCTGCGCGTTCTTTGATTTCCCGCGGAAAACGCGCGGGGAATTGGGCAAGTACTCACGGCCGTACTCGCGCTCGACGTGGCTGCGCGCCGCCGTGATCGCCTGGTCGGACAGCGAGATGCTGTCCGTACGCATGTAGGTGATGTAACCGTTCTGGTAGAGCGATTGCGCTGCGGACATCGCGCGCTTGGCCGTCATGCCGAGCTTGCGCCCGGCCTCCTGCTGCATCGTCGAGGTCGTGAACGGAGCCTTGGGCTCGCTCTTGTATTCCTTCTCCTCGACCTTGCGGACCCGCGCATCCGCGCCGCGCAACCCGGTCGCGAGCTTCGTCGCTTCGGGTTCGTCGAGCACGAGCACGTTGCGACCTGCGATGAGCTTCCCGTCCGAGCCGAAGTCGCGCCCCTGCGCCAACGTCTTGCCGTCCACGTTGACGACCGACGCCGGAAAACGCGCAGATCCGCGCTGCAATTCGACGTCCGCGTCCCACCAGCTCGCCGAACGGAACGCCATGCGCTCGCGCTCTTTCTCGACGATCAAGCGCGTGGCAACACTCTGCACGCGACCAGCGGAAGTGCCCGGACCGATCTTCTTCCACATGACCGGCGAGACTTCGTAGCCGTACAACCGGTCGAGGATGCGCCGCGATTCCTGCGCGTCGACGAGCGCCGTGTCGATCTCGCGCGTGTTCGCGAGCGCCGCGTCGATCGCCTTCTGCGTGATCTCGTGGAAGACCATCCGCTTGACCGGCACCTTGGGCTTCAAGAGCTCCAAGAGGTGCCACGAGATCGCCTCGCCCTCGCGGTCTTCGTCGGTCGCGAGATAGAGCTCGGTCGCGTCCTTCAACTTGGCCCGCAACTCGGCGATCCGCTTCTTCTTCTCGCCCGGGACGATGTAGTGCGGCTCGAAGTCCTTCGTGACGTCGACGCCCATCCGACCCCAAGTCTCCTTCTTGATCGCGGCGGGTATCTCGGCGGCGTTGGAAGGCAGGTCGCGGACGTGCCCGATCGACGCCTCCACCGTCCAGTTCTTGCCGAGGAACTTGGCGATGGTCTTGGCCTTGGCCGGAGACTCGACGATCACGAGAGGCTTGCTCATCTGGACCCCCACGGTT
>CAZKIY010000201.1:0-7547 GCA_964552875.1 uncultured Planctomycetaceae bacterium
GCGTGCTGGCCGGTCTGCCGAATTACCAGTCGACCTTCAGCGCCGGCCCGCCGGCGCAGGCGAACGGAAAGCACCTCGGGCGCGGCGCTTGCCCGGCCGGGGTGGTGAACACGAGCGAGACGAAGTACCTCTTCGCCGCGATCCCGACGCCGTTCGGTGGGACGGGCGTGGTCGATGTCATCTTGCTCGACGGCACTTACGGTCGGGTCGACACGAACCCGTTCCAGGCGGGCACGCAGTCGATTCCGGCGCCGGACGTGCAGGTCGTGTCGGCCTACTTCCGGCAGTAGCCCTCGGAGTCACGCGCTGAGCGTGACGCTGTATCCCCGGAGTCACGCGCTGAGCGCGACGTCGTATCCCCGGAGTCACGCGCTGAGCGCGACGTCGTATCCCCGGAGTCACGCGCTGAGCGCGACTTCGTCGTCTTCGATGCGCCCCGGCTCGCGGCCTCCTCCGCGGGCCGGGGCGCATCGTCCATGGCCGAGTCAGTCCTGAGCTCGGAGTCGCACTCCGGAACTCGACCCTGGCCCCTCGAACCGCGCCGTGAGGTCTCCAGCGTGCCCGCGCTGAGCGCGCTGGGCGTGCGGTACCGCACGCGGCATGACGTGCAGTTCGTGCGAGCCGGGCACGAAGCGCTGATTGCGCAGACTGCGGCAACGCCCAGGAGCTCTCGATCGCGGAAACTCGTCGAGCCTCGTGACCAGGCGTGGGGCGCAGCAGGGCCTTGGAATCCAGCACGAGACCAGGATGGCTTCCACCGACCCGGGGGGCCGAAACGACTCCACCGAGCCTAGCTCCGCGCGCGAACCGCTGGCACACTACATGCTGCCGCAGTGCCTGCGACTCGCGCTCTCCCCTTGGTTCTCGATTCGACGCGCCGCCTTCGAGGCGCCGCCGAGTCACCTCCTCGTTCCTGACTCCACGGATCCCATGACGTCGAACCAACCCTGGGCTCGCCTTCTTTCCGCGAGCGTGTTCTTGGCCGGTTCCAGCGCCCTGCTCGCCGGCTGCGGCGGCGGCAGTAGCGGCAGCAGCGAAGCGGGTTCGATGGACCTGGTTCAGGTCTCGAACGGCTTCGGCCCGCTGCTTCCGCACCGGCTCTATCGCTTGAACCCGAACGGCACGGCGAGCGGGACGTTGGTGACGGTGCGGACGTTGTCGGACCTGATCGCGAACGTGAGTTCGACGAACCCGGTCCAACCTCCGCCGCAGTACCCGACGACCCCGACCCTGCCGAACAACGTGGAGGGGAACCATTTCCTGTACGCGCAGTTCACGCGCCCGGTGGACGTGAACACGGTGCTGGATTCCTCGCCTTCGGCGCAGGCCGTGAACGGCTTGAAGGGCTCGATCCAGTTGGTGCAGATCGATCCGGCGAGCGGCGGCACTTCGATCGTGCGAGCGCAAGTGTTCGTGGGCGTCCAGGACGGCGCGGACGTCGTCGCTGCGACGTACGGCGGCCCGCCCGGTCCGGACGGCTTGCTGTCACTGCAGTCGTGGGTGCGTCGCTCGGGAACGAGCAGCGTGTTCAACCTGGTCACGCAGACGGACGGGAGTCAGCCGGGTGACGGCTTCCCGGGTAGCGATGCGGGTTCGGGCTTCGACGGCCAAGTGAACCTGCTGACGCCGGAGACGGTGGTGTTCGTGGCGGACACGGACGGGGATCTCTCGACGAAGGAGACGTTCCCGGTCGGCGTGCAGTTGCGCTTGGCGATCTCGACGGAAGTGCGCAGCACGAGCGGGATCCGTCTGGTGCGCACGGCCTTGGCCGCGACGACGGTGGGCCCGGACGAGCTTCCTCCGGAAGTGGCGACGACTCCGCCGCCGGATCAACAAGCGGACGTGACGCCGGGCGGCGGTGACGTGGACGTGGATCCGATGACGACGATCCGCATCGCGTTCACGGAGCCGGTGCAGCCTTCGAGCATCGGGAGCCTGCCGAACGGTCAAGCGCCGACGGTGAGTCCGTCGGTGTTCGTGGAGTTCGGGCCTCCGGCGGCGCGTGTGCGCGTGCCGTTCTATGCCTCGCCGATCTCGGTGTTCGACTTGACGCGCTACGAGCTGACGCCGGCGTTCAACTTCCCGGGTGAAGGCCCGGCGAACTTGCAGTGCGGGATCTACAACCAAGTCGACGTGACGGTGAACGCGAACCAAGTGCGCGACTTGGCGCCGTCGCAGAACCAGAACAGCTTGTCCGCGGTGAGCTCGTTCACGACGGGCGAAGGCCCGGGCTTGGTGAACGCGCCGGTGACGCCGGATGCGATCTACGTGGGTCGCGTGGGCGCGATCCCGGGGATCTCGGTGGTGGACCTGAACGGGTTCGGCCAATCGACGGGCGATCCGACGTTCGACCCGACGTACCAGACGTTCGCGGAAGGCCGCTCGAACTTCCCGAACAACCCGAACGTGCGTCTGCAAGGCGGTCTGTTGCGCCCGCAGTTGACGCCGGGAACGTGCACGGTGAACGGTGGCTCGTCGGGCGTGTTCACGCTGACGCGTGACAGCGCGCTGAACAACTTGCTGATCCGCGCGCCGCTGCTCACGAACGTGACGGACATGATGATCGGGCACGCGCTCGACAGCACGTTCAACAACGGTCCGCAACCTTTCGGCTGTCAGGCGGGCGGCGGCAACTTGTGCGCGCAGGACGGCAAGAAGCTCGTGGCCCCGGCGACGAACGGTTCGGGCAACACGATGGCTCCGACGCAAGCCGGTCAGTTCGGCGGCTTGGGCGCGGGTGCCGAGAACTTGATGGGCTGGGCGCCGCACCCGAACCCGCCGCCGCTCGTGTTCCCGCCGCTGTGCGTGTCGCCGTACATCGGTGGCCAAGAACCGACTTCGATCGATACGCAAGTCAGCGCGCTGCTCACGAACATCCTCGTGCCCGGCGATCCGTTCGGCAATCCGAACATCGGCCAACCCCCGTCGGGGCTCTTGACGCCCGAGCAGAATGCCTACTTCGAAGGGCCCTCGCTCGAGCAAGCGACGGTCGGTGCGTGCCAACAGTTCCAGATCCGGCAGCAGATCGGTCACTACCTGTACGTGATCGACCGTGCGCGTCGCGAAGTCGTGGTGCTGAACAGCAACCGCATGACGGTGGTGGACCGCATCGTGACGTCGGATCCGACGTCGCTCGGGATCTCGCCGAACCTGAGCCTTTTGGCGATCGTGAATCAGCTCGCGAACTTGGTGTCGTTCCTCGACATCGATCCGAACTCGCCGACCTTCCACCAGATCGTGCAAGAGACGACCGTCGGGAACCGTCCGCGCGGTATCGCCTGGGACACGGGGAACGAGGAC
Source organism: uncultured Planctomycetaceae bacterium (assembly GCA_964552875.1). GTDB lineage: Bacteria > Planctomycetota > UBA1135 > UBA1135 > JAEUHZ01. Next base: position 3,301 of record CAZKIY010000201.1, read on the forward strand.
GTCCTCGTCGCGAACGAAGGCGAGAGCACGGTCTCCATCCTGTCGGCGTCTTCACTGACCGTCCGCAAGGTCGTCGCGTCCCAGTTGAACCAACCGTTCGACGTGACGACGACGCCGCGCCAGCCGTGCTTCGGTCTCTCGCGCAACGTGTACTTCGCCTACATCCTGAACCGGAACGGCAAGGTGGCGATCTTCGAGTCGGGCCCGAACACGGTGAACGGTTGGGGCTACGACGACATGATCGGCGTCTCGACGGAGACGTTCCAGAACCCGAAGGCGATCCAGGCCGACCCGCTCGACCTGCGCTCGGCGATGTGGATCGCGCACGAAGGGCCGATCAACGCGCAGGGCCAACCGGGCTTGCTCGGCACGCCGGCACTCTCCAAGTTCGTGGTCTTCAGCGGATCCACGGGCCAGCTTCCGCTGAACTTCGTCTCCCTCCTGACGCCGCAGCTGCGCGACATCACGCTCGCCGTGCAGGTCTCGCTCGGCCAGGAGAAGCTCTCCGGACTCCCGGTCGACATCGCCTTCGACGACTTGCGCGTCTTGTCGGGATTGCCCAACTTCGCCACGTTGTTCAGCACCGGATCGTCGCAGTCGAACGGCAAGCACCTCGTGCGCGGCGGCTGTCCGCAGCCGGTCAACGCGAACGAGGCCAAGTACATGTTCGCTGCGATCCCGACGCCGTTCGGCGGCACGGGGGTCGTCGACGTGATCCTGCTCGACGGAACATTCGGTCGTGTCGACACGAATCCGTTCCAAACCGGGACGCAGTCGATCCCGTCCCCAGACGTGCAGGTCGTTTCGAGCTTCTTCCGGCAGTAGTCCGGAGAGGAGCCGAGCTCCATCGCCGCATCGTGCGGCCCGAAGTCGCGGCGCCTTGCTGCGACCTCGGGCCGCACCAGTTTGCGGCGGATCTTGCCTCCGTACCCTGACTCCGGGCGTACAGCGTCTTGGCGGGTCCGCGTTCTCGACGCGACTCGGCTCGCGTGGATCCTCACGGTCCGGTCCGACTCCTTACTGACAACCCGCGCTCGCGGGCTCTATCCTCGTCGTCCACCGTGACCTCCGAGCCCGCCCAAGTCCGCTCCATGTTCGCGCGGATCGCGCGGGTTTACGACCCGCTCAACCGGACGCTCTCGCTGGGCATCGACCAGCGTTGGCGCCGCACCCTCTTGGCCGCCGCCGGCGAAGTGCGCGGAGCGCGGGTCGTCGACACCTGCTGCGGCACGGGCGATGTGGCCCTCGCCTTCGCGGGAGCCGGCGCCCACGTCGTCGGGGTGGACTTCACGCCCGAGATGCTCGTCCAGGCCGACGGCAAGAAGAGCCCGGACTCGTTCGCCGGAGGACCCGCGTTCGCACACGGTGACGCGTTGAAATTGCCCGTTCGAGACGGTGTCGCGGACATGTGCACGGTGGCGTTCGGCATCCGCAACGTCGCGGACCGCCGCTTGGCCCTGCGCGAGATGGCGCGCGTCGTCAAGCCGGGCGGGCGGGTGCTCGTCCTCGAGTTCACCATGCCGCCGGGGCCCGTCCTCGGGCCGGCCTATCGCTTCTACTTCACGCGGCTCCTCCCCGGAATCGGCCGCGTCGTCTCCAAGGACAACGATGCTTACAGCTACCTGCCGCGCACCGTTCTCGCGTGGCCGAGCCCGGTGGAATTCCAGCGCGAGATGGAGACGGAAGGTCTCGTCGAGTGCGGTCACCGACTCTTGACGCGCGGCATCGCGTGTTTGCACTGGGGTCGCGTTCCTCGGGGTACGACGTGAGCGCGGTGGGAGCTTCGAGCGCTGCCCGGGTCACCGGCACTTCCTCGAAGATCGACGCAGCCTCGACCGCGCCTGCCGGCGACGGTGCGCTTGCGCTCGGGTGGCTGTCCGTGGTGCCGCTCGTTCTCGTGTACGAGATCGCCGTGCTCTCGAATCCGGATTCACCGCGCAATACCGCGGAGTTCCTGCTCACGCTCCCGTTCCAGGCGCTGTTGCCGCGACCCGAGATCGGACGTTGGTGCCTCGAGGTCTTGGCGACGCTCGTCGCGATCTGGGTCGTGTTCCACGCCGAGCTCGGTCTCGTTCGCCGAGCCGCGCGCGTGGCGATCGAGGGATTCGTCGCAGCCATCCTGCTCGGCCCGTTGCTCCTCGCCTTGCTGCACGCGCTCGCCGTCTCGCCGCCCGCGATCACACGACCGGGCGCGGTCGCGACACCCATGGCGGCAGCACTCTTCGCGGGCGGCGCGGCGTTCGAGGAGATCGTCTTCCGCGTGGGAGCTCTCGCCGCACTCGTGCTCGTCGGGCGGATGACCTTCGAGTGGTTCCTGGGCTTACCTCGAACCGCTCGTCTACTCGCCGAATTCGCGGCACTCGTCGGGTCTTCCGTGCTCTTCGCAGCCGCGCATCTCGACGTCGTGGTCGGGCTCGTCGCGCCCGGCGGCGAACCTTACGACGGAGCACGATTCGCGTGGCGCGTCTTTGCCGGACTCGCCCTGGCGCTGCTCTTCCGCTGGCGCGGGATGGGCGTCGCAGCCTGGTGTCACGCGTTCTTCAACTTGGCTCTCGCGTTGGGCGCGGGACCCGAGGTGTTCCTGTGACGCGCTACTTCCTCGGCATCACCGGCGCGAGCGGACACGTCTACGCGGAATCGCTGTTGAAAGCGCTCGTCGCGTGCGGGCACGACGTCGACGTCGCCATCACCGAAGCGGCGGCGAAGGTCATGCGGCACGAGCTCGGTATCGATCCCGGAGACAAGGGCGAGAAGCTCGGAGCCGCACTCCCCGGTTGGATCGGCGCGGACGCCGCGCGACGTGTGCGCGTCTTCACTACGGGCGCGGTGGAGGCGCCGCCCTCGTCCGGCACTTCGCTCACCGGCGGAGTGATCTTGTGTCCGTGCAGTATGGGCACGCTCGCCCGTGTTTCGATCGGTTTCAGCTCGAACTTGGTCGAGCGCGCCGCCGACGTCGCACTCAAGGAAGGCAAACGATTGCTCGTCGTGCCGCGCGAGACGCCGCTGTCCATCGTGCATCTCGAGAACATGCTACGGCTCGCGCGACTCGGAGCGATCGTCTTGCCGGCGATGCCTGGGTTCTACCATCGGCCGAAATCGAAGGAGGATCTCGTGCACCATGTCGTGGGCAAGATCCTCGACCGGCTCGGAGTCGAGAATGCGGTCGGCGCGCGCTGGAAAGGGCTGGACGCGCCGCCGGAGGACGATGGCGTCGGTCGCTCGATCCCCGAGGTCGAGACGTGAGTCGCGAGCTCGATCTCGAGCGGAGCTCGGCGCGCGCGGCGTGCTTCGCGAACCGTGAGTTCTCACCGAACCGAGGCTTTGGTTCGAGCGGAGACCGCGCTTGAGCACGATCCGCGATTGGTTCTCGCTCGTGCGCTTCAGCCACTCGGTGTTCGCGCTGCCGTTCGCCTTGTGCGGTGCATGGCTCGCGGCCGGCGGTCCTCCAGGGTGGCGCATTGCGATCCTCGTGATCCTGTGCGCCGTCGCTGCGCGGACTGCCGCGATGGGATTCAATCGACTCGTGGACCGCTCGATCGATTCCGCCAATCCGCGCACGAAGGGCCGCGAGATCCCGGCCGGGAAACTCGGAGTAGGTGCCGTTCGTGCACTCGTCGCGTTCGCGAGCCTCGCCTTCGTCGCCCTCGCGTTCGCGCTGAATCCACTGGCGGGTTGGCTCAGCGCACCGGTCCTCGGCGTGCTGCTCGTCTACAGCTACGTGAAGCGCGTTTCGAGCACGGCACACCTCGTCCTCGGACTCGCGCTCGCACTCGCTCCGCTCGGTGCATGGGTCGCCGTGCGCGGTGCGCTCGAGCCGGATGTCGCGCCCGTTCTGTGGCTCGCCCTCGCCGTCCTCACGTGGGTCGCGGGCTTCGACTTGATCTACGCCTGCCAGGACGCCGATTTCGACCGAAAAAACGGGCTCCATTCGATCCCCGCGCGCCTCGGGATCGCGAACGCACTCAAGATCTCGAGCGCGCTCCACGTCGCGACCGTCGTCGCGCTGACGCTGGTCGGCGCGACCGCGGGACTCGGGCTGGCGTGGTGGATCGCGCTCGTCGTATGCGCCCTACTCCTCGTGTGGCAGCACCGCCTCGTCGGGCCGCAGGACTTGTCGCGCGTCGACTTGGCCTTCTTCACTTTGAACGGCTGGGTCGGCGTCGGGCTCTTCGTCGGACTCGCGATCGATCGCGCACTCGCGAATGGAGGATTCTGATGGCCGCAGCCAAGGGCCCGGCGCCGGGCGA
>CAZKIY010000202.1:0-7533 GCA_964552875.1 uncultured Planctomycetaceae bacterium
ACGACGACGTTCCAGGACTCGAACGCCGCGCCGAAGTGTCCGTCGGCGCGCAGCGGCTCGTTCCAGGGCAACACACTCGCGTCGGCGACGCCGCCGAGCGCGCGCACCGCTCGGATGCGTCGGCCCGTGGACTCGCGTGGATCTCGGGCGATGTCGACGAGTTGCTCGATGGAGCGCGCGTCCCCCATCGAGACGAGCGCATCGGCAGCGTAGTCCGCCGCGAGTAGGCTCTTCGTCCCCGCGAGCACCGCCGTCATCTCGATCGATGCGGTGTCGTCGCCCAAGAGCGCGCGAGCGATCGCCGAGTCGCGGATCACGACCGGGTGATTCTCGACGCCGCTCGCGACGCGCAGTGGATCGATCATCGCGGTCGCGCCCGCGAGACCGAGACCGAGCGCCAGCGGGGATCGCGCTGCCGCGTCACCTTCGCGGCCGAATCGTTCGAGCATCGCCGGCGACGCGGTGATGTCCTGACGCAGTCCCAGCGCGAGCCCGATCGCCGAACTGTCACTCGGATTGCGCGCGCGCGGCCAACCTTCCTTCAGCGCGCGATTGCCATCGGCCGCGGCGACGAGCGCGGAATCGTGTGCGAGGACGCCGAGGGCGAGCGCCAAGAATCCCATCGCCGAGCCCTTGGCTTCCGCGAAGTCCGCGAGGAGTCCGTCCTGGATCGCGAGCGCCGCCGCCTTCTCGGGTTCGATGCGCGCGCGTGCGCCGATCTCGGCACGTGCGAGCCAACCGAAGCCCCGCACCAATCGATCCGTGTCGCGCGTGAGATCCGCGAGTGCCTCGCGTACCAAGGCGTCCGGGGCGGATTCCGTCGGACGACCGAGTCGCCCGAGCGCGATCGCAGCACCTTGCCGAACGATCGTCGGTCGCGCTGCGTCGCGCGCCGCACTCGCGGCCCACGCGATCGCACGCGCGCGATCGGCGTCCGTCGTGCGCGCGCCCGTGCGTCCGGCCGAGGCCGCGGCCTGCGCGCGCACGAGTGGGTCGCGTTCGGGGTCGTCGGCGATGCCCACGAGGAAACGTGCGAGAGCTGACGCGGAGGCCGAAGCCGGCAGATCGTCGCTCGCGACTCCGCTCCCGAGATCGAGGAGGCCCAATGCGGCCGCGCAAGCCGCGGCGAAGTCTTGCGGCGTGCCCCTACGTGCTTCGAGCGGAGTCGAGAGTGCGTGAGCCGCGTAACGCTGGATGTCTACGCGTCCGCGCGCCGCCGTGAGTCCGAGCGCGAGCGCCGCGATCGAACGCAACTTCGTCGGGACCGAGTCGCGCTTCAACGCGGTGCGCCCCGCTGTCGAGTCGAGCACGATCGCCGCGAGCAGCGGGATGGAGTGCGCGGATCCGCGCGCTCCCAACGCGAGGAGCGCGGCCTCGGAGACGGACAATTGTTCATCCGCCAAAGCACCTTCGATGCGCTGCACGACTCTCTCTGAAAGCGCATCGTCGACGCCACGTCCGCGATCCGCGCGCGCCAAGGCGATCAGCGCTTCGGCGGCGAGAGTCGCATCACCTTCGCGTTCGACGAGCGTCGAGAGGATCGGCAGCACGCGATCCGCGACGAGTCGCCCATCGGGCTGGCGGCGCGCGAGACCCGTTCCGGCCGGAGCACTTCCCACGGCCGCATCACCCGCATAGACGCGCGACTTGATCGCCAGGTAGCGATCGCGATTCAGACTCCACCACGCTTCCCACGTCGCTGTGTCAGGGCCGAGGTCGAAGATCGAGATCGTCGGCACGTTCGGAGGAATGCCGACCGGCGAACCCGGCGGCCCCGTACTCGGACCCCCGGGCGTGAACGGCTGCCCCGGGCCCGGCGTGCTCGGTCCGCCGCCGCCGATTCCGCCCGAGCCGCCCGAACCCGTGCCCCCGGGCACCGTGTCGCCCGGCCCACCGTGCGATCCGCCGGCCGGACCGGTCGGGTGGCCGCCCGGACCGTCGTCGGGATGCCCCGTCGGATCACCGCCGGGATTCTGCGCGGCGGAGATCGGGGGACATAAGGCCAGGACCAGCCACGCCGCCGTGCATCGAATCGTTGCCATCGTGCTACCTCCGTCGCCGCCCGAGCGGTTCGCGCCGGACCGGGTCGGCTCCACTCTGCACCTCGAGCAGACTGCGCGCCCTACGAATCCCGCGCTCGCCTTTCGAAGCTTGGCTCACCACCGAGCGCAGCGCGGACGTCCACGCGCACTCCCTGGTCACTAGGATAGTCGGAGCGTCCGGGTGACGCATTCCGTGCGGATCCCCCTCGTTTTCGCGGCGCTCGTTCTCGGAGATCCCGCACCGTCCTCGGCCGTCGATCTCTGGGCGCGGGGTGCGCGACTCGAGGCGATCGACGCGGCGCGGAAAGAGGTCGAGCAGGATCCTCGGCCGGAGACGTGGAATCGGCTCGTGACTTGGCAGCTCGCCGTGCATCGTCACCGCGGCGCACTCGCCGACGCGGAGCGTTGCGGCGCGCCGTGCAACGCCGAACGCGCGGAAGCGCTCTACCGTTTGGGCGAGTACGAGCGGGCCGTTCCACTCCTCGCCGAACGTGATCCGCTGGCGTGCTTGTGGAAGATCGACGCGCTCGAGGCTCTGGGCCGTTTCGCCGAATCCGACGCCGTGCTGGATCGAGCGCGCGCACGAGTCGCTCTCGACGCGCAATTTCTCGGAGCCGAAGGGCGTCGCGCAGCGCGCAACGGCGACTTCGCCGCCGCCGAACGTGCGTTCCGTGCGGCGCTCGACGTCGATGCGTTCGACGGCGAGGCGCGGTTCGGTCTCGGGCGTGCGCTCGTCGGACTCGGGAGGAAGGAGGAAGGACTCGCGGCGTTGGCGGAACATCGGAGGCTCTTGCCCTTGCTCGACGGCGTCGAGTTCGCGCGGCAAAGCCTCGATCTCGGGCCTGTTCACGCGCCGAACTGGACGGCGCTCGGCGATGCGGAGCGCGCACTGCCGCGACTCGATCGCGCGGAGGCGGCGTACCGACGCGCGGCGGAACTCGGTCGGCCCGAAGAACTCACGGCGAACGCGTTGCGCTGGTCGCGGCTTCTCTTGGAAGACCGTGGCGACGTACAGGCGGCAGTCGACTTGCTCGTGCGCACGGCTCGAGAAACTCCCGATGCGCGGCTCCTCGTGCGCGCGGGAGACGTGCTGCTCGCCGCGCAGCGGCCCGGCGAAGCGGTCGCGCGATTCACCGAGGCCCTGGCGCTGCGCCCGAAGGATGCGGAGATCGCGAAACGACTCGCCGCAGCGCGCGCGGGGGCGTCACGATGAGGCACGCACATCGCTTGGACGCGTCCGGAGTCTTGCTCGCGATCACGGCGGCAGGAGCAATCGCAGCCTGCTCACGAGAAGTGCCCGCGCCTCGAGGAGAGTCCGAGCACGCGACCACTGCGACGCTGCCGCGGCTCGGGTTCGAAGACGTGACGCTCGCGAGCGGCATCGACTTCGTGCACGACGCGGGGGTGACGAGCGCGAAGCAACTCCCCGAGACGATGGGCGGCGGCATCGCCGTGTTCGACGCGGACGAGGACGGCGATCAAGACATCTATTTCGTCCAGAGCGGCCCGCTGCCGATCTCAGGCGGCGCTCCGGATCGTTTCGTCTACCAAAAGGGCCTGAAACGCCCGACGAATCGCTTGTTCCTGAACGACGGGCGCGCCCACTTCACGGACGGGACGGCGAGCGCGGGCGATGCCGCGTTCTCGCGCTACGGGATGGGTGTCGCCGTCGGCGACGCGAACGGAGACGGGCACGAAGATCTGTACCTCAGCGTGCTCGGCGACGACGCTCTGCTGCAAGGCGACGGACGCGCGCGCTTTCGCGACGTCACCGCGACGAGCGGTATCAGCCAGCCGGGCTGGTCGACCGGCGCCGCGTTCTTCGACGCGGACGACGACGGTGATCTCGATCTCTTCGTGACGAGCTACGTCGTCATCGATCTCGCGGAGCCGCCTTGGTGCGGCGAGCGCAAGGACGGTTGGCGCAGCTACTGTCATCCCGATCGGTTCCCCGGAGCGGAAGACGGCTACTGGCAGAACCGGGGCGACGGCACGTTCGAGGATCACACGCAGGCGGCGGGTTTCGCCGATCCGAACGGCAAGGGTCTATGCGTGGTCGCGAGCGACCTCGACGGCGATGGACGCGTCGATCTCTACGTCGCGAACGACAGCACGGAGAACCGGCTCTACAAAAACCTCGGCGGCGGACGCTTCGAGGACGCGACGCTCGTCTCGGGCACGGGGGTCGATCGTTACGGGCGCACGGAGGCGTCGATGGGCGTCGCGAGCGGCGACGTCGACGGCGACCTCGACCTCGATCTCTTCGTGACCGGATTCGACGACGAATCGGACACGCTCTACGCGAACCAGGGCGATTTCGTGTTCGAGGATCGCACGGTGCAGGCGGGGCTCGAGCTCGCGACGCGCATCCCGGTCGGCTTCGGGTGCGTGCTCGAGGACCTCGACCAGGACGGCCGCCTCGACCTCGCCATCGCGAACGGGCACATCATCGACAACATCGCGCTCTACCACGACGGGAAGACGCACGCGCAACGCGCGTTGGCATTCCGGGGCACGGACGATGGACGTTTCGCGGACGTCACCCTCGAACTCGCCGCGAGCGTCACGAAGGAACCGTACGTGGGCCGAGGGCTGCTCGCGGCAGATCTCGACGGCGACCATCGGCCTGAGCTCGTGCTCACGCAGTGCAACGGTTCGCCGCGCATCTTCGCGAATCGCGGCGGGAACCATGGGCTCGTGATCGCGGGGACCCCCCATGGCACGCGCGTCGAGCTCGTCGGCGCGGACGGCAAGATCATCGGCGTGCGCGAGGCGATCCCGACGCCGTCCTACCTCGGTCAAGGGCCGCGCGAGCCGCGCTTCGGCCTCGCCACGGGCGTGTTGGCGCGGGCCCTGCGCGTGCGCGTCGGCACGGGCGCGTGGCAGGAGATTCGCTTCGCCACGCCGTTGCAGGAAGGGCGCGTTCGACTGACGCGCGAGGCGGACGGACGTTTCGCTCTCGCGCGGTGATCTGCACGCGGCTACCGTCCGCGCCATGGCGATCAAGGACTACGAAAAGCTCGGGGTTTTCTACCTCGGCCAGGAATACGACCTCGAAACGCACACGCGCAAGGACGCGCTCGTCCTCTACGACAGCCAAGATCTGACGACCCACGCCGTCTGCGTCGGAATGACCGGCAGCGGGAAGACGGGCTTGTGCGTGGGTCTTTTGGAAGAAGCCGCGATCGACGGCATCCCCGCGATCGTCATCGATCCGAAGGGCGACCTCGCGAACTTGCTGCTGCAGTTCCCGGACCTCGCGGCGAGCGATTTCGAGCCGTGGATCGATCCGGAGGACGCGCGTCGCAACGCGCTGTCCGTGCCGGCCGCGGCCGCGGCTACCGCGGAGCGTTGGTCGAAAGGACTCGCCGAGTGGCACATGGACGGCGCACGCATCGCGCGCCTGCGCGATGCGGCGGAGTTCGTCGTGTACACGCCGGGCAGCAACGCGGGCATCCCGGTCTCGATCGTCAAGTCGTTCGCTGCGCCGCCGCGCGCCGTCGTCGAAGACTCGGAAATCTTCGCGGAACGCGTGTCGAGCACGGCGACTTCGCTGCTCGGACTCGTCGGGATCGACGCGGATCCGTTGCAGAGCCGCGAGCACATCCTGCTCGCGAACATCCTCGACCGCGCTTGGCGCGAAGGCCGTGATCTCGACCTCGCCGGCCTGATCGGTGCGATCCAGGCGCCGCCGGTGCAACGGATCGGAGTCTTCGAACTCGAAGCGTTCTTCCCCTCGAAGGACCGCTTCCAGCTCGCGATGCGCCTCAACAACCTGCTCGCTTCGCCCAGCTTCGCGCAGTGGCTCGAAGGCGAGCCTCTCGACATCGGCGCGACGCTCCACACGAAGTCGGGCAAGCCGCGTGTCGCGATCTACTCGATCGCCCATCTATCCGATGCTGAGCGCATGTTCTTCGTGTCGCTCCTCCTGAACCAGACGCTCTCTTGGATGCGCACGCAGAGCGGCACATCGTCGTTGCGCGCGATCCTCTACATGGACGAGATCGCGGGGTATTTCCCGCCCGTCGCGAACCCGCCCAGCAAGGCGCCGCTCCTGACCCTGCTGAAGCAAGCGCGCGCTTTCGGCCTCGGTTGCGTGCTCGCGACGCAGAACCCCGTCGATCTCGACTACAAGGGCTTGTCGAACTGCGGCACGTGGTTCGTCGGCCGGTTGCAGACCGAGCGCGACAAGGCGCGGCTTCTCGACGGACTCGAGGGTGCCTCGTCGGCATCGTTCGATCGCGGCGAGATGGAGCGCACGATCGCCGCGCTCGGGAAACGCGTGTTCTTGCTCCACAGCGTGCACGCAAAGGCCGCGCGGATCTTCGAGACGCGGTTCGTGCTCTCGTACTTGCGCGGACCGATGACGCGACCGGAGATCCAGCGGCTCATGGCCACTCGGCGGCCGACGGCGGATGCCGTCGTCGCCGGGGTGAGAGCCGTGCAGAGAGTTCGACCCGCTGCGACGGCGGCGGCGGAGCGCAACACGAGTGCAACGCCGACGAAAGGTTCCGCTTCCGTCCTGCCAGTACTTCCGCCGGGAATTCCGCAGCATTTCTTGTCCGCTCGCGACCCGAACTCACGCGGCGAGCCGTTCCGACCGGCGCTCTACGCGAGCTGCCGCGTGTACTTCAGCGACACGAAGCTCGGGGTCGCGACCGAGATCGCGAAGTGTTTCTTGGTGAGTTTCGTGGAAGGACCCGTTCCGCTCGATTGGGAGAACGCCGAACTCGTGGACTACGACGAAAGTGCTCTCACTCCGGCCGCGCCCGAGGGAGCCAGCTTCACCGCGCTGCCCGCCGAGGCGACTCGACCCAAGTCCTACGAGGTTTGGAAGAAGGCGCTCGCCGATCGGTTGGTGCGCTCCGAGCTACTCGTGCTGATGAAGAGCGAGGCGCTCGGACTCGTCTCGCACCCGGGCGAGGACGAGGCGCGCTTTCGACTTAGGATCACGCAAGCGGCGCGTGAGGAACGGGACCGAGGCAAGGCGAAGTTGCGCACGAAGTACGCCTCGAGACGCGCGATCCTCGAGGAGAGCGTGCGCCGATCACGTCAACAGGTCGATGCGCAGCGCGAGCAGTCGCGCGACGCCAAGATCGGCGGAGCGATCTCGATCGGATCGGCCATCTTCGGGGCGTTCTTCGGCAAGAAAGCGATCTCGGCCGGCAGCGTGGGTCGCGCCTCGACGGCTGCACGCGGCGCCGGTCGCGCCATGCGTGAATCCGGTGACGTGGGTCGAGCCGAGGAGACGCTCGCGACACGAGTACAGGCCTTGGCCGAACTCGACGCGAAGATCGAGGCGGACGTGCGCGAGCTCGAGTCGACGCTCGATCCGCTGCGCGAACCGCTGACGACGGTCTCGCTGAAACCGAAGAAGGCAAACGTCACGGTGCGCTTCGTGACGCTGACTTGGGTGCAGTAGGAGACGCCTACAGCGGGGTACGGAGTCAGGCTCCCCTCCGCCGTTCTCCCGCTGCCGCATCCTGATCGC
>CAZKIY010000203.1:0-2533 GCA_964552875.1 uncultured Planctomycetaceae bacterium
GGAGAGTGGCGAGGACGACGGGACTTGAACCCGCAACCACCGGCGTGACAGGCCGGTACTCTAACCAGTTGAGCTACGTCCCCGCGTTCGGGCCGGGGAGTCTAGCGGCGGACGCACGGCCGGGGAAGAGGAGTCTGCCCGCCTCTCCCGCGTTCGAAACAGGTCGCCAGCGCGGCCGCAAGCTCGGCCACATGCCCGACTTGGACGGCGGTCCTGAGGGTCCGGGGAACAGGCTGCGCTTCGCCACGGCTCGCGGGGCCCTCACGGTGCCGGACCAGGGCACCCCGTGCCTGAACCTAGGGCGCCCGCACCGCCCCCACCGCGTTCGTGCGGTTCATCCGCGCGATCGGGTAGACGGCGGCGAGGACGGCGACGACTACCGCTCCGACCGGGACGATCCACAGCCACGGCCCCGGTCCCACGTGGGGCAATTCGAGGCCCGACAGCGATTCGAGCGAGCGCACGATCACCGGCGTCAACGCTGCGCCGAGCGCGGTGCCGAGTAGACCGCCGAAGAGGCCGATCACGAGCGATTCCGAGAGCACCATGCCGGCGATCTGTTTGCGTGTGACACCGAGCGCCTTGAGGACGCCGAGTTCCTTCGCGCGTTCGAGCCCGGCGAGCAACTGTCCGTTCAGGACTCCCAGCGCCGCGAGCGCCGCCGTGAGTCCGAGGATGAGGTCGAACAAGCGGAAATCCCGCTGCAAATCGCGCAAGTGCTCCGTGCGTAGCCACGCGCCGGTCTCGAACCCGATCTGAGCCGAGGGTCGAAGTTTGTGGATCGCCGTGCGCACGATCTCGGGATCCGTGCCGGGCTCGAGGACGACGGCGCACTCGGAAATCGTGTCGATGTCCTGACAGAAGGACTTCTGCAGGAACTGGTCGCTCACGACGCCGTACAAGCGTTCGTCGGGATGCGGGAAGTAGCCGTAGGCGTCGCTGATCGCGATGACTTCGAGGTCGACGACGCCCGAGCCCGTGCCGACGTGCACGCGATCGCCGATGGCATAACGGAAGTGCCGCGCGAGTCGCTCGGACACGATAACGGTGTCGCCGCGGTCGAAGCGCTTCAAGAGCTCGGGATCGGTGCTGCACGGACCGTGCGCGTAGAGCTCGCGCGAACGCACGCCGAGCAGGAGGAACGGGACCCACGAGCGCGCGCTGCCGTTCTCGATTCCGACGAAGCCCGGGTATTGCGCCAATTCCGCGCGGAGTTCCTGGAACGGGATGTTCGGCAAGTGACGCACGTGCACTTTGTGGACGAGCGCGCGCTCGGCCCACTGATCGATCTCGCCGGTGAGGCTTGCCGTCATGCCCTTCAAGCCGGTGAATGCCGCTGCGACGAGCGCGATCGCCGCGGCGGAAACGGCGATGCGCGCGGGGCTCGCGCGGATGCCGAGTGCCGCCATGCGCCCGGAGAACGTCCACATGCGTTGCATCGGAATGGCGATCCACTCGCAGACGCGCGAGAGGAGTGCGGGTACGAGCAACGGCAGCGTCACGAGCAGCGCCAGGAAACCGACGCCAGCGAGCACCGCGCCGACGAGTTGCTTCTGTGCTTCCCCCACGACCGGCACGATCGCGAAGTAGATCGCCGGCAGGAGACCCGCGAGAAGTACCGCGGAAAACAGGTGGAAACCGCGCAGTGTGCCGCCGGAGCGCGCGCCTTCGTCGCCGCGCAATGCCGCGACGGTGCTGGCGCCGCGCGCTCGCAGGAGCGGCCACACGGACCCGAGCAACGCGATGCCGACGCCGAGCCCCGTGAGTCCGAGGATCGCCGGCCAAGGCACGTCGAACGTGCGGATCACGTGGCCCGTGCCGAGCGTCGTCACGCCGGAGACGAGCAGGAATCGCGCCAACGCGAGGCCGCCGCCGAGGCCGAGAAGTCCGGCGACGAGGGCCATCAGCGCCGCTTCGAAGAGGAAGATCCGCGCGATCTGGCGGCGCGTCGTGCCGAGCGCGTGCAACGTCGCGATCTCGCGCACGCGCTCGACGAGCGCGATCGAGAGCGTGTGGAAGATGACGTAGAGGCCGAGAACCAGCGCGAAAAGGCCGGCGAAACGCACGCCGTTGCGGAACGCGCGCTCGTCGGCGGCGGCACCGACGAGCACTTCTTTGTTCAGTTCGTAGGAGAAGCTCGCGCCGAGGCTCGCGCGCAGTCGCTCGAGATCGACGTTCGGATCCTGGCGCACCCAATAGACGGGATCGACGCGCGCTCCGCGGTAGAGATCGCTCGCGACCACGGCGTCCGTGACCACGACCATGCCTTGCGAACGGCGACCGAGTCGTTCGCGCGCGAGCATCCCGACGACGCGGAACGCGCGTTCGATCGGCACGTCGGCCTGCGGTTCGCCTTCGGGGCCGACAGCCTTGATCTCGCCGTCCACGCAGGCCGTGCGCGGCTGACGCGGGGGCCGCGAAAGGGACAGCGTGTCGCCCACGGCGAGACCGAGCGCTTCCGCGAGTGCGTCACCGACCAGAACCTCGGGCTCCGTCGCCGCCGGATCGATCGCGCGTCCCTCGAGCACGCGCA
>CAZKIY010000203.1:2633-7516 GCA_964552875.1 uncultured Planctomycetaceae bacterium
AGCGCGATGCCGAGGATCGAGAAGAGCGCGCGGCCGGGTTTACGGCGCAAACCGCCCCAGGCAATCGTGCGGACGAGCGACATCGGTCAGATCGCGAGCGCCGCGAGTGCTTCGTGGACGCGATCGACGTGGATGCCGGGCCCGCGCAGCTCCTTCGACTTCGACAACTCGCCGTCGACGAGGAACAGCACGCGATCCGCGAACGTGGCGTCGCGCGGATTGTGCGTCACGAGCAAGACGGAACGCCCGTCCTCGTCGACGAGCTTCCGCAGGATCTGCATGACCTCGAGGCCGGCTTTCTGCGACAGATTGCCCGTAGGTTCGTCGGCCAGGATCAACGGCTGACCACCGGCGAGAGCGCGTGCGATCGACGCACGTTGCATCTCACCTCCCGACAGCTGGTGCGGGAACGCATCGCGGCGATTCGCGATGCCGAGCTTCGTGAGCAGAGCGACGAGGCGCTCTTCGTCCCGTTCGGGATGCGATCCCGCGATCGCGAGCGGTAAGCCGACGTTCTGCAGCACGGTCAAGTTCGGCAGCAAGTTGAAGAACTGGAAGACGTGGCCGAGCGCCGAACGACGCTCGAGCGTGCGCGCCTCCTCGGTGAGCTTCGAGAGGTCTTTACCGCGCAAGACGATGCGACCCGCGGAGGGTTGGTCGAGGCCGGAGAGCAGATGGAGCAGCGTCGACTTGCCCGAGCCGCTCGGCCCCATGATGCACGTGAACTCGGCAGCCGCGACCTCGAACGACACGCCGCGGAGGATCGCCAGTTTGTCGGCGCCCTCGCCCTGGAAGCGATAGATGTCGTGCGCTTCGACGAGAGTGGTCACGTCGCGGCCTCTTTCTCGGCGGATTTCGCGTCTTGCCAGGCCGCCATCAGGCGCTCGAGCGTAGCCGACTTCATGGGGACGTCGAGCGACGTTTCCATCGAACGGAAGCGCGATTCGAACCGACGGACGGCGCTGCGCGTCGCGCGCTCGGGATCGATGTCGAGGTAGCGCCCGAGGAACGCAGCCGCGAGCAGCACGTCACCGAGTTCGTGCTCGATGCGCGCTCGCGCCGCGGTCGTTGCACCGGGCAGCCCGTCCCGCGCGAGATCCGCGCCGACGAGAGCCTCCTCCAGCTCGAGCACTTCCTCGCGCACCTTGGCGAGCGCGCCCTCTGGATTCGCCCAGCGAAACCCGGCCGAAATGGCCTTCCCGCTGACGCGATGCGCGCGCTGCAACGCCGGCAACGCGACGGGGACGCCGGCGATGGCGCTCGCGTCCTCGCGCTTTTCCTCGCGCTCCGTCTTCTTGATCGCTTCCCAGTTCGAGACCACCTGCTCGGCCGTCTCGGCGACGACTTCGGCGAAGACGTGCGGGTGACGGCGGATCAACTTGTCGGAGATCCCGTGAGCTGCCGTCGCGAGATCGAAGGCGCCGTCCTGTTCGGCGATGCGACACAGGAGAGCCACGACCATGAGCACATCGCCGCATTCTTCGGCAGCCTGACCGGTGTTGCCGCGCTCGATCGCTTCGACCGCCTCGTGCGCTTCCTCGACCAAGTGCGGCGCCATCGAAGCCAGCGTCTGCTTACGGTCCCACGGACATCCGTCGGGCGCGCGCAACCGATCGACGACGGCCAGCAATCGAGCGAACGCCAGGGCACGCGGATCGTCGGTCGTCTCGGGGGTGCGGGGTGCGGGGGCGCGGCTGGGCGTCGTCATGCGCAGAGAGCGTAGCGCGTCCGCCTCGTCCGTCGGCCACTCGAGGCGACGCTGTCGATCGCCGGCGACGCGAACGACCCGAGCTCCGGTCGGCGGCTGGCACGGGCGTTACTTCCAGCGCGCAGGACTTTCCTGCCGGCATTCAGGCGCTGTCCGCGCGCCCGTGCTCCCGTACAACCTGCTCCCGGAATGTCCGCCTCCACCGCGATCCCGGAAACCAGCGCGCCCGCGGCGGAGGCCCGGTTCGAAACTTCGAGCGACGGTGAACTCTTGGTGCGGCTCGCGGGCGCGTGGAGGCTCGGCGGCACGCGACCGCATCCGGCCGCGTTCGCGAGCGCGCTCGAGGCGCAAACCATCCGACGGGTGGTGCTCGACGCGTCCGACGTGGCGAGCTGGGACACCGCGCTCCTGACTTGGGTCGCGACCGTCGCGCAGATCTGCGGCGAGCGCGGCGTCGAGCTCGACCGTTCGCGCCTCCCCGCCGGGATCGGTCGGCTGATCCAACTCTCCGAAGCGGTGCCCGAACAGATCGAGCGCGCCGCACCCGCGCGACCGCCGTGGATCGCGCGCGTCGGCATCGCGGCGTCCCGTTCCTGGCGAGGCGGCCTCGATGTGCTCGCGTTCCTCGGGCGGATCGTGCCGGCCCTTTTCCGCTTCGTGACGTTTCGTGCACGTTTTCGCGGGGACGACCTCCTGCTCCTGGTGCAAGACGCCGGAGTGCGCGCGCTGCCGATCGTGACGCTCGTCAGCGTCATCGTCGGGCTCATCCTGGCCTTCGTCGGCGCCGTGCAACTGCGGCTCTTCGGCGCGGACCTCTACGTCGCGAACCTCGTCGCGGTCGCGATGGTCCGCGAGATGGGCGCGATGGTCGTCGGGATCGTGATGGCCGGACGCACGGGCGCGGCATTCGCGGCCCAGCTCGGCACGATGACCGTGACGGAAGAGGTGGACGCGCTCACGACGTTCGGGATCTCCGCCGTGGACTTCCTCGTGCTGCCACGCATCGTCGCACTGGTGCTCATGACGCCGTTCCTCGTGCTCTACGCGATCGTCCTCGGCATCGGCGGCGGCGCGATCGTCGGCGTGGGCATGCTCGACATCTCGCCCGAGCTGTACTTCGATCAGACGCTCTCGGCGCTGACGCTCACCCATCTGTGGGGCGGGCTGTTCCGCGGCTCCGTCTACGGCGTCCTCATCGCGGTCATCGGCTGCTTGCGTGGCATGCAGTGCGGCAACAACGCCGCGGCCGTCGGCCAAGCGACGACGAGCGCGGTGGTCTCGACGCTCGTCATGATCGTCGTCGCGGACGGCGTGCTCGCGGTCCTCTTCGACCTCCTCGGGATCTGATGGCCACCACGATCAGAGAATCGGGTGAAGCACCGCGGATCGACGTGCGCGATTTGGCGTCGGCGTATGGAGCGCGCGTGATCCTGCAAGACGTCACCTTCACGGTGGACCGCGGGAGCATCTTCGTCGTCATGGGCGGCAGCGGGTCGGGCAAGAGCACGCTGCTGCGCAACATGATCGGGCTGAAGGAGCCCACGAAAGGCAGCGTCCACTACTCGGGCCAGGACTTCACGCGCGCGGGACGCCACGAACGTTCGCGCATGCTGCGTCGCTTCGGCGTGCTCTACCAGAAGGGAGCCTTGTGGAGCTCGATGACTCTCCAGGAGAACATCGGTGTCGTGCTGGGCGAGTACACGGACCTGTCGCGCGCCGAGATCGAGGAGGTGGCCGCGTTCAAGCTGGCGCTCGTCGGCCTGGCGGGATTCGGTGGTTTCTATCCGAGCGAAATCAGCGGCGGCATGCAGAAGCGCGCTGCCCTGGCGCGCGCCATGGCGCTCGATCCGGACGTCTTGTTCCTCGACGAGCCCAGCGCCGGTCTCGACCCCATCAGCTCGCGTCGGCTCGACGAGCTGATCCTCGAGCTGCGCGACAGCCTCGGCACGACCGTGGTCGTCGTGACCCACGAGCTCGCCAGCATCTTCGCGATCGGCGACGACAGCGTGTTCCTCGACTCGGCGACACACACGGTGATCGCGCGGGGGAATCCGCGCCACCTCCTCGAGCATTCCTCCGAGCCCGTGGTCCAGAACTTCCTGAGCCGCGGGACGCGGCCAGAACCTCCGAAACAGGAACGTGCATGAGCGCCAGGGCCAACCAGATCAAGATCGGCGCGTTCGTGGTCGGCGGACTCGCGCTGCTCATCGGCGCGATCGCCGTGCTCGGTTCGGGGCGCCTGTTCCGCCGCACGTATCCGTTCGTCAGCTACTTCGACGGGAGCGTCAACGGACTGCGCCCGGGTGCAGCGGTCAAGTTCAAGGGCGTCGAGATCGGCAGCGTCGACCATATCCGCATCCCCTTCCGCGTCGACTCGAACGACCAGCCGATCGAGGTTTTCTTCTCGCTCGACAGCGGGCTCCTCAACCGGGGCGGCGAGCCGACGGGCGACTACGGCGAGACGTTGCAGAAGGCGATCGCGAACGGACTGCGCGCGCAGCTCGAGTCCGACAGCTTGCTGACGGGCATCCTGCACGTGTCGGTCGCGTTCACGGACGAGAAGGAGGCCGTCCTGCACGAACCGATCGAAGGCGTGATGGAGATTCCGACCATCCCGCCGCCGTTGCAGGAGATCGGCGGCGCGATCCGTCGCATCGTCGACGACATCGGGCAGTACGACTTGCAAGGTCTGCTCGCGAGCCTCCACCACACGCTCGACGCGGTGACCGACTTGGCGCGCAGCCCGGGCATCCCGGCGACGCTGGCCGCGCTCGAGAAGACCTTGGCGAGCGTCGACCGCACCATGGTGAAGCTCGAGGCGCGGATCGATCCCTTGTCGCAAAGCGTCGAGAACGCGGCCGCGAGCGTGGGCCAGGTCGGCCAGGACCTCGGCGTCGGCATCGCGTCCGTGACCGCGACGATGGAGACCGTCCAACGCGTCAGCGTGGACCTCGGCCACGGCGTCGCGCCGCTCGTCGAGAGCCTGAAAGTGAGCTCCGACGAGCTGCAGGTCTTGGCGCGAGAACTCCAGACGTCGCTGGCGTCGGCGCAGGTGCTCCTCGACCCGGATGCGCCCATCGCCGTCGAGCTGCAAGCCACGCTGCGATCCCTGGGCGATGCCGCGCGCTCCACGCGAGCCCTGTTCGAACTCCTCCACCGTGATCCGGCGGCGCTG
>CAZKIY010000204.1:0-7385 GCA_964552875.1 uncultured Planctomycetaceae bacterium
ACGCCGAACGCTCGCGCTCGATGGGCTTCTGCGCGTTCAACAACGTGGCGCTCGCGGCGGCGCACCTGCGCGAGGCGCACGGCCTCGAGCGTGTCGCGATCGTGGATTTCGACGTGCATCACGGGAACGGCACGCAAGAGATCTTCGAGTCGGATCCGAACGTGTACTTCGCGAGCCTGCACCAGTGGCCGCTGTACCCCGGTTCGGGGCTCGCCCACGAGCGCGGAACCGGCGCGGGTGAAGGGACCACGCGCAACTGTCCGCTTCCGCCGCGTTCGGGCGACCGCGAGTGGCTCGCGACTCTCGAGGACGTCGTGATCGCCGACCTCGAGGAGTTCGCTCCGCAGTTCGTGCTCGTGTCGGCCGGCTACGACGCGCACCGCGACGATCCGCTCGGGAACACGGAGCTCACGACCGACGCGTACGCTCGGATGACGAGACTCCTGGCTGACTTCGCGCGCGAGCGCTGCGACTCGCGGATGGTGCTGCTCCTGGAGGGCGGCTACGACATCGAAGCGCTCGCGGCCAGCGTGGAGGCGTCCGTGCGGGAACTGCGGGCGGGCTGAGCCCGGCCAGGATTCCGCGGATTCCAGGGAACTGCGGGTCGCCGTGCGGGGATCAGGAATTCAGGGGTTCATCCGCACCCCCCACGCCTGTTCGAGAGCCTCACCGGGTCCCCATGCCGCGATCGCTGCCCCTTCTCCTCGTTCTAAGCACGTGCCTGGACTCGGCCGCGGCCCAAGCGCCGGCGTTCACGACGCCCGGCATGGTCCAGACGCCGATGATGAAGCCGAAGGAGAGCACCGAAGACTCCGGGCAGTCCGATCGCTTCAGTTCGGTCTTCAATCCGGCGTTCTCCTTCATCGTCGACGCCGTGGCGGACTACGTCGATCCCGACGACGACGCGGCCGAGGACGGGCTCGCACTCGAGCTGCGCGTGCTCGAGATCGGCGCGCAATCCTGGGTCGACCCCGATGCTTGGGCCTACTTCATCGGCGCGACCGACGGCGAGACCATCGCGATCGAGGAGGCTGCCGTGCACTACAAGGGTTTCGGCGGCAATACGACGATTCGCGCCGGTCGCTTCTTCGTCGACTTCGGGAAGCAGATGCAGACGCACGTGCACGAGCTGCGCACTTTGGAGCGCCCGCTCGTCCTGCGCACCTACCTCGGTGACGAGGTGAAGGGCGACGGCGTGCAGTACGACGGTTGGACGGGCTTCGGCGAGGCGACAGTCGTGCGCTGGTCGATCGGCGCGTTCGGCAGTCTCCTTCCGGAGTCCGAAGAGGAAGACGGCGTGCCGACCGTGGAGGTCCTGAATCGCAAGGACGCCGGCGACCTGAACTTCACGGCACGCCTCACGGGTTTCACCGATGTGAGCGAGAACGGCGTTTTCCAAGCCGGAATCTCGGGTCGGTTCATCCCCGATGCCGCGGCCGAACTGAACGGCAGCGAAGTGACGGGACTCGACAGTTCCGTCTTCGGCCTCGACCTGACTTACGGTTGGACGAGCGACGACACGCGGCGCGCGCTCACGTTCGGCGGGGAGTTCCTCGTGAACACGGGCGACACCACGGCCCTACTCGACGACGCGGGCACGCCCGAAGTCCTCGACGACACGATCACGGGCTTCGACGACGACGCCCAGAATGGCTGGTATGCGTTCGCCGATTGGGCCTGGAATCAGAAGCATTCGGTCGGCCTCCAATACAGCATGGTCGAGCTCGGAGCCGACATCGATGCTTCCGAGTTCGAGCTCTACTACACGCGTCTCTTCTCCGAGTTCCACCGACTGCGCCTCGTGGGCGCGCAGTTCGACTCGGATGCCCTGAACAGCGATTCGCTGCGCTTCGCGATCCAATACACGGTCGTGGTCGGCGCGCACGGCCACGGAATCAACTGGTGAGTCACATGCAGAATCGAGCTCTTGTCTCACGGACTCGCCGGTCACTCCTCGCCGTGGGCGTGCTCGCGGCGTGCGCGAGTCTCGGATCGAGCGCCGCAGCGTCGGCCGCAGAGTTGGCGGGTGCGCCGCTCCGCGTCGTCGCGACCTTGCCCGACCTGGCCGACATCGCGAGCCGAATCGGGGGTGAGCGCGTGCAGGTCACTGCGCTCACGAAAGGTCGCGAGAACTTGCACCACGTCGTCGCACGGCCGTCGCACCTCGTCGCGTTGTCCCGCGCCGATGTCTTGATCCAAGTCGGGCTCTCGCTCGAGATGGGTTTTCTGCCGGGTCTCCTCGAGAACGCGAACAACCCGCGGATCCGTCCCGGGCAGCCTGGATTCGTGAACGTTTCGGTCGGTTGGCAGGCGCTCGACGTGCCCGCGACCCTTTCGCGTCAGGAGGGCGACATCCATCCGGACGGGAACCCGCACCTGAACCTCGATCCACGCGGTGGACGTCACATCGCCGAGCGGATTCTCGCCGGCCTCGTCGCCAGTGACCCTTCGGGGAAGCCGTATTTCGAAGCCCGCGCGGCGGAGTACGAGCGCGAACTCGCTGCGGCCGAAGCGCGTTGGAGCACGGCTTCGAAGGCCTGGGCGGGCCGCCGAATCGTCGTCTACCACAAGGAGTACGACTATCTGGCGGAGCGCTACGTGCTCGACATCGTGGGCTCGATCGAGTCGAAACCCGGGATCGCGCCGACGCCGAAGCACGTCGCGGAACTCGTGAAGAAGATCCAGGCCGCGGGGCCGGTCGTCATCCTCACGGCGCCGTGGTCGAACGGCGGCGAGGTCGAGGAGATCGCCAAGGCGACGGGCGCGAAGATCGTGGAGTTGCCGAACCAAGGCGGAGGCATCGCGGGCACCGAGACCTGGATCGGAATGATGGACGTCATCCACGACCGACTCGCACGCGCCTTCGGTCCGACATCATCGGACCGCTGATCCGCCGCACGACATGGCACTCCTCCGCGTCGACAAAGCTGCATTCGGCTATGCCGGGCGCAGCGTGATCGCCGACGTCGATCTGGAAGTGCGCGCCGGAGAGTTCTTGGGGATCGTGGGTCCGAACGGCGGCGGCAAGACGACGCTTTTCCGTGGGCTGCTCGGGCTCGTCCCTCCGCAACACGGGAGCGTCGAGCGCTCGAGTGCGCGCATCGGTTACGTGCCGCAGCGCGAATCCCTCGACTCGATCTATCCGCTCCGTGTCCGGGACGTCGTGCGCATGGGCGCTTACGGCGATCTCCGCGGTTTGCGCTTCCCGACGTCAGCGCAGCGGGCCGCGGCCGAGCGCGCGATCGAGCGCGTCGGTCTCGCCGAGAAGTCCTCTGCGCCGTTCGCCGGTCTCTCGGGGGGCCAGAGGCAGCGCGCGCTGCTCGCGCGCGCGCTGCTCGGCGCTCCCAACTTGTTGTTGCTGGACGAACCCACGAGCGGCGTCGATCTCGGCGCCCAGCGCCGCATCCTCGATCTCCTCATCGAACTCAACACGCGCGACGGGCTCGCGGTCCTTCTCGTGAGCCATCAGATCGGGCTCTTGCGCGAAGCCGCGCGAGAGATCCTGTGGGTCGCCGAGGGTCGCGTCGAGCGCGGCCCAACGATCGAGTTGCTGGCGCCGGAGCGGCTCGATCGCCTGTTCGCCGCGAATCCGGCGAGCGAGGAGACCTGAACTCCGTGGATGAAGTCTCCTGGCTCGAGCGACTCCACTTGTTCCGTTGGCCGCTGCTCGCGGCCCTCGTCGCCGGGATCGTCCTGCCGGCGATCGGGACGTTCCTCTACGTCCGACGCGCGAGCTTTCACGGCATCGTCCTGCCGCAATTCGCGGCCGCGGGCGTCGTTTTCGCGTACGCCATCCTCGGCTGGTGGATCGAATCGATCGGACTCGCGGGCCTCACGCTCGAAGCCACGCTGCACGATCCTCACGCCGGCTCCACGTTCGGTCTGGTGTGGGGCGCCTTGTTCACGTCGATCGGGATCCTGTTGCTCGTCGTTTCGAATCGTCGAGGCGGTTCCGAAATCGCGCGCGCCGCGGCGGCATTCGCAGCCGCCAGCGCGGCCGTCCTCGTCATCGGAAGACTCTCCCCCATCGGTCGCGGCCCCGTCGATGAACTGCTGCAGGGCGAAGTCCTCGGAGTCGGCATCCACGACTTCGAACTGCTCGCGGTGTCGTTCGGAATCGCCGGAGTGCTCCTCGCGTGGTTCGGTCGAGACTTGTTGCTCGTCAGCTACGACGTCGAAACCGCGCGCGTGCTGGGCAAGCGCGTGACGGCATTCGAGGTGCTGTTCCACGGCATCGTGGGTGTCGCGATCGCGGCCGGAACGCTGACTCTCGGCCCCGTCCTCGTGTTCGGACTCCTCGTGCTCCCGCCGCTCGCTGCGCGAGCGTGGGTCCGATCCATGGGCGCGTTCGTCGGTATCTCGATCGCGATCGGTGCGGGTTCGGCGCTCCTCGGCTCGGCGGCCTCGCTCGAATGGGATCTCCCGCTCGGCCCGAGCGTCGTGCTCGCGGCCGCCACGTGCATGGCGCCGACGTGGTTCGCGCGACGCAGCGCCTGACCGAGCGACGGGCACAGCGGTCCCCAATGCAGCGCGGCCCCCCGTCACCGGAGAGCCGCGCTCGATCACGCTGTGAGGCGGACCACGTCGAGCCAGATCACATGCCTTCGACGGTGAACGGGAACCGCACGCGCGGCTCGCCGTTGACCCAGTAAACCTGCGCGCGGAGGCCAATGCCGTCCGTCGTGCCCGTGTACTCGGTCGTCAGGTTGCCGAAGCCGGCCTTCGTGATGCGCATCGCCTGGCTGTGTTGGTCCGGGTTCGCCGGGAACATCAGCGGGTTGAACATGACGACCTGGAGGGTCAGCGTCTGCGGAATCTGGTTCCACGCGAACGTGGGCATGTCGACCATCGTCACGGGGTAGGAGCGGCGCACGCCGGTCAGTTGCGTGTCGTAGAGGTGACCGAAGATCGTCGCGCTCGAGTTGCCGGCACCGCTCGAGACGAGCAGGTGGCACTCGGCCGAGACGATGCGAACCGTGCAGCTCTGCGTGCGCTGGTTCGAGTCTGTCGCCGTGAAGACGACGTCGTAGGTACCGACTTGCGTCCCGTTCGGCGTCCAGTTCACGGTCACGCAGATCGGGTTGCCCGAAGCGGGCAGCGGCGGGGTGAACGTCATCCCGGCCGGGACGTTCGAGGCCGTGATCGTGACGACGTCGCTCGCATCGATGTCCGAGGCGCAGATTTGGAACGAGAGCGGGACACCCGCGCTGGCCATTTGTAGACCCGGGCACGTGATCGTCGGCGGCGTGTTCGGCAGGAACGTGTAGCAGACCTGGACCGTGGCGGAGGCATCCGTCTGGAACACCGTCACCAAGTTGCCCGAGCCCGTCGCGACGGAAGAGCCCGTCGCTGAGACCGGCAGGACGATGTTGCCGACGCCCGTGAAGAGCGCGAGGTCACTCGCCGGCGGCGGCGACGTCACCATCTGCGTGTCCGTGGCATTGATGTTCGCGTGCGTGATGCCCGAGGTGCCGGCGAAGTCGAGGACGCCGTCCGCGGCCGAGAAATTGTCCACGAAGTTCGCGATGGGCAACGTGACGACGATCAGGCTCGTGTCCGGGCGCGTGAGCTGGATGCTCGCGGAGAACGACGTCGTCACCTGGGACGGGCTCGCGTCTTGGCTCTCGGCTTGCGCCGTGCCTTGTACGTTACCCGTGAGGCTGAACTGGATCGTTTGGAGCGTCCCGAGGTTGCCATTGAACTTCGGGATGCTGACGCTGCTGGTCCAGTTCGTCGATTGGAGCGGGATCGAGCCGGTGAAGCACTGCGTCTGGGTCTGTTGAGCCGAAACGCTGAGCGCTGTGCTGGCCGTGGCGAGCAACAGTAGGGAGCTCTTGAAGATGTTCATGATGGTTCGTGCGTGCGCGCTCACTCGCAGGTCGAGCGCAGGTTGAAGGGGAGTATTGGGCGGGACAGGGTTGTGCGGAACAGTCGGCGAAAGGATCTCAACGCGCTGTGCACGCGCCTCGGGGGACCCCTGTAAGGTAACTCGAAGCAACGAACATCGCTTTGCGATCTGCTAGAAATAGACTGCAAACGCCGCACCATCCTTGAGGAATCTCGCACAAGCTGGCCGGCTGAACCCGGTGCGGAATCTACAATGCGCATGTAACAGGAAATCGCAATCCCGCTACCCGCCGGATTCCGTAGGGACGACACCGTCCGTAAGGACGCACGCCACCACCTTCAGGTTCCCTCATCCGGACCGAGTCGCAATCTCAGCACCTCGAGGCTGCGTGCGACGTCCAGGCGCCGCGTGTCCACCATGACGTCGCAGGTGGCATAGAGCGGTTCACGCTCGGCCAAGAGGGCCACCAACTCCGCCCTGGCTCGCGGTCGGTCCGCCATCGGGCGGCGATCGCCCTGGGCCTGCACCCTGTCGAAGTGCTCGTCCGCGCTGGCGCGAAGCCAGACCGTTCGACACGCGCGCCTCAAGCGTTCGAACGTCGTGGGGCGAGTCACGATCGAGCCCCCCACCGCGAGGACGAGGCGCCCGCCTTCGCGCAGCACGTTCTCCAGGGCTTCGGCCTCGAAGCGGTGATAACCGGCTTCGCCGTGCAGGGCGAAAATTTCGGCCAGGGACGCGCCGGCCACGGCCTCCACGCGCTCGTCCAGCTCCACGAAAGGCATTTCGAGGCGCAAGGCGAGCGCGCGTCCCAAGGTCGATTTCCCCGCGCCACGCAGGCCGACGAGCGCGATGCGCTCACGCAGCGGGGGTGATTCGCGGAGCAAGTCGCAGAGCCCGACGTCGAGCGCGCGGGCGAGGTCCTGCAGGCGCAGCACACTCAAGTTGGCTCGACCGGCTTCGGCTTCGGTGAGGTAGCGGCGCGAGACCCCCGAGCGCTGGGCCAGGTCGGAAACGGACAGGCCGCGCGCCTCGCGTTGCTCGCGGAGACAGGCTCCGAGATCGCGGAGCAGCCGCTGGCCTTCCTGCACTCGGGCGGTATGATGCGCACTCATTCGAGACCTGCGCAGTATACCGCCCACGCCCGCTCCAGTCCATACACCGCACACCGCCATGGCCTCGACCCTGACCGCCCGCCCGCCCGTCCGGTTCCAGACGCATCCGAGTCAGTACAAGCACTGGAAGCTGGGCGTCGAACACGACGTGGCCACTCTCACGATGGGCGTGGATCCGCAGGGCGGCGAGAGCGACGGCTACGAGCTCAAGCTCAACAGCTACGACTTGGGCGTCGACATCGAACTCGCCGACGCGATCCAGCGCTTGCGTTTCGAGCATCCTGAAGTGCGCTGCGTGGTCGTCACGGGCGCACTTGACCGCGTGTTCTGTGCCGGCGCGAACATCGTGATGCTGCGTTCGTCGAGCCACGCGTTCAAAGTCAACTTCTGCAAGTACACGAACGAGACGCGGCTCGGCATCGAGG
>CAZKIY010000205.1:0-7358 GCA_964552875.1 uncultured Planctomycetaceae bacterium
CGCGCCGCGGCAGCCGGCACGATCTGGAGTTCGTGCGGGTACCGGCCTCGCTGTTGATCGGATTCTGGGTCCTGCTTGCAGGTGATCTTCAGTTTCGTCGGGCCCTCGTTCGGTGCAGTCGCATGGACCGTGCACCTTGCGGGCTTTGTGCTCGGCGCAGTGTTCGCATCGATTTCACGCCATGCACTCGCACGGCGCCAGCGACACTGAGCGATCACGAGAGCGCGACTTCCTGCCGACTTCGTTATCGGGGAAACTACCGCCATCATGCTGCTTCCAATCCTGCTTGCGCTGCCCTTTACTGCAGCGCTGATCCTGCTGCTTGCGCCCCGCGTCGGGCGCAACTTCGCCGCCGGCGTGGTGGCGCTCGCCGCAGTGGCGGGCATGGGCGTGCTGGTGTGGATCGCGCCGGCGATGATCGATGGCGAAGTGCTGCGCTTTCGCGTCGAGTGGCTGCCGCTGCTGGGGCTTTCGTTCTCGCTGCGCATCGACGGCTTCGCGTGGATGTTCGCCGCCATCGTGTTGGGCATCGGTGCATTGGTGGTGCTGTATGCGCGCTGGTATCTGGCCGCCGACGATCCGCCGCGACGCTTCTTCGGTCTGCTGGCGCTGTTCATGGGCGCGATGCTCGGCATCACGATCGCCGGCAACCTGCTGCTGCTGGTCGTGTTCTGGGAGATGACCAGCGTGTCGTCGTTCCTGCTGATCGGCTTCTGGAACCACCGTGCCGATGCGCGCCTCGGTGCGCGGATGGCGCTGACCATCACCGGCGCTGGCGGCCTGTGCCTGCTGGCCGGCGTGCTGTTGATCGGCAACATCGTGGGCAGCTACGAGCTCGACGCCGTGCTGGCTGCGGGCGATGTGATCCGTGCCGATCCACTTTACCTGCCGGCGTTGATCCTGGTGCTGCTTGGCGCTTTCACCAAGTCCGCGCAATTTCCGTTTCATTTCTGGCTGCCGCACGCGATGGCAGCGCCCACGCCGGTATCGGCCTACCTGCACTCGGCGACCATGGTCAAGGCCGGCGTGTTCCTGCTCGGGCGCATGTATCCGGCGCTGGCCGGCAGCGACGAGTGGTTCTGGATCGTCACCAGCGTGGGCCTGGCCACGATGGTTATCGGTGCGGCGCTCGCCATCGTGCAGCAGGACCTCAAGGGTCTGCTGGCCTACTCGACGATTTCGCATCTCGGACTGATCACGCTGCTGTTCGGGCTGAATACGCAGCTCGCTGTGGTCGCCGCGGTGTTCCATATCCTCAACCACGCCACCTTCAAGGCCTCGCTGTTCATGGCCGCAGGCATCATCGATCACGAGACCGGCACCCGCGACTTCCGCAAACTCAACGGTCTGTGGCGCTACATGCCGGTCACCGGCGCGCTGGCGGTGGTGGCCTCGCTGTCGATGGCCGGAGTGCCGCTGCTCAATGGCTTCCTGTCGAAGGAAATGTTCCTCACCGAGACGCTGTCGATCAGCGCGCATCCGCCGATGGACTGGGTGGTTCCCGCCATAGCGTTGCTCGGCGCGATTTTCTCGGTGGCCTACAGCGTGCGTTTCGTGCACGACGTGTTCTTCGGCGGCGAACCGCTGTGCCCGGCTGGTATCCCGCATGAGCCAGCGCGTTTCATGCGCGTACCTGTTGAAGTGCTGGTGGTGGTCTGCCTTGCGGTCGGGATCGCGCCGCAATATACCGTGGCCCCGCTGCTGGAGATTGGTGCGCGCGGCGTGCTGCAAGGCCCGCTGCCTGACTACAAGCTGTCGGTCTGGCACGGCATCAACCTGCCGCTGATATTCAGCATGACCGCGCTGATCGTCGGCACGGCGCTGTACTTCCTGCTGCAGCGGGGCAACGCGCTGCATCGACGCGACTATCGGCCGTTGGCCAAGCTCGGCTTCGATGCGACGCTCGAGCGCGTGCTCGCGCTGGCGCGGCGGATCACAGCCGCACTGGAGAACGAATCCCTGCAGCGCTACCTGCTGCTGTTTGTCCTGTGCGTGCTCGCCTTGGGCAGCGCGCCGTTCCTTGCAGCGCCATCGGCACCAGCGGCGTTGCCCGCGCTGGCAGCGCACCCGCTGGCGATCCTGCTGTGGGTGATGGCCATCGGTGGCGTGATCGCAGTGCTGCGCTGGCATCGCGAGCGGTTCCTGGCGGTGATCCTGGTCGGTGCGGTCGGACTGGCGGTGAGCCTGACCTTCGTGCTGCTGTCGGCGCCCGATCTGGCCTTGACACAGTTGCTGGTGGAAATGATCAGCGTGATCCTGATGCTGATGGCGCTGCGCTGGCTGCCGCAGGTGGGCGCAGCGGAGAAAGCCGGCGCCATCCGCTGGCTGCATGCTGCGGTCGCGGTGACCTGCGGTGTGGGCACTACCGCATTGGTGTATGCGGTGTTGAGCCGCCCGACGCAGAGCATTTCGGAGTTCTTCCTGCGTAACGCCGTGCCGGAGGCCGGCGGCGCCAATGCGGTCAACGTGATCATCGTCGACTTCCGCGCCTTCGACACGCTGGGCGAGATCGCGGTCTACGGGATCGCCGCGCTGATCATCCACGCGATGCTCAAGGGCGCTTCCAGCGCGACGCTGCCCGTGCAGTCAACGCCGGGTCCACATCGGCCCTCGCTGCTGCTGCAGATCTCGACCCAGGTGCTGCTGCCGCTGGCGATCACGGTATCGCTGTACCTGTTCCTGCGCGGCCACAACGCACCCGGCGGCGGCTTCATCGCCGCACTGCTGCTGGCTGTCGCTCTGGTCCTGCAATACATGGCAGCGGGCGTGCGCTGGAGCGAAAAGCGCATCGCCAGCAACTGGCATGCGTGGATCGGTTACGGGCTGCTGGCAGCGGTGGCGACCGGCATCGGCAGCTTTGCGTTCGGGTATCCGTTCCTGACCAGCAGCACGCCCTATGTGGCAATACCGGCGATCGGCGCGGTGCCGTTCGCCAGCGCGATGGGCTTCGACACCGGCGTCTACATGGTAGTGTTCGGCGCCAGCATGTTGATGGTATCGATGCTGGCGCGCTTGAAGAGCGAGCGGGGGCCCGACTGATGGAGCTGCTGCTGGCCAGCGCAATCGGCGTGTTGATAGCCGCAGGCGTGTACCTCGCACTGCGCGCGCGCAGTTTCGACTTGATCCTGGGGCTTACCCTGATCTCCTACGCGGTCAACCTGTGCATCTTCGCCATGGGCAGGCTCGCGCCGGGCAAACCACCGGTGATCCGCGACGGCGTGGCGCTGACCCTGGCCAACCACGCAGATCCCTTGCCGCAGGCGCTGGTGCTGACCGCGATCGTGATCAGTTTCGCGATGACCGCGCTGCTGCTGGTGATCGCACTGCGTGCGCGCAGCGCGGGCGCGAGCGACCATGTCGACGGCCGCGAGCCGGGAGACAAGGCATGAATCACCTGCCGGTACTGCCGGTGGTTGTGCCGCTGCTCGCCGGCGCCGTGCTGGCCCTTCTGCACACCGCACCGGTCAACGTGCGCCGCGTGGTGGCCCTGCTGGCAGCACTCGCACACCTCGCGCTGGCGATCGCGTTGCTGCGCGGTGCTGCCGACGGAACGCAAACGGTGTA
Organism: uncultured Planctomycetaceae bacterium; assembly: GCA_964552875.1. Lineage (GTDB taxonomy): Bacteria > Planctomycetota > UBA1135 > UBA1135 > JAEUHZ01. The sequence continues at coordinate 3,565 of CAZKIY010000205.1, forward strand.
CCTGCTCGGCAACTGGCCGGCGTATGCCGGCATCGTGCTGGTGGTCGACCGGCTCGCCGCGCTGATGGTGCTGCTCACGGCCACACTGGCACTGATCGGACTGCTGTATGCGCTCGCGGGACAGGATCGCCGCACCCCGCACTTCCACGCGCTGTTTGCATTCCAGGTCGCGGGCCTGAGCGGTGCATTCCTGACCGGCGATCTGTTCAATCTGTTCGTGTTCTTCGAGGTCCTGCTGATCTCCAGCTACGGCCTTCTGCTGCATGGTGGCGGCGCCAATCGCCTGCGTCGCAGCCTGCACTATGTCACTTTCAATCTGCTCGGTTCGGCACTGTTTCTGGTCGCGGTCGCGGTGCTCTACGGCGTACTGGGCACCCTGAACATGGCGGACCTCGCGCACAAGATCGCGCAGGCGCCGCCAGCCGATGCGGTGCTGATCCAGTCGGCCGGGCTGCTGCTGCTGGGCGTGTTCGCGCTCAAGGCCGCCTTGCTGCCGCTGTACCTGTGGCTACCCAACACCTACGCGGCGGCCAGCGCGCCGGTGGCGATGCTGTTTGCGGTGATGACCAAGGTCGGCATATACGCCGTGCTGCGCGTGTACACCCTGTTGTTTGGGGCGGATGCCGGCGTTGGCGCGAATCTCGCGTGGCCGTGGTTGCTGCCGGTAGGTCTGGCCACCATTGCGCTGGCGGCCCTTGGCGCACTGGCTGCGAACTCTCTGCGGCGGCTGGTCGGGTATCTGATCGTGGGCTCCGCAGGCACCCTGTTCGTGGCGATCGCGAGCGCCACCGAGGCCTCGATCGGCGCTGCGCTGTACTACCTGTTGCACTCGACGCTGGCCACCGCCGCACTGTTCCTGCTCGCCGATATGGTCCGGCGTGGCAGGCAGCATGCCGGCGACAGCCTGCGCCGCGTCGATGCACTGGCGCACCGCAACGCGCTGGGTCTGGCCTTCGTGCTCGCCGCGGTAGCGGTCGCCGCGTTGCCGCCGATGGCGGGCTTTCTGGCCAAGGCGTTGGTGCTCGATGCGATCGGCGCGCAGGGCCACGGTGCGTGGATCTGGACGGTGATCCTGTGCAGCAGCCTGTGCGTGGTGGTGGCACTCGCGCGCGCGGGCAGCCATCTGTTCTGGCGCGGCGAGGAATCGCCGGATGCCGCAAGTAGTGCCGGGCTGCGGCCACCCCTGCCCGAGCGCGCGGCGCTGGGCCTGCTGCTGCTGTCGAGCGTCGCCCTGACGGTGTTCGCCGATCCCGTCACCCAGTTCACTCGCGCCACCGCCGCGCAACTGCTCGCACCGCAGGCACTCATCGCACGGGTGCTCGGCGCACAGCCGCGCGCCGATACGGATGCGCCGCCATGAAGCGCTGGCTGGGCTCGCCGATACTCGGCATCTTGGTGTTCATGCTGTGGCTGCTGCTCAATGGCGTAAGCGTTGGGCATCTGCTGCTTGCAGCGGTGCTGGCGATCGCGCTGCCGGCGATCACCCGTGCATTGCGCCCGCAGCAACCCACGATCGGCAACCTCCCGGCGACGGTCAAGCTGGCCGCGGTATTCCTGTACGACATCGTGGTCGCCAACATCGAGGTCGCGCGCCGCATCCTCGGTCGCGAGTCGGCGATCCGGCCCGGTTTCATCTGGGTGCCGTTGGAATTGACCGATCGCCACGCGATCAGCGTACTGTCGAGCATCATCACCCTGACCCCGGGCACGCTGTCGGCCGATGTTTCGCCCAACGGACGTCACCTCCTGGTGCACTGCCTGCATGTGGACGATGCCGATGGCATGGTGGCCACGATCAAACAGCGCTACGAGCGCCCCCTGCTGGAGATCTTCCGATGACCGCATTGGTGCTGCCGTGGGCGATTGGGGCGGTGGGGCTTGCCCTGCTGCTGACCCTGTACCGACTGCTGCGCGGGCCCGGCGCTGTCGACCGCGCATTGGCACTCGACACGCTGTACGTGAACGCGATCGCGTTGCTGATCATGCTGGGCATCGCGATCAACGACAACATCTACCTTGAGGCCGCGCTGGTCATCGCGATGCTGGGGTTTGTCGGCACCGTGGCGCTGGGACGCTATCTGGCACGCGGCGAGGTGGTCGAATGATCGCGGCCTTGCTCGACGCATTGATCGCATTCCTGCTGGTTACCGGCGCATTTTTCGCGCTGGTCGGCGCCTGGGGTCTGGCCAAGCTCGGCGATTTCATGAAGCGTATCCATGGCCCGACCAAGGCCACCACCCTCGGCATCGGCTGCATGCTGATCGCGTCGATGGCATGGTTCATCGCGCACGGCACGCAGCCGGCGGGCCACGAGCTTCTGATCACCGCATTCCTGTTCCTGACCGCGCCGGTCAGCGCACATCTGCTGGTCAAGGCCGCGATGCGCACCGATCCTTCGGCACGGCCGCCACCACCGCCACAGGACTGATGTCAGCCGCCGCTGGAAACTTGCAACTGGACGGCGATGTAGGCCGCGTAGGCCAGCAGCAGGAATACGCCGTTGGCGCGAGTGATCTTCAGGCCCATCAGCATCATCGGCACCAGCACCACGGCGAAGCCGATCATCACCGGAATGTCGAGCCACATCAGGGTCGACGCGGTGGTCGGCAGCGGGGTCACCAGCGCCGAGACGCCGAGGATGAACAGGATGTTGTAGATGTTGGAACCGATCACGTTGCCGATCGCGATGTCCGCATGTCCGCGATAGGCCGCGGCCACCGATGAGGCCAGCTCCGGCAACGAGGTGCCTACCGCCACCACGGTAAGACCGATCAGAAGCTCCGACATGCCCCACAGGCGCGCCAACGAGGTCGCCGATTCCACTGCCAGCTGCGCACCGCCGATCAAGCCCGCCAGCCCCAGCACAATGAACAAACCCGATCGCCAACTGGCCTTGCCCTTGGGGTTCTCGGCCACGTACTCGTCCTGCACCTGCTTCGACTCGTCTTTCGAGGTGCGCAGCAGGAACCACATGAAAACACCGAATGCGGCCAGCAGCAGCACGCCCTCCCAGAGCAGGATCACCCCGAAACTTGCCAGCGCCCACAACAGCAGGCTCACGCCGATCATGATCGGCAACTCGACCCGTACCATGCGCATCCGCACGGCCAGCGGTGCCACGACCGCGGCCAAGCCGAGGATGATGCCGACGTTGGCGATGTTGGAGCCGACCACATTGCCGACCGCGATGTCGGTGCTGCCGCTGAGCGCCGCACCTACGCTGACCGCGAGCTCCGGCGTGGAGGTTCCAAAGCCCACCACTACCAGGCCGATGACGAACGGGCTCATGCCCAGGCGTTCGGCGATACCGAATGCGCCGCGCACGAATACATCGGCACCGACTGCGAGGATCGCCACGCCGGCGGCCAGTATCAGGATCTGGATCAACATATCGGGTCAAAGCTTCTCGGGGAGTTGGACATCGATCGCGCGCTGGGGATCACCGCAACACCGACCACCACTGGTACGTGTGCAGGGCAGCGAAGGCGAGCAGCAGCACGAAGCCCGCTCCGATTTGTTCGAAGCCGTTTGGCGCTACGCGGTGCGCGTGCCGGCATCCGCCGACTGCAGACCCGTCGAGCGATCGCCCGCCGTGCGAGGCCGGGTCCTGAATCCCTGGCCGTTGCCTCTCGCTCGCGCCCGATGGCTTGGTGATCTACGCGCACCGCCGTCGCCAGCGCGATGGCACCTCGGCGATCGCGTTCGAGCCGCTCGACTGTCTGGCACGGCTCGCGGCACTTGACCCTGCCCCGAGTTGGTGGACACCTGGGTTAGGTGAATCTCAAGGGAGACGG
>CAZKIY010000206.1:0-3030 GCA_964552875.1 uncultured Planctomycetaceae bacterium
GCCATCTTCGGAGCGGCGCTCGGCGTCGAAGAGATCCAGATCTGGACGGACGTCTCCGGCGTCTTGACCGCGGATCCGCGGCAAGTGAAGAGCGCGCGCCCCGTGCCCGTCCTCTCGTTCGCCGAAGCCGCGGAGTTGGCGTTCTTCGGCGCGAAGGTCCTGCATCCGGCGACGATGGCGCCCGCGGTCCGCGCCGGCATCCCGATCCGCGTGCTGAACACGTGGAAGCCCGATGAACCCGGCACGCGCGTCGTCGCCGTGCTCGGCGCGCACGAACGCGGCGTGAAGTCGATCGCCACGAAGCACCGCATCGCGGCCGTGAACGTCGTCGCGAGCGAGATGATGTTCCAGTACGGGTTCCTCGAGCGGATCGCGAATGCGTTCGCGCGTCACGAGGTCGTCGTCGACGTCATCGCGACGTCGGAGGTCTCCGTCGCGCTCACCGTGGAATCGGGTGCGGACCTCGGCCCCGTCGTCGCGGAGTTGGGCACGTTCTCGGACGTGTCGGTCGTTCCGGACCTCGCGCTCGTCAGCGTCGTCGGCGAGGCGTTGCGGGACGGCCTCGCCGTGCAAGCGCGCATCTTCGGGACGCTCGCGGAACTCGGCGTGCGCGCCGAGATGGCGAGCTACGGGGCCACTCGGAACAACCTGTCCCTCGTCATCCCCGCCGAGCGCGCGGCCGAGGTGGTCGAGGCGCTACACGAGCGTTTGTTCACGCGCGGATGAACTGCGGGCCTTGCGTAGGTCGAGACCCGGTGTAGGCTCTACTCGTCATGACTTTCCGCGCGCAGTGGTGGCGATGGTCTCCGGCCCTGAGTTCGCCTCAGGGGTCCGGGAGTGCCGCGTAGCACCCCACCCCACCTCCCATAACGGAGCGCGCGAACTCGGGCCCCTGCAGTGCGGGGGCTCGCTCGTTTTCACACTCCATTCGGAGTCCAATCCGCCCATGGAACGCCCCTTCGAGCACTCCCAACCCATCGACGCCGACCGCCTGCGCATCGCGTGGGCGGCGTGGCCGGCCGATCTCGCGACGCCGGTGCTGGCGTTCCTCGCGTTGCGCGCGGCGGGACGGCGTGTCGCTCTCCTCGAATCCGTCGAGGGACCGGCGCGCCTCGCGCGTTACTCGTTCCTCGCGGTCGATCCGACGGCAACGTTACGGTGTGATCGTTCCGGCAACGTCCTGACGCGCGACGGTCGTTCCGAGCGAATCGCGGGGGCGCCGCACGAAGCCTTGCGCGCCGTCGCGAGACGGACGAACACGCTGCATCCGCCGCAATTGCCGCCATTTCTCGGCGGATGGATCGGATGGCTCGCCTACGAGTGGGCGACGCGACTCGAACCGCGAGTGCCGCGCGCCGCGAACGATCCCTGGCGAGTTCCCGATGCGACGTTCGATCTGTACGAGGACGTCGTCGCGTTCGATCACGCAGCACAGCGCGTGTTCTTCGTCGTGCCGTGCCCGGACGGTGCGCGGGGACACGCGGCGGCGCAGGAGCGCGCGACGCGCCTCGCCGCGGACGCGTTGCACGGCGATGTACGGAGGAGCGGCGATTTCGCACTCTCCGGCTCGTTCGAACCGTGCACGGAACCGTCCGAGTTCCGACGGGGCGTCGAAACGCTGAAGACAGCGATCGCGCACGGCGAGATCTTCCAAGGTGTGCTCTCGCAGCGTTTCGAGCAGCGTTTCTCGGGCGATCCGTTCACCCTCTATCGCGTGCTGCGCCTCGTGAATCCGAGTCCGCACATGTTCTTCTTCGAAGCGGACGGGCTCACGCTCGTGGGCAGCAGCCCCGAGCGCTTGATCGCCGTGCGCAACGGCCGCGCCGAGAACCGACCGATCGCCGGCACGCGGCCGCGGTCCGACGATCGCGCGACCGATGAGCGACTCGGCGAGGAACTGCTCGGAGATCCGAAGGAGCGCGCCGAGCACGACATGCTGGTCGACCTCGCACGCAACGATCTCGGCCGAATCGCGCGAACCGGAACCGTGCGCGTCAAGGAACACATGCAGCTCGAGCGTTTCGCGCGCGTGCAGCACCTCGTGTCGCGCGTCGAGTGCGAGCTCTCGTCGGGGCGCGATGCGCTCGATGCGCTGGCGGCCGCTTTCCCGGCCGGGACGGTGTCGGGCGCGCCGAAAGTTCGCGCGATGGAGCTCATCGCCGGAATCGAGCGCGACACACGCGGGCCCTACGCCGGATGCTTCGGATACCTCGATGCGGCCGGCAATCTCGATACCGCGCTGTGTTTGCGCACGTTCGTGGCTCGCGACGGCCTGCTGTCCGTGCAGAGCGGCGCCGGCGTCGTGTTCGATTCCGACCCCGAATCCGAGCTGCGCGAAACCTTGCACAAGGCCGAAGCTCTCTTCGAAGCAGCTACGCGTGCAGGGTCGGATTCGTTCCGCTCGACGAAGGAGGTCGTGGCCCGATGATCCTGCTCCTCGACAACTACGACTCGTTCACTTGGAACCTCTACCAAGCGATGGCCGGTCTCGGCGCCGAAGTGGAAGTGCGCCGCAACGACGCCATCACGGTCGCCGCGATCCTCGCGATGGAACCAGCCGGAATCGTGCTCTCGCCCGGACCCGGCAAGCCGAGCGACGCGGGCATCCAACCGGAACTGCTGCGCGCGCTGCCCGATTCCATGCCGCTCCTCGGCGTGTGCCTCGGTCACCAAGGCCTCGTGGAGTCGTGCGGCGGCGTGCTCGAGCGCGATCCGATCCCCGTGCACGGGAAGAGCTCGCTCGTCCACCACGACGGATCCGCGCTGTTCCAAGGCCTGCCGAATCCGTTCCAGGCCGGGCGCTACCACTCCTTGCGCGCGAAGCGTGATGCGCTGCCCGCAGAGCTGAAACTCACGGCCTGGACTTCCGACGGCCACGTCATGGCCGTGCAACACACGCGGCTCCCGCGCTACGGCGTGCAGTTCCATCCGGAATCGATCCTGACTCCGCAAGGCGAACGACTGGTCGCCCGTTTCCTGGCACTCGCGGGCGAACCGCTGGCGATCCGGAGCTGACTTGGACTTGCGTTC
>CAZKIY010000206.1:3130-7356 GCA_964552875.1 uncultured Planctomycetaceae bacterium
AGTCAATCGAGTCGCTGCGGCAGCGCGGATCTCCTCGAACAGCTCGGTATCCCGCTCGATGCGTCGCACGACACGTCCCGCGCCTGCCTCGATCGCTGCGGCATCACGTTCGTCTTCGCTCCGGCAGCGCATCCGTTGCTCGCGCGAATCGCGCCGGTGCGCAAGGCCCTCGGGATCCGCACCCTCTTCAACTTCCTCGGTCCGCTCTGCAACCCGGGCCGCGTGCGGCGGCAATTGCTGGGCGTTCCCGAGGCGCGGCGGGTCGAGACCATGGCTCTGGCGCTCCACGAACTCGGTCACGAGCGCGCCTTCGTCGTGCACGGCGCCGGCGGTGCCGACGAGCTCGTGCCCGGTCGTCTGAACGTCGTACGCGCGATCGGCGACGCCCCGAAGTGGGACGGTGCGGCCGAGCGTGCTTTTCCCACAGCGACGATCGAGTCCCTCGCCGGCGGCGATGCGCGAGCCAATGCTGCGATGCTCGCCTGCGTTCTCGACGGCGAGCTCGGTCCCGTACGCGACGCGGTCGTGCTCAACGCCGCCGCCGCGCTCGTCGTCGCCGGCATCGCATCCACGCCGATCGAGGGCATCGCACGCGCCGCGGAGGCGATCCACCGGCGCGCGGCCGCGAACACACTCACACTCTGGATTCGGACGGCTCGAGGAGAGGCATGAGCGGCACGAAGTTGGAAGCGATCGTCGAAGCCGTGAAGAAGCGTTCGGCCGCGCGCCGGCGCAACATGGACTTCGCGCGGCTCGAGGATCACGTGAAGCCCGATTCGTGGCGGCGCGAGCGCGTGCTCACGGCGCTGACGAAACCGGATCTGGCGTTCATCTGCGAACTGAAACGCCGGTCTCCGTCGGCCGGACCGCTGCTCGTCGAGGACGTCGACCCGCGCAACGCAGCGCCGTCGCGCCGACATCGCATCGGGCCGAAGTGGAACCGTCTGGCGGCGGCTTACAAGACGGGCGGCGCGGACATGCTGTCCGTCCTGACCGAAGAAGATCACTTCGACGGCTGCCTCGACGACCTGCGCACGGTCGAGTTCACGCGGCTCCCGCGCCTCCGGAAGGATTTCATCGTCGACGAGTGCATGGTGCTCGAGGGCTGCTCGTTCGGCGCGGACTCGGTGCTGCTCATCGCGGCGATCCTCGACGATGCGACGCTGATTCGATTGCGCGGACTGGCGAAGGAGTACGGCATCGCGGTGCTGATCGAGGTCCACGACGAGGCCGAGCTCGACCGCGCGCTCCCGTTGGAACCCGAGATGCTCGGCGTGAACGCACGCGACTTGAAGACACTCGTGACCGACCTCGCGTCGGTCGAACGGATCCTGCCACGCATCCCCAAGGGCACGCTGCGCGTCGCGGAGAGCGGCATCCGTTCGATCGACGATCTGAAGCGCGTGCGCGCTGCCGGCGCCGACGTCGTCTTGGTGGGTGAGACCCTCGTGAAGTCCAGCGATCCCGCCGCAACGCTCGCCGGTTGGAAGGAGGCGCTGCGTGGACATTGATCCGCTCCCGCGCATCAAGGTCTGCGGACTGCGCGGCATCGAGGACTTGCCGGATCCGTTCCCCGCCGCACTCGACGCCGTCGGATTCGTCGGTTGGTCTCGTTCACCACGCCATATCTCCGCGGATGACGCTGCGCGCATCGTCGACGCGATTCCGCGGCGCGTCCTTCCCGTCGTCGTGCTGGTCGAGCCCCATCCCGAGGAGGCCGAGCAGTACCTGCGCACTGCCGGAGCGCGCGCCGTCCAGTTGTGCGGCTACGAAACGCCGGAGGAATGGATCGGATTCCCCTTCCCGATCTTCCGTCGGATCGCCGTCGACGAGGAAGGTCTCGAGGAGATGGAAGCCTGGACCAGCGTCGCGCGCGGCTTCGTGCTCGACCATCCCGCGGCGCCGGGCGGAACCGGAATCCCAGTTCCGACGGAACTCGCCCGCGTGCTCGCGGCACGCGGTGACTGTCTTCTCGCAGGCGGACTCCACGCGGGAAACGTGGTGGAACTCGTGAGCGCCGTTCGACCGTTCGGCGTCGATGCGAGCTCCAAGCTCGAAGGTGCGAATCAGCGCAAGGATCCGGCGCTGGTCGCAGCGTTCGTCGAGGCCGCGTCGAATGCTCTCGCTCCGAAGGACGTCGTCCGATGAACACGGCCGGCCGTTTCGGTGCGTTCGGCGGCTCGTTCGCGCCGGAAACGCTCGTGGCGCCGCTGCGAGATCTCGAAGTGGGATTCGCGGACGCCTCGGCCGACCCGGCGTTCCGCGCCGAGCTCGACCGCCTGCTCGCGACATTCGCGGGGCGGCCGACGCCGCTGCACCACGCCGTGCGACTCTCCGAGCACGCAGGCTGCGACGTGTGGCTCAAGCGCGAAGATCTGCTCCACACCGGTGCGCACAAGATCAACAACGCGATCGGTCAGTGTTTGCTCGCACGCCGCATGGGAAAGCTCCGCATCGTCGCCGAGACCGGCGCCGGGCAACACGGTGTCGCAACGGCGGCCGCGTGCGCGCAGCTCGGACTCGAGTGCGTCGTCTACATGGGCGAGGTCGATGCGGAGCGTCAGAAGCCGAACGTCCTGCGCATGGAGCTGCTCGGCGCGCGCCTGGTGCGCGTCGCGACGGGGCAACGCACGTTGAAGGACGCCGTGAACGCCGCCATGCGCGATTGGGCCGGCGATCCGTTCGGGACGCACTATTGCCTGGGCAGCGCTCTGGGACCGCATCCGTTCCCCTCGATGGTGGCCGCGTTCCACGAGGTCATCGGCCGCGAAGCGCGCGAGCAATTCGGCGCCGCGTCGGGCGGACTGCCCGACGCCGTCGTGGCCTGCGTCGGCGGTGGCAGCAACGCGATCGGCATCTTCCGAGCCTTCGTGAGTTCTCCGAGCGTCGCGCTGGTCGGCGTCGAAGCGGGTGGCGAAGGCCTCGCGACAGGTCACCACGCCGCGCGCTTCAGCGGAGGATCGCCCGGAGTCTTGCACGGTACGCGCACGTACGTGCTGCAAGACGAAGAAGGTCAGATCAAAGCGACGCACAGCATCAGCGCCGGCCTCGATTATCCCGCGGTCGGACCCGAACACGCGGAACTGCACGAATCCGGCCGTGCGCGCTACGTTTCGGCCACGGACAGAGACGCTTTGCGCGGGTTCGAGACGCTCAGCAGGCTCGAAGGCATCTTGCCCGCGCTCGAGAGCGCGCACGCGATCGGTTGGATCCTCGGGGCAGCCCACGAACTGCGCGACAAGCGCGTCGTCGTGAACCTCTCGGGTCGCGGTGACAAGGACCTCGAAACCATCTTGCGCGTGCAGAGCGGAGACGCGCCGTGAGCGCGCGCCGACTCGTCGCGCGTCTCGCGGCCGACAAACTCGCGCGCCGTCGCGGCATCGCGCCGTTCTTGACCGCGGGCGATGGCGGGCTCGTGCGCACGCTCGCGTGCTTGCGCGCGCTCGATCGCGCGGGAGCCGCGTGCGTCGAACTGGGCCTGCCGTTCAGCGATCCGATCGCGGACGGTCCCGTGCTGCAAGCCGCGGCCGATCGCGCACTCGCAGCCGGGACGACGTTCGCCGACGTGCTGGCGATGTTGCGCACGTTCCGAGCCGGTGACTCCGCGCATGCCGGGAGCACGCTTCCGATCGCGATCATGTCGTACATGAATTCGCTGCTCGTGCGCGGGCTCGAGCGTTCGGCGCGCGAGCTCTGCGCATCCGGCGCGGATGCGTGGCTCGTCGCCGACGTGCCGATCGAGGAAAGCGCCGAATTGAGCGCCGCCGGAGTGAGCGCGGACCTCGCGACGATTCATTTCGTCTCCCCCACGACAGACGACGCGCGGCTCGCGCTCGCCGCGCAGAGGTCGCAGGGCTTCCTCTACGCGATCGGCCGATTCGGCGTGACCGGAGCTTCGACCGATCTCGATGCGAGCGCGCAGAAGTTCCTCGCCCGCGCGCGCGCGGCGTGCGGCGATCTTCCTCTCGCCGTCGGATTCGGCATCGATTCCCCCGACAAGGTGCGCGCAGCCGTGCGGCACGCCGACCTCGCCATCGTGGGCAGCGCACTCGTCGAGCGCGTCCATCGAGCCGGCCCGAATGACTCGGACGCAGCGGCAGCCGCCGAACGTTTCGTCCACGAACTACGCTCCGGACTGACACCATGAATCCTGCTCAACGCCATCAACTGCGCCATCTCGACGGCGCGATCCTCGCGATGCTGGACGAGCGCGCGCGTTTGCTCTC
>CAZKIY010000207.1:0-7335 GCA_964552875.1 uncultured Planctomycetaceae bacterium
GCGGCTATTCCGCACGTGCTGCGCGGGCGTGACCTCCTCGGGTGTGCGCGCACGGGCACGGGAAAAACCGCTGGTTTCGCGCTGCCGATGCTGCAACTGCTCGCGGCCGAGAACCGCCGCGCGGCGCCGCGCACCGTGCGCTCGCTCGTCGTCGTGCCGACACGCGAGCTCGCCACCCAAGTCGCGGACAGCTTCCGCGCATACGGCGCGGGTCTCGACATGAAGGTCGCGGTGATCTTCGGCGGCGTGCCGCAAGGCGCGCAGGTCACGAACCTCTCACGTGGACTCGACGTCCTCGTCGCGACGCCCGGACGCCTCGTCGACTTGATGAAGCAGCGGCATGCGCGACTCGACGCGGTCGGCATCCTGGTCCTCGACGAAGCCGACCACATGCTCGACCTCGGCTTCCTGCCCGACGTGAAGCGCATCATCTCCGCGTTGCCGAAGAAGCGTCAGACGCTGTTCTTCAGCGCGACGATGCCGCCCGCGATCGCGCAGCTCGCCGACGGGATCCTTTCGAATCCCGAGAAGGTCTACGTGACGCCCGCCGCGACGACCGCCGAGGCCGTCCAGCAGTGGGTTCACTTCGTCGATCGCGGCAGCAAGCCGGAATTGCTGCGCAAAATCCTCTCGGGCCCCGAAGTCGGTCGCGCGCTGGTCTTCACGCGCACGAAGCACGGCGGCGACAAGGTCGCGAAGCGCTTGACGCTCGACGGCATTCCCGCACTCGCGATCCACGGCAACAAGACGCAGGGCAATCGCGAACGCACGTTGGCGGGATTCCGTGCGGGAACGACCCGCGTCCTCGTCGCGACGGACATCGCTGCGCGCGGCATCGACGTCGACGACATCACTCACGTCGTGAACTACGAACTGCCGAACGTGCCCGAGACGTACGTGCACCGGATCGGTCGCACGGCGCGCGCGGGTGCGACGGGCATCGCGTTGTCCTTCTGCTCCGCGGACGAGCGCGAGTTCCTGCGCGACATCGAGAAGCTGATCAAGAAGGCCGTGCCGGTCGCGTCGGGCACGGCGACGTCGCTGCGCAACGAAGGACCCGAGGTTCGCGAGCGTCCCCCGCGCGCCGGCTTCAGCGGCCGCACCAGCGATCGCGGGGCGCCGGGTGGCGGACGCGGCAAGTTCGCCAACCCGCGCCATGGCGGCGCGCGCGGCGGCAAGGGCGGCGGCTCACGTTCGAGTTCCGCCGGGACGCGCGCTCCGGCGCGTGCGCCGGTCGCCTACCGCGGCGCGGCGAAGCCGGCCGCTCCGCGCGCGGATCACAGCCGTCCGTCGTCGGGTTTCGGCACGGGCGTCTGACGCGCGAACGATGCCGGAGCAGGATCCGAAGGTCGTCCGCTCGACGCAGAATCCGCTGATCCAGCGCGTGCGCGCCGCGTTCTCGGGCAAGGCGCCCGAGTTGATCGTGTTGCAGGGCGATCGCCTCGTCGACGACGCGATCACGGCGCGCGTGGGAGTCGAGGTCGTGCTGGTCGCGCACGACCGACCCGACCGCGCGCGCGAGATCGCGAACCGTCGCGTCGACGTGCGGCTGGTCGATGCGACCGTGCTCGCACGGGTCGGCACGCTGCAGAAGTCGCCGGGAATCCTCGCACTCGCGCCGACGCCACCGACGTTCGATCTCGCGACCTTCGAGCTCGACCGCGACGCCGTGGTGCTCGTAGTCGCGGGCATCGCGGATCCCGGCAACCTCGGCGCGCTGGCGCGCGCGGCCGAAGCGTTCGGCGCGGCCGTATTCGTCGTCGTGGCCGGCGGCGCGTCGCCGTGGAACGAGAAGGCGCTGCGCGGATCGATGGGCAGTCTGCTGCGTGTGCCGGTCGTCATGGGATCCGACGCCGAGACGATCGCGGCGGTGCTCGCCAGACGCTCGGTGCGCTGCGTCCGCGCAGCAACGCGCGACGGCACGGATCCGCGCGCGTACTCGGCGGACGGCCCGATCGCGCTGTGGATCAGCGGCGAGACCGGCGACCTGCCCACGGTCGCGGCGCAGTTCGCCGGGCTGACGATCCCGATGCGCGCGGGGCCGGAGTCGCTGAACGTGACGGTGGCCGCGTCGATCCTCTTGTACGAGCTCGGGCGGGGTCGTGCAGGTCCAAGCCGTTAGAGTGGTCGATCACCCGCCGCGGGTCCCGATGAGCAGGAAACGAGAAGACGGTCCCGCGCTTTTCACCGCGCCGACGAGTGCGCAACCGCTCGCGGCACGCATGCGTCCGCGCACGCTCGACGATCTCGCGGGTCAAGAACACCTCGTCGGCGCGGGCAAACCGCTCCGGCGCGCGATCGAGGACGGCACGCTCGGCTCCGTGATCCTGTGGGGGCCGCCGGGAACGGGGAAAACGACGCTCGCGAACCTCGCTGCGGCGACGGGTGGCCGCGAATTCGTGCCGTTCAGCGCCGTCAGCGAGGGCGTTCCGCGACTGCGGGCCATTTTCGAAGCGGCCCGCGAGCGGCTCGCGATGTCGGGCAAGCGCACGATCCTGTTCGTCGACGAGATCCATCGATTGAACAAGTCGCAACAGGACAGCCTGTTGCCCGCGGTCGAGGACGGAACGGTCACGTTGATCGGCGCGACGACCGAGAATCCGAGCTTCGAGGTGAACAGCGCGCTCTTGTCGCGTGCGCGTGTTCTCGTCCTGAAGTCGTTGCAACCTACGGATGTCGAGCGCGTGCTCCGACGCGCGTTGAGCGATCGCGACCGCGGTCTCGCCGCGCTGGAGATCACCGTCGACGACGACGTGATTGCGTGGATCTCCGCGCAAGCCGACGGTGATGCGCGACGCGCGCTGACGGTGCTCGACGCTGCCGCGACGACGGTCGGGAAGGGCGGTCGATTGGACGCAGCGGCTGCGCGCGAAGCGTTGCAGACGCGTGTCGCCGTGCACGACAAGGGCGGCGACGTCCACTTCGACCAACTCAGCGCGCTTCACAAATCGCTGCGCGGCAGTGATCCGCACGCGGCGTTGTACTGGGCCGCGCGATTGATCGAAGGTGGCGAGGACCCGATGGTCATCTTCCGCCGCGCGATCGCGATGGCGGCGGAGGACGTCGGGCTGGCGGATCCGCAAGCGCTCCAACTCGCGATCGCGGCCCGCGATGCCTACCACATGCTCGGCGCGCCCGAGGGTTATCTGCCGATGAGTCAGATGCTCGTGTACCTCGCGACGGCGCCGAAGTCGGGCAGTCTGAAGCAGGCGCTGGAGCGCGCGTTCGAAGCGGCGCGCGCGACATCCAGTGCTGCCGTGCCGATGCAGGTGCGCAATGCGCCGACGGCGCTCATGACATCGCTGGGCGCGGGCGCCGGCTACAAGTACGCGCACGACTCCGAGACGGGCTACTTCGCGCAGGAGTATCTGCCGGACGAGCTCGCGGGCAAGGCGATCTACCAGCCTGGCTCGTTCGGGTTCGAGAAGGAGATCGCGAAGCGCCTCGCGTGGTGGGCGAAGCAACGGGATGACGCACCGCGGGCGGGAGCAGACACGGGCTGACCTACGCGTGGGTCGAATACCTGCGATTTCACCCACGTACCTTCACCGACGCTGACGCTCGGATCGCAATGACCGAATCGCGCGGATGCGACTACGCGCTCGTGGAACCCGGCGCCTCACTCGCCGTCGCTCGCGAGGTTCGGCCGGCGCCACAGCTCGATTCCACCGCGGAACATCACGAGGAACGCGACGGTCGCGACGAAGTACCCGACTCCCGCGTAGAGCATGACTTCGCCCGGTGCGATGCGACCTGCTTCCCACCACACGAGAGCAGCCGCTGCGAGCGTTCCGAGCGCTTGCAGCGGCGGCAACATGCCGAACACGCGGCCGCGCAATTCCGGCGGCACGTCTTGCTGGAGCACCGTGTGTTCCTGCACGAAGTACGCGAACGCCAGCGCGCCCCACGAGAACGAGAGAACGAGCATCGCCCACGGCGTCCACGACAATCCGTACGCGGCCATGAGGAACGGCTCGAGGAAAAACGTCAGGACGACCGCGCGCCCGACGCGCACGCGCCGACCGATCCACGGTCCGATGAATCCACCGACGATGCCGCCGAGGCCGAACGTGAGATAGGAACGCGGCAACCACACGTCGGGATCGACTCCGATGTGGCGACGCAAGTACTCGGGCATGATCGGCAGCCACAGGCCGATGAAGAGGAACGAGACGAAGTAGCACAAGACGACATAGGCGATCGGAGGTGCGCTACGAACGTGCGCGAAGCCGACCTGGATGTCGCGGAACAGCGCGCGCAGGCCGTGCTCGTCCGAGAGGTGCCGCGGCAGCGCGATGCGCGCGACCACGAACGCCGCGACGACGAACGATGCCGTGGTCGTGAAGAAGCAGGCGTCTTTGTCCACCGCGCTGAGCAAAACGGCCGCGAGCGCCGCGCCCACGACGATGACGAAGCTCGTCGTGCTGGAGGAGATCGAGTTCGCGATCGGCGCGCGTTCGAGGCCGACGAGGTCGGGGATCGCGCTCTGCCGTGCAGGGGGGAACACGGTCGACACGGCGGAGATCGCCATGGCGATCGCGTAGATCGGCCAGGTCGCATCGAGACGAGCCACGAAGGGCACGCTGACCGCGAGCACGGCTTGCACGATGTTCGCGCCGACGAGCAGGCGCCCCCGATCGAAGCGATCGACCATGCCGCCCGCGAACGGGCCGCACACGACCATCGCGAGCGTCTCGGCGATCAACATGAGCGCCGCGGCGGATTCTGGAGCGCCGCCTTGCTCGAACGCGCGTTGGTTCACGAGCAGAAGGAACGCCACGCGGGCGACGACGGAGCCGAGTTCGGAGATCGCGGTCGCGATCCAGAGGCGGCGGAAACCCGGCTCCTCGGCCAGGAACCGCCACGGCAGAGGACTCGCGCTCATCGCTGCGCGAGTGCTTGCGCGATGCGGTCCGTGAGCGCGCTCTGCCGCATCGCCTCGTCCGCGTTGTCGAGCGCCATGCGCAGAGCCCGTTTCGAGCCGACCAAGACGCACAGTCGCCGCGCGCGCGTCACCGCCGTGTAGAGCAGGTGGCGTTGGAGCATCATCCAATGCTGCGGCACGAGCGGAATGACGACGCCCGGGAACTCGGCACCTTGCGCGCGATGGACCGTGATCGCGAAAGCCGGCTGGAGGTCGCTGAGTTCCGAGCCCTCGTACTGCACTTCGCGCTCGGGAAACTTCACGTGGACGACCCCGTCGCCAGAGATGCGCGCGATGCGGCCCATGTCGCCGTTGAAGACTTCCTTCCCGTAGTCGTTGCGCGTGTGGATCACGCGGTCGCCGGTGCGCCATCGGCGCAGGCCGTGCTCGACCTCGCGACCGCCAGCGCCGAGAGCGGCGCGCAAGCGCACGTTCAACGCGTCGACGCCGCACTCGCCGCGGTACATCGGCGCGACGACTTGCACGTCATCCACCCACGAAAGCCCGAAAGTTTCGGGGATCCGCTTCGTCACGACGTCCACGACCAACTCGGCCGCGCGCGTTGGATCGTCCTCCGTGAACAAGTAGAAGTCGGACGCTCGATCGCCGCGCGGAGGCAGCTCGGGTTCTTCTCCGCGCAGGATGCGGTGCGCGTTCACGACGATCTTGCTGCCCGCGGCTTGGCGGAAGATCTCGGTCAAGCGCCAGCGCGGGACCTCCGCGCACGCGAGGAGATCGCTCAAGACGTTGCCCGGACCCACGGACGGCAACTGATCGGGATCCCCGACGAAGACGAGCCGTGTCGGCGGTTGAATCGCCTTCAACAGGTGGTGCGCGAGGACGACGTCGAGCATCGAAACCTCGTCGACGACGACGAGGTCCGCGTCGAGCGGATTGCGCGCGTCGTGCACGAAGCCCTCGGTCGTCGGGTCGTAGCCGAGGAGTCGGTGCACGGTTTGCGCCGGTTCGCCCGTCGCTTCGGACAGACGCTTCGCCGCGCGGCCCGTCGGCGACGCGAGCAGGATCTTGGCACCTTTCGCCTGCGCGAGCTGGACCACGAACTTCGTGATCGTCGTCTTGCCGACGCCGGGCCCGCCGGTGAGCAGCGCCAAAGGCTTCGCGAGCAGTCCGAGAACCGCTTCGCGTTGCGAATCGTGCAGAGAAACTCCCGATTTCCGCTCGGCGCGCTCGAGCTCGGTCGCATTCGCGAACGGAGCTCGCGCGCCCGATCGAAGGACCCGCGCGAGGTTCTTGGCGAGCTCGCGCTCGCAGTGCAGGAGGTGCGGCAAGTAGACGCGCGACGAACCGTCGAGCGCGTCGTCCACGACGATCACGGAAGCGTGCGCGAGTTCGTCCACTCCGGTCTCGAGGACGTGGTTCGGCACCGCGTCCTCGAGCATCGTCGCCACTCCCGCGACGAGGTCCGGCCGCAAGACGAGCGTGTGTCCATCACCCGCCGCTTCGCCGAGCCGATGCACGAGCGCCGCGCGCGCTCGCCGCGGATCGTCGGGCGGAATGCCGATCGCGCGCGCGATCCGGTCGGCGATCGCGAAGCCGATCCCCGGCACCGTGCCGGCGATGCGATACGGATCGGCGCGCACGAGTTCCTCGGCCTCGACGCCGAGCCGCTTCACGACCGCCGCCGCTTGCACGGGACCGAGTCCGTGTCCGCGCAAGAACCCTTGCGCCTTGTGCGCGCCGAAGTCCTGCACGACGACTTCGAGCAACTTCTCGCGCACGTTCGGCCGCAAGCCCTTCACGAGGTCGAGCTTCTCGGGATGCGCGAGCATCTCGGCGAACGCGTCCTCACCCAGCACGGCGACGATGCGCTCGGCGAGCTTCTCCCCGACGCCCTCGAAGCGATCCGACGCGAGGTACTTCGCGAGCCCGGATCGACCCGCGGGAGGCAGGACCTCGACGGATTCGAAGTCGAACTGCGTGCCGTGGTCCTTGTGCTCGACCCAGCGTCCCCCGAGCTTCACACGCATGCCCGGGGCCGGTCGATCGATGCGCCCGACGGCGCTGACGAGGTCGGGCGCGAACGGATACTTGTCCGGCGGAGGACCGTAACCCTTGTCAGGGGCAACTCTTAGGACCGAGTACAGGCTCTCCTCGTGGGTGTACGTGACGCGCTCGATCGAGCCCACGAGCTCGGCCGCCACGGCCCCGTCCGACCTGCGAGGACCGTGCTCCACGCGGCTCAGGATCCCAGGCTCGAGGATCCGATTCCAGCCGGGGCTTGGTAGGCCTCGCGGCGACCGCTATTCTCTTCGCCCGCCTTTCGCGCAAGCCCTGGTCGGCTGGCGCGACGTCCAGCACCACTCCCGAAGGATAGAACGTGTGATCAAAGTTCAGGTTCGTGCCAACGAGTCTCTCGAGGCCGCGCTCCGGCGCTTCAAGCGCCAGTGCAA
>CAZKIY010000208.1:0-4910 GCA_964552875.1 uncultured Planctomycetaceae bacterium
TCGGCTTGCGACCTGCGCCGGCTCGCTTGCCGCCGCGCCGGAACAAGTCGAGCTGCCGAACGGATTGCGACCGCGTGCGTGACTGAGACTGCGTGCGTGACTGAGACTGCATGGGTGACTGAGACTGCATGGGTGACTGAGACTGCATGGGTGACTGTGACTGCATGCGTGACTGAGACTGCATGCGTGACTGAGGCTGCATGCGTGACTGAGGCTGCATGCGTGACTGAGGCTGCATGAGCGTGTGCGATTGATCCATCGCACATCTCCTACCGATAGAACGCGCGGCGAACACCCAGGTCGTCGAAAATCACAATAAAATAAGCGCCGATCAAAGATAGTCCTGCGCGCGAATCGATTCCGCGGACATTCGAAGCGCAGTTCGGCACACGTCGCCGCTCGACCGACGTGCTCGAGTCCAAGGAGTCGAAGTCCGACCGCTCGGCTCGAGCCCCCGCGAGACCGCGCGATGATTCCGCGCACATTGAGTGAGAGTGTCCGGTGAGGTCGGCTTGGGTTCGTCCGGCGAGCAACGATCGTTCGACTGCTGCCCGCGTCGTTCGCGAGGACGAGCTGGGTCTGGTGCAGCACCCTCCGCCTCGCATTCGCATTCGCATCGCATTCGCACTCGCACTCGCACTCGCACTCGCACTCGCATTCGCACTCGCACTCGCATTCGCATTCGCATTCGCACTCGCACTCGCACTCGCATTCGCATTCGCATTCGCATTCGCATTCGCACTCGCACTCGCACTCGCACTCGCACTCGTTGTCGTCCTCGTCCTCGTCCTCGTCCTCGTCCTCGGGCTCGACCTCGGGCTCGAACTCGGGCTCGAACTCGGGCTCGAACTCGGGCTCGAACTCAGGCTCGTCCTCAGGCTCGAACTCAGGCTCGCGCTCGGCTTCGCACTCGGCTTCGGCCGTCGCACCGTCGCACCGTCGCACCGTCGCACCGACAGACCGACACAAACCCGTCGACACCAGTTCGGCTCGAGCGAGCGACCGAGCACGACGCAACCGAGCTCGAGAGGTTCTGCGCGGCGCACCGTTGAGCCGCGCCGATGATTCCGCGCACATCCGCCCCACGTGTCGCCCTGCGGCCGAACGCGGGCAGGACGGGCGTTCGGAAGTCCTGGATCCCTGCCCACGGAACTCTCTATCCGCTCACGAAGACTTCGAGCTGCTCACCCGGACGACGTCCCGAAGCCCCCGATTTCTTCACTCGTTCATAGAGCCTGTGAAGCATTGACGGGCGACGCGCCGCGGAAGCCGCGCCAACATCATCTGAGAGCCCGTGAAGAAATCGAGTCTACGGGCTCTCAGATTCATGTGGCGGCGCTTCGCGTCGCGACAGCGTGTGGACTCGATATCCTCTCACGCTCTCAGAGCGCGTCGATCAGGCGCTGTAGGGTCGCCCGGACGAGTTCGGCGTTGGCCTTGCCTCGAGAAGCCTTCATCACCGGACCCAACAAGGCGTTCAAAGCGTTCGGCTTCCCGGCCTTCACGTCGGCGACGATCTTGTCCTTGCCGACGAGTGCATCGCGGCACCAGGCTTCGATCGCGGCGGAATCCTGCACTTGTTCGAGGCCGAGTTCCTGCACCAGGGCCTTCGACGATTTGCCGGTCGCGACCAGCGCGCGGAGCAGCGTGCGGCCGCCGGACGTTTGGATCGTGCCGGCGTGGATCAGGGCCACGATTTCCGCGATGTCGTGCGGCTTCAGCGGGATCTCGCCGAAGTTCGCGAAGCCGAGCTCGGCGTCACCGACCATGCGGAAGACTTCGTTCAGGATCCAGTTCGCGCACTCGCGCGGCCGGCCCGAGAGACGCGCGGCGACTTCGAAGAAGTCGGCGACGACGCGCTGGCTCGTGAGCGCGGCGCAGTCCTTCGCGTTCAGTCCGAGTTCCGTCGCGTAGCGCGCGCGTCGCGACGCGGGGAGCTCCGGAATCGCGCCGCGAGCTCGCTCCCGGAACGCCGCATCGATCGTGAAAGCGGGCAAATCCGGCTCGGCGAAGTAGCGGTAGTCGTGCGCCGATTCCTTCGAGCGCATCGCACGCGTCGCGTTGCGTTCGGGATCGAAGAGCCGCGTCTCTTGCCGGATCGCACCGCCCGTTTCGTAGACCTCGACTTGCCGCGCCATCTCGTGGTGGATCGCGCCGGCGACGTGGCGGAACGAGTTCAGGTTCTTGACCTCGACCTTGGTGCGCCACGCTTCACCGGGACGCCGCATGGAGATGTTCACGTCGCAGCGCAGCTCACCCTTCTCCATGTCGCACTCGGAAGCGCCCGTGTACTGGAGGATTTCCTTCAGCGCGGTCAAGTACTCGACCGCTTCGTCCGCGGTCTCGACGTCCGCCTCGGTCACCGATTCGATCAGCGGAACGCCGGAGCGATTCAGATCGACGAGCGTCATGTCGCCGCGATCGTGGATCGCTTTCCCCGCGTCCTCCTCCAAGTGGATGCGCGTGAGTCGGATCCTCTTGCCCGAGGCGAGCGTGATCCCGCCGCCGTTGCAGAACGGCTGGTCGTACTGGCTGATCTGGTAGCCCTTCGGAAGATCGCAGTAGAAGTAGTGCTTGCGGTCGAACTTGCTCCGGTCGGGCACGTTCGCGCCGATGGCGAATGCGACGCGGACCGCGAGCGCGAGCGCTTCGCGATTCAGCACGGGCAGCACTCCCGGTTGCGCGGTGCAGACCGGACACGTGATCGAGTTCGGGCTCGCGGCGAAGCGGTACTCGCACCCGCAGAAGAGTTTCGTGCGCGTCGCGAGCTGGACGTGACACTCGAGGCCGATCACGGCGCTCCACAAGGCACCCGTCGTGGGCGAGACGTAGAGCTTCGGATCGGCGCCGGTCGCGGGGGAACTCATGCGACGTCTCCGGCGTGAACGGGCGGAAGAGCGCGCGCGAACATCGTCGCGGCTTCGAACGCGCGCGCGACGCGCAGCACGCGCGCGTCGGCGCGTCGCGGGCCGGTGATCTGCAAGCCGACGGGCAAGCGCGTGCCGTTTTCCTCGACGAATCCGCACGGAACGCTCACCGCCGGCAAGCCGGCCAAACTGACCGGAACGGTGAGCACGTCGGAGAGGTACATGGCGACCGGATCGTCGCTCTTCGCGCCGATCTTGAACGCGACTTCGGGCGAAGTCGGTCCGACGAGGACGTCGACGTCCTCGAAAGCCGCGTCGAAATCAGCGCACAACAGCGCGCGCACCTTCAACGCGCGTCCGTACCAGGCGTCGTAGTACCCGGCCGACAACACGTACGTGCCGAGCAGGATGCGCCGCTTCACTTCGGGGCCGAAGCCGTGCTCGCGCGTGGCCGCGTACATGCTCTGCAGCGATCCCGAACCCTCGACGCGCCGGCCGTAGCGCACGCCGTCGAAGCGCGCGAGGTTGCTCGACGCCTCGGCCGTCGCGACGACGTAGTAGGTCGGGATCGCGAGGTGCGTGTGCGGCAGCGAAACCGGCACGAGCGTCGCGCCGAGGTGTTCGAGCGTCTCGAGCGCCGCTTCGCACGCCGCGCGAATATCGGGCGGCAATCCGGGCCCGAAGTGTTCCGCGGGAATGCCGACGCGCAAGCCCTTCACGTCGCCGTCCTCGGTTTCGAGGCGCGTCTCGTCGAGGCACGTCGAGTCCCGCGGATCGGAGCCGGACATGAGATGCGTCACGAGCTCGATGTCGCGCACGCTGCGCGCGAACGGCGACACCTGGTCGAGCGAACTGCCGAACGCGATGAGTCCGTAGCGTGTGACGCGTCCGTACGTCGGCTTGAAGCCGTGGATGCCGCACAACGCCGCGGGTTGGCGCACCGAACCGCCCGTGTCGGACCCGAGCGCGATCGGCACGACGCCGGCTGCGACGGCGGCGGCCGAACCCGAGCTCGATCCGCCCGGCGTGCGCGCGAGATCCCACGGGTTGAGCGTCGGCCCGAACGCCGAGTTCTCCGACGAGCTGCCCATGGCGAACTCGTCCATGTTCGTGGCGCCGATCGGGTTCGCGCCGGCGTCCAGCAAGCGCTCGACGAACGTCGCGGTGTAGGGCGCGCGGTAGCCGGCGAGGATCTTCGAGGCGCAGTTCGTCTCGAGCCCTTCGCAACACATGTTCGCCTTGAGCGCGATGGGAACGCCGTGCAACGGACCGCACGTTTCGCCTCGCGCGCGAGCGCGATCGAGTTCGTCCGCGCGACGCAACGCACCCTCGCGGTCGACGCTGAGGAACGCGTGGATGCGACTCTCGACGCGCTCGAGCCGCTCGAACGCCGCCTCCGCCGCGCGCCGCGCCGTGAGTTCGCCACGCGCGATGCGCGCAGCCAGGTCGATGCCGTCCTCGACGATCGCGGAGCTCATTCGTCGCCACCCACGGTCTTCGGGACGCGGTAGAAATCGTCGACACGCGCCGGAGCGTTGGCGAGCGCCGCATCGACCGCGAGCGACGGCGCGGGATCGTCCGCGCGCACGACGTTCAGGCCGGCCGCGGCCGTGGTCATGGGCAGGACACCCTCGACCGGGGCGACCGCAAGTGCCTCGAACTGCAACAAAATGGCCGCGAGCTGCGGCCCGAACGCGGCGGCTTCGGCCGGGCTCATGTCGAGACGCGCGAGAGCCGCTACTGCGAGGACAGTGTCCTTGGAATCGGTTTCCGTGGGCTTCACAAAGGGATCGTACGAAGCCCGGAACGCCCACGACACCATCCGTTCTCGGGACGAATTCGGTCGTTGAATGCCGCCGAACCGGCGTTGCTCGCGCGACGTCCGTCGCGAAGGTGTCGGCGGGGTACTCGGCACCGTACGCTCTCCACCCCCATGCGCGTCGCGACGACCCTCGGTCTCCTCCTCCTCGCCGGCGCGTGCAGCTCCACGTCCGCGTGGGAACCGATTCCGAAACCGTGGACGAGCGAGGTCGTCGACGTGCA
>CAZKIY010000208.1:5010-7282 GCA_964552875.1 uncultured Planctomycetaceae bacterium
TCGGCGTGATCCTCTGGGGCCTGCTCATCGTGGCGATCTTCGTCTGATGCTCGCGACGCTCGCCATCGCCCCCCTCGACGATTCCACGACCGATTGGGGCGCGGTCGGGCTCATCTTCTTGCTCGCGGGCACGTTCCTCCTAGGTCAAGCGTTGTTCCCGAGGTCTCCGCGCGAGCTCGTCGCCGAACGTTTCGGAGCGCGCGGCGCGCCGCTCGTCGCGATCCGCGAGCACATCTTCCATCGACTCCAGGTCGGCATCGGCTTCGCGTACTTGCTCGGCGGACTCGGTCTCCTGCTGCTCGGACACTTGCGTCCGTCGAGCGGGCCGCCGTCGTTCCCGGTCTTCTGGATCGCGCTCGTGGCACTCGGCACCGTCGTCCTGCTCGCCGTCGGTTGGGCGTGGACGTCGCGCGCGTTCCGTCGTTACGTGCGCGAGCGTCTCGCGGAATCGCCGGGCGAGCTCGAAGTGGATCCGGCGCTCGTCAAGGAGGTCGGCGAACTGTTCGGCGTCGAATCGACGCCCGAGGATTCCATCGCGTCGTACGCCGAGCGCGTGCGGCGCGCGACCGGCCTCGCGCCGCTCGCGCGCACGGGTCCGCGTGAAACGACGGCGCGGCGCGTCCAGCCCGAATCGGAGTCCTGAGGGATGAGCGTCGGCGTCGAAATCGCGATCCTCGTCGGTCTCATCCTGACGAACGGAATCTTTTCCGGAGCCGAGATCGCGCTCGTGTCCGTGCGACCGACGCGCTTGGCGGAACTCGCGGAAGCCGGCAGTCGAGCCGCCGCCGCCGCGTTGCGCTTGAAGCGCGATCCCGAGCGCCTCCTCGCGACCGTGCAAGTTGCGATCAGCCTCGTTTCCGCCGGCGCGGGCGCTTTCGGCGGCGCGGCGTTCGCGGCCGATCTCGCGCCGCTCGTCGCGCAGTACGAGCCTCTGGCCGAAGCCTCGGCCGAGATCGCGCTGTTCCTCGTCGTCGCCATCGTCGCGTACTTGTCGCTGGTCCTGGGCGAGCTCGTGCCGAAGTCGCTCGCCTTGCGCGGCGCGGAGAGTTACGCGCTCGTCGCCGCGCGACCGATCGAGTGGCTCGCGCTGCTCGCGCGACCCGCAGTGTGGTTCTTGATGAAGTCGTCGAACACCGTGCTGCGGCTCTTCGGCGACCAGACCACGTTCATCGAGGGCCGCATCTCGCGCGAAGAACTCATCGCGATCGTGGACGAAGCCTCCGAACGCGGCGGCGTCGATCCGGAAGCGGGCGAGATCGCGTCGCGCGCGCTCGATCTCTCGGAGCTCACGGCGCAAGACGTCATGGTCCACCGTCGTTACGTGGTCGCGCTCCCGCAGGACGCCGACGCGACGGCCTTGCGGAACGCGCTCCTCGTCGAAGGTCACCGTCGCGTTCCGATCTACGGCGAGAGCATCGACGACGTGAAGGGCTACGTTTCGTGGCGCGACGTGCTCGAGCGCCTGTGGGACGGCCGACCGATCGACGTGCCCTCGATCCTGCGGCCGTGCTGGTACGTGCCGGATTCGACCGGCGCGATGGACCTCCTGCGCGAGATGCAGAAGCGTCGCTTGCACATCGCGGTCGTCGTCGACGAACACGGCGGGACCGCGGGGATCGTGACGCTCGAAGATTTGCTCGAGGAACTGGTGGGCGAGATCGAGAGCGAACACGAAACCGGCGACGATTGGCTCGTGCGCGAACCGGACGGCGCCAGCCTCGTGCAGGGCACGGCGTCGATCCGTGACGTGAACCGAGCGCTCGAGATCGAGCTCGAGGAGCCCGACGACGTCACCACGGTGAGCGGACTCGTCGTGCGACTCGCCGGCGGACGCTTGCCGCGGAAGGGCGAGATCGTGCAGTCCGGCGGCGCCTCGATCGAAGCGGTCGAGGTCTCGAACCGCCGCGTGCGCTCCGTACGGATCCGGCAAGAACCCTAGTCGAGCCGCGACCTACGCCGCGCCCGTTCGTCGCGCGTGCATGGAGACGACGTCGACACCCAGGTTCTTCGCGGCCGCGCTGGCCGAGGCGGTGTGGCCCGCGCGGTGTCCGTTGTGCGACGCGAGCGATTCGGGCGACGGGCTCGGTTGCGCCGAGCATCGTTTCGAGACGGGGATGCCCGGCGCGCGCTGCGGACGTTGCGCCGCCGCGGTCGCGTCGATGCTGGCCGACGGCGAGCGCTGTCCCGACTGCCGCACGCGAGGTCCGGGGTTCGCGCGCGTCGCGGCGCTCGGCGCGTACCGCAGCGGCGCGAACGCGGAGTGGTTGCTGGC
>CAZKIY010000209.1:0-7269 GCA_964552875.1 uncultured Planctomycetaceae bacterium
ACCGCTCGGCACGGCGTCAAGCGGCGGCGGGGATGGAGGTCCGGACGCTTACACTGGTACGAAGCTCACGGTGTCGGACGCCGCGAGATGAAGGTCAAGCGGACCGCGGAGGAAACATGACAAGGCGGCAACAGTACGCAGTTTGCATCAAGAACCGCGGCTACCCCGCGTCACTCGAAGTCCGGAAGATCTACCGCTTGCTCTCCGACCCGGCGGCCGAGCGCAGAAAACAGGTGCGCGTGATCGATGAGTCCGACGAGGACTACCTGTACCCTGCCACCTATTTCCTGCCGATCGAATTGCCCCAGGGAGTCAGCCGCATCTTTTCGCGCCGATCGGCCTGACCAGATCCTCCCGCGATAGCTCGCCCGACACCGACGATGTCCTCGCCTTCGACACCGGACCAGCGTGCTCGCCGCCCGCGCGGGCACTTCGATCAGGAATCCAGGATCCCCTGAGCGACGCTCCGCAAGACGGGATCGACGTCGGGCGGACCCGCTACGACCATCTCGGAGAGCTCCTTTGCACGGGCCTTCTCGCCCGCCGAGTTCAGTTGGTCGGCGAGTGCCGTGAATGCACGCGCCCTGTCGTTAGGGGAGATTTGAGCCGCAGTCGCCAGCATGACGGCCCTCTCGAGAACCGCGATCGACTCGCTTCTACGGCCGAAAGCCCCGTAGCCGGCTCCTTCATCGATCAGCGCGGAGATGGCACCCTCCGAGCCCGCCTCGGGACTCGCCGACCACAACGCCGCTGCCATCGAGAAGCTGATCAGGGATTCGACGTCGTCATGCGTGCTCCGCTGCGTGATCCCGAGCACCCAGCGCGCCTTCGCGCGCGCGGCCAAGTCGAGCGCTGGGTTGCGCTGCGCGCGCGCATTCAGCTCGTAGGCCGTGCAGAGAGCGAGCTGGATGTGACCCAGCGCACGGTGAACGGTCGTCAGGTTCGTCAGCGTGACGAGGGTGTCTTGGTGGTCGGGCCCGTATCTGCGCTCCTGCAAGTAGAGGACGGCCTCCATGACGGGCACGGCCTCGCGCCCGCGGTCCATCGTGGCCAGCACGACGCTGTAGAAGTTGCCGAATACGATCGTCGTCGCCGCGTCCTCGCCCAGCACGTTGCGCGCGCGCTCCCACGCCCCGCGCACGTGCGGCAGCGCTTCCTCGAGCCGCCCGCACATGCAGAGCGCCCTCCCGAGCTGAGCCTGAAGCTGGATGGCCTGCGCGTCGTCCGCTCCCACGTCGTCGACCGCCGTCGTGAGCGTCGTCGCGAGCTCGTCGACGGCCTCCTCGCGTCGTCCCATCGCGATCAATGTCGCCGCGCGCGTGACGTGGGAGTTGTAGGCCCACGTGTGCCGCTCCCCCCAGATCGACCGGACGTCCTCGAGGACCGACTCGATCTCGACCAGGGACTCGAGCGGCTGCCCGGCGCGGAGCAGGAACGTGGCCAGATCCCGCCGCGCGGCGATCGAGCCGGACGAGGCCCTGCCCGTGCGCTGCTCGTGAGCCGCTACGACCTCGCGCAGGAGCCGCACGGCTTCTTCCGGCCGGTCGCTCTGGCCGACGGCGGCGGCTAGCTGTGATTTCGCCTGCAGCGTTCGCGCGTGCTCTTCGCCGTGGGCGGTACGGCAGGCTTCGTAGCTGTCGCGCTTGAACGACTCCGCCTGCTCGTACTCGCGCATTTCGTTCAGGATGCGCCCGACCAGCAGGCGCGCGTCGAGCGTGCCCGACGAAGCCGGCCCGTCGGCGGCCACGAACCGCGCCAGCGCCGAGCGCGCGAACGTCTCGGCTTCCGGCAACTGCTTCCGCTTGAGCAGGACCGATGCGAGCCCGAGCTGCCAGCGCGCGAGTTCGCGCGAATCCGGACCATGGCGTGCGATCGCGCGCGCCAGTCCGTCGCGGGCACGCTGCTCGCATTCGCTCGCGGGCTTCGACTCGATCTCGTTCCCGAGCGCGAGCAGCTCGAACTCGAGCCGCTCGGCGTCGTCGGGCGCGTATGTGGCTTCCCAGACCGGGCGCATCTGCGCCAGCTCGCGTTCGACGTCCTTGGGCAGTCCGAGCGCGGAGTACGCCTCGACGATCGACCGGCGCAGGACGAGGTCCAGCTTCGGATCCAGGTTGCGCGCATCCAGGGATGCACCGGCTCCGGCCAGCACGTCGACCACGCGGACGTCGCGTCCCCGGGCGTCGGGGTCCGCCGCCGTCAGGATCTCGCGCTGGAAGCCGGCCAGCTCGCGGTTCGTCAACGCTTCGGCCTCGATGCGCGCCAGCCGATCCTTGGCCAGGCCTTCGGCGTACTGCGCGCGGTCGCGCGCGAGCACGGCGTGGTCGCGCTGCTGCAACGCGACGACCGTACCGATGATCAGCGCCACGAACACGGCCACCGTGGCCCCGACGACGATGCGGTTGCGGCGCACGAACTTGCGCACGCGGTAGACGCTCGACGGAGGGCTCGCGAGGAGGGGCTCGTCGCCGAGGTACCGCTCGAGGTCGCGTCCGAGCTCCGCGGCGGAGGCGTAGCGGCGCTCGCGGTCGGGCTCGAGCGCGCGCAGGACGATCCACTCCAGCTCGACCGGCAGTTCGGGGCGCACGCTGACCGGCCGCGCCGGGACCGAGCTGCGCACCTTCACCAGCGCGTCGGACAGCGAGAGCCCCTTCAAATCGACGGGCGGGCGGCCGCACAACGACTCGTAGAGCAGCGCGCCCAGCGCGTACACGTCGCTGCGCACGTCGAGCGCGTCGAGCCCTCCGTCGAGCTGTTCCGGGCTCATCGATGCCAGCGTCCCCACGATCTCTCCGGCGTGCGTCGCGCGCGTGTGCGCGTCGCCCAGGACCATGGCGATGCCGAAGTCGATGACCTTCGACGCGCCGGCGGAATCCACCAGCACGTTCGAAGACTTGAGGTCGCGGTGGAGCACGCCGTGGTCGTGGCCGTGCTGCACGGCCGCGCAGATCTCGACGAACAGGCGCACGATCTCGTCGAAGGGCAGCGCCGTCTCGCGCACGTACTGAGTGACGGGGCGCGCGCCCTCGACGAACTCCATCGCCAGGAACGGGCGCTCCTCGACGCCCGGATCGAGGTCGACACCCGCCTCGTAGACCTGCGCGATGCCGGGGTGACGCAGGCGGCCGAGCGCCTCGGCCTCGTAGCGAAAGCGCCGCAACGTCGACTCGTCGGCCAGCGCGGACTGGACCAGCTTCAGCGCGACGCGCCGGTTCGGACGCTCCTGCTGGGCCTCGAACACGACGCCCATGCCGCCCGCGGCAAGGCGGCGGATCAGCGTGTACCGGCCGACTCGCGCGCCGGCAGGCAGTGATCTCGTCAGCGTACGAGACAACGAACGAGCCTCCGGGATTGCATCGAGAAAACCGCGCGAGCGTGCGTCGGCTTCGACCAATAGCTCGACCTCCTCGCCCAGCTTCGGGTCGCCGACGCACTCGCGCGCAAAGAGCTCGCGGCGTTCCGCCACGTCGAGGTCGAGCACGCACTCGAGCAGCGTGGAAATGCGCTCCCAGCGTTGCGTGTTCACGGCGCTTCGCCCGCGGCGTTTCCGCCCAGCCGCCGGAACAGCCACGCGCGTGCGCTGCGCCACTCGCGCTCGACGGTGCGCGCCGAAACACTCAAGGTCCGAGCGGTCTCTTCCGTGCTCGCGCCGCCAAAAAAGCGTAGCTCGATGATGCGCGCGGCAGTGGGTGCGAAAACGGCCAGCTCGGCCAGTGCAGCATCGAGGTCGAGCAGGTCGGTCGACAATTCCTCGAAGCCGATGAGGAGCGCGTCCTCGGGCTCACGCGTGCGATCGCCGCCGCGCTTCTGGGCCTTGCGCGCGCGCGCCCTATCCACGAGTAGGTTGCGCATCGCAACGGCGGACACGGCCAGGAAGTGGCCGCGGTCCGCAAACTGGGGCAGCTCGCCCGCGAACAACTTCAGGTAGGCCTCGTGCACCAGCGCCGTCGGCTGCAGTGTCGAGCCGGAATCAAAGCGTTGCATCGCCCCGTCGGCGATCGCGCGCAGCGATGCGTAGACCTTGGGCACCAAGTCGGCACGCGCGCCGGCGTCCCCGGCGCGCGCTCGACGCAGCAGCACCGTGAACTCCGCCGGATTCTCCTCCACGCGGGCGACCCTATCCGTCCAGGCGAAATGCGTCAATTCGCGCCGGTGGGCCGGGTGCACGCGCGCTGAGAACTCGCGTGGCAGCTCGCGCTGCATCTCGGGTTGCCGGCCGGGTCGTTCTCGTCTCCGGCTCGAGCGGATTCTGGCAGTTCCATTCATGTGCGGACGGGTTCCTCGAAGAGCGAGATCGAGATTTCGCGTCACGGACCGACAGGATTCCCGCGGGTCACTGGGCGGATCCCAGGCGCCTCGAACAGCCTGGACAAGAGCGGCGAAGTCGATCGCAGGACCTCGGACGGGCCGAATCGGAAATCCTGTCAGGTTCGCACGGGCGTTCGCGATCTGGGTGCGGCTGGCAACCGCGCCTTTCCGCAATCCCCGCGAGCGTGAGGCCGGCCCGAACGACCTACCCCGAGAGACTCCCATGAAACCCTCCTTCAACCTCCTCCTCCTCGTGGCCCTGGTCGCACCTGCGGCCGCGCAGACGAGCGTCACACCGCGCACGGAGCAACCGCTCCCGCTCATGAGCAGCGAGAAGATCGCGGCGCCTGCCATCGAACGCGGTCCGACCACCATGACTCCGCCGCGACTGGACTCTGTTGACAGCCCCGCACCCGTGAAGGACTTCGAGGCGAGCACCCGCGGCGATCGACGCGCACCGCCGCTCGACCGCCTGTACTACACGACCCAAGAGGACGGGACGATCTGGGTCACCGCCAAGACGTACAAGGCCAGCTTCGGCACCCAAGGCGCGACGTTCATCCCGTTCCTCGGCTCGCGCGCACCGCGCAGCTTCCCGCTCGCCATGTCGCTCGACTCGAGCACCGTCGACGGCCACGCGATCCCGCTCCAGCCCGCAGCAGCGCCCGTCCGCGACGGCGATCGGATCACGATCGACCGGGGTCTGATCCAAGAAGTGTACGAGCTCGGGCTCGAGTCGATGGAGCAGACGTTCGTCGTCACCGAGCGGTTGGCGAGTGGTGACCTCAAGTTCCTCGTGCACCTCCAAAGCGAGATGAGCCTCTCCGAGGGCACAGAGGGCTTCACCTATTCGAACGAGCTCGGCTCCGTGAACTACGGTCGCGCCTTCGTGCGCGAGCCCGACGGCACTCGCGTGCCGGTCGAGTCGCGCGCCGCCCAGGGTGGCGTCGAGATCGTCGTCGGACGCGACTACCTCGCGAGCGCGACGTTTCCGCTCGTCGTGGATCCGGTGGTGACGACCTTCGCCATCGACACCCTCACCTACGACTCCGTGGAATCGGACGTCGCGTACGACCTCACGAACGACCGCTACCTCGTCGTTTACGAGCGGGTCGTGAACGCGAGCGACAGCGACATCTACGGGATCCTGTTCGACGCGAACGGGCCGGGCTCCACCTTCATCCTCCTCGACAATACGGGCGAGAACTGGCGCAACCCGCAGTGCGCCAACCTGAACAGCGCCAACCAGTTCCTCATGGTGGCACAGGCGTACAACGTCCTCGGTGCCCCGAACTGGAGCATCTTTGGGATGACGATCAGCGCAACGACCGCGGTCGCCAACAACAAATTCCAGATCAGCACCGGTGATTCGATCCACGAGCAGGTTCTGGCCGACGTGGGCGGCGACTCGTACGACGGGCCGGGCGGCACGTACTACTGCGTGACGTGGCAGCGCAACTACAACGTCGGCGATACGGACGTGCACGCGCGCCTCGTCACGGCGAGTTCGACGCTCTTCGGGCCGGGAACGATCCTGCTCTCGAATTCGGGCAACTCGATCGACGAGTGGCCGTCCGTCTCGAAGTCGAACGGCATCCTGGGCGGCGCCGCGGCCTGGACGATCGCCTGGCACCGCAACTATTCGGCAGGGGAGCACGACATCTTCGCCGCGCAGATCGCCTGGAACGGCGTCGTGGTCAGCCCTCCGGTCGGGATCTACACGGCAGCCGGTCTGGAGTACCAGCCGCGCGTGTCGTCGCCGCTCGATGACGGCCGCACGCTCGTGATCTACGCGCACGCGTTCGCGACGGACGACGACATCTACTACTCGCTGCTCAACGGCACGACGGTCGAGAACCAGGGCAATTTGACGTCGCTCGAGGCTTCGGGCTTCCTCACGCGGAACCAGGCCCAGTACAGCATCGACTGCGACGGCCAGCGCTTCGCCGTCGTCTACTCCGAGCAGTACGGCACGAGCACGTTCGACTACGACATCTGGGTTAGCTCGTTCACGCCGTTCGGGGCCTTGCTCCTCGCAACCGAAGTGCACCAGTCGCTGGACTTCAGCGGCCAGCAATCTTTCCACGCGGACATCGTCGCAACGCGCTCGGGCGGCGGCGTCAACCGGCGGTTCCTGTCCACCTGGGACACGACGGTCGGCGGAGCTCAGCGCGACATCTGGGTCGGCAAGTACGACCGTCCTATCGGCGGCGGTCACCAACGGTTCTGCGCCGGCGACGGCTCGATCATCGGCTGCCCCTGCGCGAACAACGGCTTCGGCGGACGTGGTTGCGCCAACTCGGTGAACGCGAACGGTGCCGGACTCTCGGCCACGGGCAACGCGCAAACGGGCGTGGGCGACACGGTCAGCATGCTGGTCGACGGCATGCCGCCGAACGTCACCTGCACGCTCTTCCAAGGCCCCAGCAGCGCGTCGACGCCGTTCGCCTTCAACGACGGCCTGCGCTGCGTGACCGGCTCGCTGATCCGCATCCGAACGAAGTCGGCCAGCGCGACAGGCACCGCTACGTTCCCCTCGGGCAGCGAGCCGGACATCTCGGTGACGGGCATCGTCCCGCTCGCCGGGGCGCAGCGCTTCTACCAGGTGAACTACCGCAACGCGGCGAACTTCTGCACCCCGGCCACGGTGAACATCTCGAACGGCGTGCGCGTTCTCTGGATGCCGTGATTGCGTCAAGCAAAGCCTGCGGGCGGAGGATCGTCATGAGCTGACGTGAAACCGTTACCGGGACCCGACGGGTAACCAATCCCGTCCGCCAAGGGAGTAGCGTCCCAGCGGAAGCGAGTCTTGCGAGGGGTGCGGGCGACTGCACTCCTCGAAGCGTAGACAGCGAGCGCGAAAGCCGTGTGATTGAGCCCCGAGAGACCAGAATCCCGTGGGTTGCCAAGTGACCTTGCCCCGAGTTGGTGGACACCCCCGATAGCGCGAGATGCGCGAGGATG
>CAZKIY010000210.1:0-7243 GCA_964552875.1 uncultured Planctomycetaceae bacterium
CGGCCGGCTCGACGCGGCTCCCGAGCCTGCCCGCAGCACCGAAACGGGGCTCCGAAGGACCGGATCCACTCGTCCGGGGGCTCGAGACCTCCCGGGAATCGGCCCGAACCGCTACCCTCTGCCGGGGGTCATCCGCTTGGAGTTCCTATCCCCATTTCGGGCTTGTCTCTCCCGCTCGCAGTTCCCCGATCTCTACGAGGTCAAGAGCCGAATCTTGAACCTGGACGCCCTGATCTCGTCCAAGAAGCGCGAAGCACGGGAGTGACTTCCGTGCGGAGTTAGGTGAATTCGTGCAGGGTTCGCTCGCGACCATCACATCGCGGGCGAACCCCGCACGAACTCACCTGACACCGTACGAACCGCGGAATCCGCGATTCGTGTCGGTTCGCGCGGCGGAACGGAACGTTCCTGTCGGGCAGGTTCGCGAAGGTCGCGGCCGCTCATCGACACAGGCCCACTCCGGCCGTCGCATCCATCACGAGGTCCGTCATGTCCTTCGTCTCGCGTTCCTGTCTGCTCTCCGTGCTCCTCCTGGCTCCCGCGCCGGCACTGGCCGGGTCGCCGGGCGCCGACATGCGCGCCATCCCCGCTCCCGATCGCGATCGCGTCGACGTCGACGTGCTCGCCGACGGCACGATCTGGGTCCGCGGGCGCACGTACAAGGCCAGCTTCTGCGGCGGAGGCGCGAGCTACGTGCCATTCCTGGGCTCCGATGCGCCGCGCAATTTCCCGCTCGATCTGAGCGTCGCGCGGGTCTCGGTCGGGGGCGCGGAGCTGACGTTCGACGCCGATGCACCCGCCGTCCTCGAGCCGGGCGGTACGTCGATCGCGTTCGATCGCGGCTCGTTCACCGAGCGCTATCTCCTGACCATCGACAGCGTCGAGCAGACGTTCGTGTTCGACGAGCTGCCGCAGCGCGGCGAGATCGTCGTCTCGATCGGCGTCGAGAGCCTTTTCGCGAGCCGCGCCGACGCCGAGGGTTTCCGCTTCGAGAACGAGCACGGTCACGTGCGCTACGGCCGCGCGTTCGCTGTCGATGCCTGCGGCTGGAAGGACTCGATCGAATCGTGTCTTTCGGGCGACAACATCGAGATCCGCGTTCCGGCCGAGCGCGTCGCCGACGCGGTCCTGCCGCTGACGGTGGATCCGATCCTCACCACGTACAGCGTGCGCGACACGCCGATCGACGAGTTCGCCGCCGACACGGCCTACGACGAGGCCGAGGGGCTCAACTTGACCGTCTTCGAGGAGGTCTTCAGCGCGCAGGACCACGACGTGCGCGTCGTGCTGCACACGCCCTCGGGCAGCGCCTCCCTGTGGCAGTGGATCGACAGCTCGAACGCGAACTGGACCTCGCCCGCGGTCGCGAACAACAACGCTGCGAATCAGTTCCTCGTCGTCGCCGCGGTGGGGGCCTTTCCCGATCGCGAGATCCAGGGTCGCACGGTCGCCTCGAACTCCACGCTCGCGACTTCACCCGTGATCCAGATCTCGAACGCCATCACCCCCGGCGATCAGTACGCACCCGACGTCGGCGGAGATCCGGCACCCGCGGGCACGACGTCGTACTGCGTGGTCTGGGAGGTCGTCCCCGCCGCGGGCGAGCGCGACGTCCGCGCACGGCTCGTGGACAACACGGGCGTTCTCGTGGGCCTCGGGACGCTCCTCGTGAGCAACGACCCGGACGAACTCGACGGGAACCCCGCCGTCAGCAACTCGAACGGGGACGTCCCGCTCGGCGCCAAGTATTGGAACGTGGTGTTCGAGCGCGAGGTCTCGCCGACGAACCGCAACATCTGGTCGCGCCGCATCACCGCCGGCGGAGCCATGACGATCGGGCCGGTCATCCTCGCCTCGACCGTGCTCGACGAGCGCAATCCGACCGCCACCGCGGGTCTGGAGAACGTCGCTGGCGATTCGCCGTGGCTGCTCGCCTACCAGATCGAAATGGGACCGTCCTGGGACATTCGTGCCCGCGTCTTCGAAGGGACGACCGAGCTGCACACCTTGGAGCTGTCCGCGCAATTCGGTTCGAACTCCCTGCACCAGACGGAACCGGTCTGTGACACCGACGGCAAGAGCTTCGTGGTCGCGTACATCGAGCAGGCGACCCTCGGCTTCGGCACCACGGACGTGAAGCTCTCGGCGCTCTACTGGTCCGGAGGCGCGCTGGGCGTGGCCGAGGGGAACGTGTCCGTCAGCCCCGGCCTCGAGGTCGATCTGCGCCCGAAGATCTGCGCGGCGCATTCCGGCGGCGCGGATTCCGAGCAATTGCTGGTCGTGTTCGATCGCGACGACGCGGGCCCGAACCAGGTGATGGCCACCTCGTACCTGATGCCGGCCGGCGGCTCGGTCGACGCATTCTGCTTCGGCGACGGTTCGGGCGCGGTCTGCCCCTGCCTCAACTTCGGTGGCGACGGTCGTGGCTGCGCGAACTCGGTGAACGCGGCGGGAGCCCGTCTGTTCACGACGGGGCATGCGTCCCTCGAGGCCGGCAACTTCACGCTGCACGCAGAGGGCCTGCCGAACTCGACGTCCGTGCTCTTCTTCCAGGGCTCGGCGCAGATGAACGGCGGGAACGGCGCGATGTTCGGCGATGGTCTGCGCTGCGCGAGCGGCACGGTGATCCGTCTCGGCACGAAGACGGCCGTCGTGGGCTTCGCCAGCTATCCGCAGTTCGGTGACACGTCGATCGCCGAGCGCGGCCTCGTCCTGCCAGGCGCGACCCGCTATTACCAGGCGCACTACAGGAACAGCGCGGTCTTCTGCAGCGCCGCCACGTTCAACCTGACGAACGGGATGCGCGCACTCTGGATCCCCTGATTCGCGCTCCGACACCGACGTCGAGTCGGGCTCTCGACGAAGTGGAACGCGAGGCGGGGCGCTACGGCGACCCGCCTCGCCGTCGATCGGGAGGGCGCGAGTCCGAGCCGCCGGCGCTCGTGGATCAGCCTGGACCGCCGTCGGCGATGCGGTCGCGCAACCAGGCCTGAGCGGCGCGCCACCCGCGCTCGACGGTGCGCGTCGAGACGCCGAGGAGCGCCGCCGTCTCGGCGACGTCGAGACCCGCGAACCAGCGCAGCTCGACGATGCGCGCGTTGCCGGGGTCGATGTGCGCGAATGCGACGAGCGCCTCGTCGAGCGCGATCAGCGCCTCGGGCGTCTCGTCCAGCGCGCTCGGAACGTCGAAGAACGTGACGCGCCGGGCGTTCCCGGCGCGCTTCTCCGCCATCCGCGCGCGCGAATGCTCCAGCAGGACGCGCCGCATCGCCGTCGAGGCGATGGCCAGGAAGTGGCTCTTGTTCTGCCAGTTCTGCTCGCGCTGCTCCACGAGCCGCAAGTAGGCCTCGTTGACGAGCGCGGTCGGCTGCAGCGTGTGGTCCTGGCGCTCGCGGCCGAGATGTCGCGCCGCGAGCGAGCGCAGTTCGTCCTGCACCGCGACCGCGACGAGCTCGAGCTTCGAGGAATCCCCGCCGCGCAGGTCTTGCAGGAGTCGTGTGACGCTGTCGGCCATGGAGCGAGCGCAAGTTCGAGGGAATCGCCCAAAACATGTCGCCTCCCCGCGTCGAGGCGCACGTCGGTGCGAGGAGGCCACCGGTCCACCTTGATACCAGCCGCCGGCCTGAGTTCACCAGCGCGCTCGCACCGGATCCGCGCCTCGCACTACGATCCGCGCCCGAGCGGCTTCGACCCCCGACGATCCGATGGAAGAACGCAACGACGACGAGACTGCGTGGGCTCGCGCGCGCGAGGTCTTCCTGGACTGCCTCGAGATGGACGAGCCCGGGAGAGAGGCATTCCTCGCTGGTTTGGACCGCTCCGAGCCCGAACTCGCGCGCTGGGTGCGGCGACTCCTCGCGCAGGACGCGCGCTCAGGGACCGACCGCGTCCCAGAGAAGTTCGGCCCGTACGCGATCCTGCGGCGCATCGCGACGGGTGGAATGGGCGAGGTCTACCTCGGGCGCCGCGTCGACGGCGAGTTCGAGCGCGAGGTGGCGATCAAGCTGCTCAAGCCGCGGCTCGACAGCGAGCACATGCTGCGGCGCTTCCAGCGCGAACGGCGGACGCTGGCGACGCTCGACCACGAGTACATCGCCCGCCTCTACGACGGCGGCACGACCGACGCGGGTCAGCCTTACCTCGTGCTCGAGTACGTGGACGGCGTGCCGCTCGACGAGTACTGCCGGCGAAATGCTGTGGACTTGCGCGCCGCGCTCACGCTGTTCCTGCGCGTCCTCGCCGCCGTCGGCCATGCGCACGAGCGCGGCGTCGTGCACCGCGACTTGAAGCCGGGCAACATCCTCGTGCGCGCCGACGGCACGCCGCGGCTGCTCGACTTCGGCATCGCGCGCGCGCCCGAGGACGAGGCTGAATCTCCCGAGCCGCTGACGCGCACGGGCCAAAGGCTCTTCACGCCGGAGTACGCGAGCCCCGAACAAGTGCTCGGCCGCGACGTCAGTCCGGCCAGCGACGTGTTCGCTCTCGGCGTCCTGCTCTACCGGTTGCTGACGGGTTCGCTGCCCTGGAAAGCCGAGCTGTCGCAGCACGATCTCGAGCGCGCGATCGTCGAGGTCGATCCCGAGCCGCCGAGTCGGCGCGAGACGGGCACGGCGCGGCGCCGGATCGCCGGCGACCTCGACACGATCGTGCTGAAGTGCTTGTCGAAGGAGCCCGAACGGCGCTACGCGAACGCGTCCGCGCTGGCAGCTGACATCGAGCTCCACCTGGGCGGGTTTCCGATACACGCGCGCCGCGCCGGCGCATTGGAGCGCGCTTGGCGCTTCGGCCGGCGCAAGCCGTGGACCCTCGTCGCGAGCGCGGCTCTGTTCGCCGTGCTGCTCACCGGCGTGTGGGCCTGGCGCTTGCGCGGGGCGCAAGCGGAGAGTCGCGTCGAACTCCTGGCCGCGGTCCGAGACCGACTCGATGCAGCGCGCGACGAGCGCGGGCAAGGGCGGCTCGATCGCGCGCGTACGACGCTCGACTTCGCGCTCACGGCGCTGGACGACTTCCCCGACGAGTCGATCCTGCGCGCCGAGGTGCTCACGCAGCTCGGAGTCGTGGCGAACCACGCGTCGCAGTGGGCTGTTGCACGCGGTCGCTTCGCTGAAGCCCGTCTGCTCCTCGAGCCGCTTCGCGCGGAAGCTCCTCGTCCGTGGGCGAGCCTCCTCAACGGGCAGGCGTACGCGTTGTCCGGACTCGGCCTGCAGGACGATGCTCGACGCGTAGCCGACGCGGCTCTGGTGCACGCTTGCGCCCACCTGGAACGCAGCGACGAATTGTGGCTCGACACGGTGCTCGAGTACTCCGTCCAGGCGATGAAGCGCGGCGAGGTCGCTGCGAGCCTCGAGTCGATGCAGGCCGCCGTGCGCGAACGTCGCGCGCTCGCCCTCGCGAACGACACGGGCCTCGCGCAGCTCCGCAACGCGGAGTCCGTCGCGCTGTACAAGGCCGGGCGCGCCGCGGAGGCCTTCGAGCCTCTGGAGGAAGCGCTCGCGATCTACGGCTGGCACTTCGGCGAGGGTCACCGCGAGGTGGCGCAGCTGCGCGTGAACCTCGGCGACTACCTCTTCGCGGCCGGGCGCCACGCGGAGGCCGAGGCGCAGTACGTACTCGCCGTGGCCGTGCACGAGAGCACGTCCGACGATTTCAACCTCTCGACCGCGTGGATGCGACTGGGCGAGGTGTCGCACGCGCGCGGCGAGTCCGCGCTCGCGCTCGAGCGCTTGCGTCAGAGCGAGGCGCACATGCGCGCGATCGTCGCCGACTCCCATCCTTCGGTACGCAAGCTCGCGCACGTGGTGGGCCGCGTTCAGGCCGACGCCGGCGATCTCGCGGCGGCGCGTGCGTCGCTCGAGTTCGCGCTGGACCCGCCGCACGGCGTGCAAGCGTACGGCGCGGAATTGGAGGAGCGCGCGCGGTTGGATCTCGGACGCGTGCTGATCATGCTCGGCGAAGACGAAGCGGGGCGCGCGGAGTATCGACGCGTGCTCCAGCAGCGGACGAAGCGCCTGGGCGGCGATCACGCGCTGACGTGCGCGGTGCGCGAACTGCTCGACGGACGGTGACGCTCGACGCGGCGGCGCGCGTCGCGGGTGAGGTGCGCGCGAACGCCGTCTGTGCAGAGCAGGTGCTGGACCGTGGTGTTTCGGCGCCCGCTGCAGCCCGAGGCCGCGAGCACGAGCGTCGTCCCGGTCTCGCCCGGCTCCACGATCCAGGCGGCCTGCGACGTTGGGAACGGAGCAGCAGGCGACGCGGCGCCGCGCCAATCGATCTCGATCCGAATGGAGCTCCCGATCGGACGTCGAGCGGGTACGGCGCTCCACGCTGCACGGCGCGGTCGCGCTGTCGCTCGGTGGACTGGCGGAAGGCTCAGATCGGCGCCAGAGCGCGTGCGACGTCCGCAGCCGTCGTCGTCGTGAGGCACACCGGTCCGGCTTCGTGCGCGCACGAGCGCGATCGACACGGCGCACACGCGGGGGTGAACGCCGACGGGCACCAGCGCGATCGTCTTCGAGCCGGGGGCGGTCCAATAGCGTTCCGCAAGCCCACCCGCACCGCGTTCGGGTACGCAGCCGTTCGAGTGCGCAGCCACGCGCCTGAACTCCACCCGCGACCGAACCGTGCTCCGATCAGTCCCTCCCCGGGATGCACTCGGGACGAGAGACGACAGGCGCCCAGCGCCGACGGCGCGAGCCCGAGAGCGGCGCGCTGCACCAGGTGCTGCGCGAGCACCTCGCGACCTTCCTGGTGCGCTCGAACGAACAGGACGGCCCCGGCCTGCCCCGCTTCGTGACCCGCGAGCTCGAGCGCGCCCTCACGTGCGGCGTCCTGGCGTACGGCTTCGCGCGCCTGCGTTGCACGCAGTGCGGCCAGGACGAGCTGGTCGCCTTCTCGTGCAAAGGCCGCGGCTTCTGCCCCTCGTGCGGCGGCCGGCGCATGGCCGACACCGCCGCGCACCTCGTCGACGAGGTCCTACCCGAGGTCCGCGTGCGCCAGTGGGTGCTCTCCTTCCCCTACCGCATCCGCTTTCTCCTGGCCTTCGATCCCGCCCTGTGCAGCGCGGTGCGCGGCATCTTCGTCCGCACCATCCTGGGCTGGCTGCGCGACCGCGCCGCGGCAGCCGGCACGCCCGGCGGCAGCTCGGGTGCCGTGGTCCTCGCTCAGCGTTTCGGCGGGGCCCTCAATCTCAACCTGCACTTCCACGCGCTGGTGCTCGACGGCGTCTACACCAGCCAAGGTCTGC
>CAZKIY010000211.1:0-7205 GCA_964552875.1 uncultured Planctomycetaceae bacterium
TCGTTCGCGGGGATTCGGCGTGGTGGTTCGTCGTTGCAAAGTAGGAGTGCGCGGGACCAGATGCCGCGAGGTACTCACGGCCTCTCAGCGTGACTTGACGGTCTTCTTGGCCGACTTCGTCGCGGGGCGGGAAGCGGGGCGAGAAGCAGAGCGCGCGGCGGCCTTCGCGCGCGCTTTCGTCGCGATCGAACGAGCGGGTTTCGCGGCCTGCACCGACTTGATCGTCAGTCTTGCGCCGGTCTTGGCCGACTTGCGCTTCTTCGGAGCGCGCGACGCCGCATCCTCCGCGCGCCAGATCTGCAGCTCGGACCAGAAGTGCTCGGTGAACTTCTCGACTTCGTGGGCCGGAAAGATCGCCGTGACCTTCTGACGCACCGCGTCCTTCGCGTCCTCCGTGCCGAAGTACTCGTTCACGAGCGCATCCAGGTTCGCGAGGTGCTTGTCGCAGAACTGCTGGAACGCGACCGCGTCGAACCTCTCGCGTGAAATCTTGCCGTAGGCCGCGATCTTCTTGCGCAGCGGCCACTTCTTGTCGGCGATGTCGAAGTAAGGCTGCCAGTCGAGCGTCGTGCGCATCGGACGCTTCGTCGCGGCGCAGAAGAGCGACCAACGCAAGTAGGACTTCACGAGCCACGGGAAGTGACGGTGCAGCGACGTGACTTGGCTGTCCGGGCAGGGATTCGCGAAGTCGATCGGATGCCAGACGTGATCCTTCAGCAGGGCTTCGCACGAGTTGAAGTCCCAGCCGAAGAACGCGTTGATCGTGAGCGTGATGTCCTCGATCAGCGCGCGGTCTTCTTTCGTGAGGAAGCCCTTCTCGTTCGTGTAGCGCAGGTGGAGGGGTTGGCTCGGGTCGTACTTGATGACGTGCGTCTGCGGGCCGAAGCCGATGCAGCGCACGAACTGGTCGTACGGCAGCACGCCGGCTTGGAGGTGCAGGAGCATCTTGCCCGAGGCGTCGTAGGCCTGGTCCAGCTCGCCCGCGTCGTCGACCTTCGACACGCCTTGCCAGCCGCCGCCGTCGTAGGGCTTCGAGAAAGCTGGGAACCCGATCTCCGCGCCGATCGCGCCGAGGTCGAAGAACTTCGCGTAGCGATTCAGCGTGACGCGCAAGTCCGGTTTCTCGTCGTAGTCCTTCGACGGGATCATCGCCGTCGCGGGAATCGGCAAACCGAGGCGCATCATCGCGCAGTAGGTCGTGTGCTTCTCCATGGACTGAACAGTCCACGGGTTGTTCAGCACGTACGTGCCGTCGAGCAGGATCGCTTTCTTGATCCACTCGCGCTGCAGCGGGAACCAGTGCGTCAGTCGATCGACGACGACGTCGTACTTCGGCTCCGCCTTGAGGTGGAACGGCACGATCGAAGTGCGCTCGACGTGGAAGCGAACTTGTTCGCCGCGGCCCATCGGCAGCGTGAGGTCGAGTCGCGCCAGGATGTCCTCGTAGGCTTTGGCCCAACAGATGTCCGCGCCCAGCGACAACCCGATCTTGCGTGTGACGATGCCCACGATGCTCTCCGCGAGGTGACTCCGGCGGCCGATCAGGCCGCCACAAAGGGCGAGGAGTCTAGCAGCCGACGGCGGAAGGCGCGACCGTGCGATGGTCAGCGGGATGCGCGCGGAATTCGAGCACGCTCGGCGAGCGGTCGGGCGCGCACGACCGGTTTCCAACCGCGGCCGCAGAGTGTGAGGCCGACGGACGGCGTGGCATGTAGGTGCTTCTGGCGCGCAGCGCGCAGTTTTCGCAGGGCCAGCCGACCGCTCGAGCGCAGGTTCGGTGCTCGACGCGCGCGGTTCGTGCGCGGCTCCCCGATCGAAAACGTTCCCAGTTGGCCCTCGAGCTCAGAGTGGGCGCATCGCGGGCAGTTCGCCCTCAGAGCCTGCGAAGCGGTCACGGGCGACGCGCTGCGGAGCGGCGCAGATCTTGACTGGGAGCGTGTGGGCCCGATGGCTTCACACGCTCTCGCGACGCGAAGCGTCGCTACATGAATCCGAGAGCCCGTAGACTCGATTTATTCACATGCTCTCAGAGCACATGGCTCGCGTGAATCTCACGCCTCGCCTTCCAACTCGGCGCGCGCGTCGCGCATCGCCGCGGCGCGTTCGGGAGTCGTCGGCGGCAAGCTCAGATCGAGCTCCGCGAGTTCCGCTTCGATCGCGGCTGCGACGACGAGGCGCGTGAACCACTTCTTGTCCGCGGGAACGACGTACCACGGCGCATGCGGCGCGGCGGTGCGACGGATCGCGTCCTGGTACGCGGCCTGATACGCGTCCCAGTACTGGCGTTCGTGGACGTCACGGGCTTCGAACTTCCAGTTCTTCTCGGGCGCCTCGATTCGCTCGAGGAAGCGCCGCTTCTGCTCGGCTTTCGACACGTGCAGGAAGAACTTCACCACCCGCGTGCCATTGCGCACGAGGAAGTCTTCGAAGTTCGCGATGTCCTGCAACCGCTCCTCGAACACTTTCTCGCTCAGGAGCTCACGCGGGATCTTTTGTGCGGCGAGAATTTCCTCGTGCACCCTCACGACGAGCACTTCCTCGTAGTGCGAACGATTGAACACCCCGATTCGACCGCGTTCGGGCAGCTCCTTCCAGTGCCGCCACATCCAGTCGTGGTCGAGCTCCGTGTGGCTCGGCGCCTTGAACGACGTCACGTGCACGCCGGCTGGATTCACGCCTGACATCACGTGCTCGATCGTGCCGTCCTTGCCGGCGGCGTCCATCGCCTGGAGGACGACGAGCA
The DNA here is from genome assembly GCA_964552875.1 of uncultured Planctomycetaceae bacterium. GTDB lineage: Bacteria > Planctomycetota > UBA1135 > UBA1135 > JAEUHZ01. The sequence goes on from CAZKIY010000211.1 coordinate 2,744, forward strand.
ACGACCAACGATCCTGGGATTGAAGGCGTTCCTGATACTTCGCCAAGGCTTGAACGCCGAGCTGGAGAGCGGCCTCAGCATCGTCCTTCGACTTCCATCCGTTCGTGTCGGACGGATCGTGATCGACGAGGCGGAACCCGCGCCCGTCCGCCACCCGGAATCGCGCGAGATCCTTCGCGCTGAGCTTCGCCTGCGCCATCGATTCACCTCTATCGCGCGCCGGCGCGCCATCGTCACTCGTAGACCATCCACAACGGACCAGGGTGCAGCCACGAGAGCCCCTCGCGCAATCGGTCGCGCCAGTTCTCCCAATTGTGACCGTCGTGGGCTTCGCTGTACTTGACGTCGAGGCCCGCGCGCTCGAGCAGCGGCACCATCGAGCGGTTGTAGTAGATGAGCGATTCGTACACGCCGCACGAAAGATACATGTGCACCGCGGGCTTCCCCGGGTTGCGGCGGAACGCGTTCACGAAGCGCACGACGGGATCGAAGACCGGACCACGGTCGTGCGGGCCGATGTCGGTGAACGCGAACGATCCCGACTGCAGCATCAGTCGGTCGAAGAAGCCCTGGTAACGCCACGCTGCCGCCAACGATGCGACCGCGCCGAACGACGCGCCGGCGAGTGCGCGCGCCGACGGCTTACCGACGAGCGGGAACGCGCTCTCGAGTTGCGGCACGAGATCGCGTGCGAGGAAATCGGCATGACGCGGATCGTCGGCGTACTCGCGCAATCGATCCTGCGATTGGATCAGCGCGACGACCATCGACGGGATCTCGAGCCGGTGGATCAGGTTGTCGAGCGACGTCTTGAGCGCCGCATAACGGACGTAATCGGGTCCGTCGTGAACGACGAGCAACGGATAGCGCCGCGTGCGACGGAAACGCGCGGGCAGGTAGACCTGCACCTTCTTCGTGCCCAGCGAGTGCGACACGATCTCGTGCTCGACGATCTCGCCGGGACGAGCCTCGGGATCGGGCAATGACCACTCCGGGACTTGGTATCCCGTGCCGTGGACGACGGAGTTCACGCCGTACGGATCGCTGGCCAAGTTCGGGTTCAGCGGATCTTGGACGAGCCGATGCTCGCCGCGCATGACGACTTCGAGCTTGTATTCGAGCCGCGAACCTTCAGGGACGTCGATCGCGAGGAACCACAGATCCGTGCCGGGCACGTTGTGGAACGGCAAGGCCGTCGCGAGGCCGTGGATCCAGTGGCGCAGCTTCACTTCATCGACGCGACCGCGAAAAACGAACGTGACCGTGCGGCCTTCGACGACCGGGAACTGCTTCTCGGCGAGCCAGCTCTCGAGCGCCCATGGGCCCAAACGCGCATGTTTCTCGATGTCCTGGACGAGCAGGGTGCTCACGGCGCACCTGCTTGCACGAGCATTCCGTCCGCGTGGAGCCGCAACGTACCCGGATCGCCGTGCCAACCGTGTCCGTCCCAATCCATGCGCGTGAGTGGGTCGAGCGTGACGCAGCGATCCGGCGCGAAACGCCGCGCGAGGAGCGCGATGCGTCGTTGATCGTGCAGGTGCAAGCGCTTCTTCGCGTGCGGAAACGGAAGCACTCCCGAGTACGCGGCAAGTCCCTCTTCGTGCAACTCCGCAGCGCCTTGCCCCTGCGGCGGACTGTCGTGGAAGAGCACGACGCGCTCGCCCAGCGCCATCGCGCCGGCGGACCAGGCGATGATCGGTCGATGCGCGAAGATCGGCAGGACATCGAACAGTCGCAGACGGTGGAGCAGAACGACGACGTGTCCGCCGGCGACGCACACGCACTCGCAAGCGTCGACGATCTGCGCCAACTCACGCCGGTGCTTCGTGACGGCTTCACGTTCGGTCGGCAGCCATTCCGTCTCGAACTCGCGGTGGATCAGCGACACGCGGCGCAAGTGGAACTCGTCGAGCTCGCGCACGGCCTCGATCGCTCCGGCGCGTTCGGCTTCGAGCATTTCCTCGCGTCCGCTGGTGGGCTCGCGACGCAACAGCTCGCGCGCGGCCTGAATCGCGAAATCGAGGCGCAGCTTGTAGAGCTCGTGCTGCTCGCGCAGTCGGTCCTGGCGGTCGCGCAGCGCGCGCGCGAGTTCGGGATCACGCACCATGACGTCCTCCGCGCGTTCCCAGATTCGAAGGTTCACGGTGCGACCGCCCAGGTGCTCGCGCATGTCCTGGTCCTCGCCTTCGCGCTCCTCCCACCCCGCTGTGACCGCGGCGACCATGCCGCGCGCACCGATCGAGTCGACCGCTTGGTTCAGTGTTCTATGGAGCCGCTGGGGTCCCAGCAGCACGACGCGTCCGTGGTGCATGTCGTCGCTCAGCCCGCGTGGATCCGCAGGTCCGAAGCGAAGGCGTCGCCCATCGCGAGACACGTGTAGAGATCCGGGTGACGCACGACGATCCAGCCATCGCCGATCGCACTGGATTTCCAGTCCCGACGCGGTCCACCGATCGGTGCGAGATCGACGACGGGGACGTGCTCGCCGAAGCGGCTCATCAGTCGATCGAGGCCTTCGTAACCGCGAATGCGGCCTTCGCCGATCGCGCGCTTGAAGATGACGCCGGCGTTGTAGTGCTTCGTCAGGTCTTGCGAGATCCGGCCGTGACAGACAGCTTCGGCCCAGCCGCGGAACAGGTCGGCGTTGCACGAGTAGTTCATGAGGTGCACGAGCCGCGCGCCGGGCGGACGACCGCCGATCTCGCCGAAGATGGCTTCGCCCTTCGGCGTTTTGAACCACTCCATGTGCGTGAATCCCGAGCGCCACCCCAGCGCGCGCAGCACCTGGCGGCCGAGCTCGCGACCGATCTTGACCTCGGGGCGCTCGATGTCGCGCAGACACGTCGACTGAGCGCTGATCCACTCGTTCAACTTCGCGACGAGCGGCGTCGGCCGATACCAAGCGACGTTTTCGAAGAGCACGTCGCCGTCGGCGCAGATCGTGTCGTACGTGTGTTCTTCGCCTTCGATGAACTCCTCGACGGTGACCTCAGGGACGTTCTTCAGCGCTTTCAGCGCGTTCTCGAGGTCCGTCTGGTCACGAATCGGATACGTGTCGGCCGATCCGGCGCCGTCGACGGGTTTCGCGATGATCGGGAAACCGAATTTCTCGGCGGCCTCCCGCACCTCGTTCACGCTGCGCGCGCGCTGGTGCTTCGACGTGCGCACGCCCGCTTGGCGCAAGACGTCCTTCATCACGACCTTGTCGCGGAAAGGCAGGGTTTCCTCGACCGTCATCCCGGGGACGCCGAGAGCCGTGCGCACCTTGGCCGCGAGGATCATCCCCGGTTCCCACAAGCACTCGACGCGATCGATGCTCCGGCCGCGCGTCCAATCTCGGATCGAGCGCGCGGTCGCGTCCTCGTCCCACAGATTGCGCACGGACAGGTAATCCGAAAGGTGGCGCTTCAGGTCGGGATCGAGACCTTCGCGCGGCTGGTCGCCGACACCGAAGACGCGCGCACCGACTTCGGCGAGGCCGCGCGTGAAGTGCGGCATCTCGGCGGGATAGCCGGGAGAGATCAGGACGACGTTCATGGTGTGCGACGACCCGTGAGGGGACTTTCGGGCCGAGGATTGTCGAGACCCGAGGGTCGGTGTGCAACGACTCACTCCCGTCGGAGCGGCACCTATCCGCCCCGAGGGCCATTCGCGACGGGCGGCCGCACGTCGAGATCGAGCTTCCACAGCTCGACACCCAGCGCGAAAACGGTAGCGCGCTCCTTCTCGCGCACGATGCGGATCTTGTTCACCGCGTTGCCGAAGTTCGAGGGCTGCCAAGTCGCGCCACCGTCGCGCGTCTCGAAGCCCCTCGGCATCGCTCCGACCCATCCGACGCGTTCGTCGAGGAACGCGATGCCGAACTCGCGCACCCCGTGATCCACGACGAGCGGGATCTCGCTCCAAGTGCGACCACCGTCCGCCGTCTTCGCGACGAAGCGCGCGTCCTGTTCAGGCGCGTCCGCTGAACAGGAAGCTCGCTTCGGTCTCGATCCACCTCGACGTCACGAAGGCGGATGGCGTGATCGTGCGCACCATCCGCGAGGGGCCACGACCCTGCGTTCGATCCGGGACGAGTTCTACAGCGACCGCGTGGGCAGCATCGAACCGTTCGGACGCGAATGACGGATCGCGAGGCTTCGCGGCGTCGCTCAACCCAAGTCGACGCGCACGATTTCGATCATGCGATTCAGGGCGTTGACGACGACCTCCGTCTCCGGGTGTCGCACGACGACGTACCCTTCGCCCTCGTAACCCTCCTTCGGCGTCTGCCCGATCTGCGGCAGCTTGGCTTCGACGACCAAGTCGCCGAGTTCCTTCTGCGCGAGCTCGAGTCCGCGGATCGACTTCACTCGACCCTGTCCCTGACCGCGCAAATAGGCCGCGCCCGCGGAGAACTTGCGCTCGGGCACCGTGAACGTGTCGAACACCATGAGCTCGATCCACGCGCGATAGAAATCGT
>CAZKIY010000212.1:0-5091 GCA_964552875.1 uncultured Planctomycetaceae bacterium
TCGACCGGCCACGAGCGCGTGATGTCGGACACGTAGTGATCGAACTCGGGCGCGTAGTCGAGGAGCACCATCTCGCCCGCGCGCATCTCGCGGCCGACTTGGCTGTAGTGCAGGACGAGCGCGTTCGGACCGCAGCCGACGATCCCGTAGTACGCGGGGCCCGCAGCGCCTTCCGCGCGGTGCACGAAGCTCATCACGGCTTCGAGGTGGCGCTCGGTCAGGCCGGCGCGCGACGAGCGAATCGCCTCGGCCATCGACATGGCGCCGACGGCGGACGCACGACGCAGAGCGGCCAATTCCTCGGGCGTTTTCACGCGGCGCAGCTCTGCGAGGATCGGGGCGCAATCACGCACTTCGAAGCCGAACTTCTCGTGGAGTCGGTCCTCGAGCGAGTCCTCGCGGCTCGCGCGACCGTCGAGAGGATCGCGTGCGATCGCGCGATCGTAGGGGCCCGCTTGATCGTGGCAGCCGGAGATCGTGATCCACGGCTCCTTGCTGATCCACGCGACTTTCGCGGCGCTCGCGCGATCCTTGAGCAATCCGACGAGTTCCGTTCCCGGACGGACGTCGCGGAATCCAGTCGTGGCACTGACCCACGGATCCTCGCAGTCCCACTGCTCGCCTTCCCAACGCTCCTTCATCGCGTTCGGCGTCGGCAGGAACAGGATCTCCTCGCGACTGGCGAGGTCGATGACGAGGGCGGCGTTCGGGCTCTCGACACCGGTCAGGTACCAGAACGTCTTGTCCTGATGGAAGCGCACGTAATCGCGTTGCGACGGCAGGCCGCGCACGATCACGAGTCCTGTCGGTGACTCCTTCGCGAGCTCCGCGACGAGCGCGGCGCGTCGACCCGCGTGGAACGCGGCACCGAGACCGCAGCGGCGCACGTGTTCTTGACCGGCGACGGGAGCTTCCGTGTGTGAAGTCGAAACTTCGACCCCGCTCGGGACGTGCAGCGGTTGCGGGAGCGGCCAAGCGGCGAGGATCAAGACGAAGACGGTCGTCGACATGAATCGTGAGGATAGTCGCGTCCTCCCTCTTTCGGGCGGCCGATCCCGAAGCGTCCGCCGGCAGCCTGCGTTTTTTCGGACCCCGAACCGGACGGGATGCCCCTTGCCCATTGGTGCGACATCGGCGAGCCTCGATCCTCGTGCCGCGCATTGCCCTCGCGCTCTTCGATCTCGACCGCACGCTGCTGGACGGCGACAGCGATCTCCTGTGGAGCGAATTGCTCGGACGTCACGGCGTGCTCGACGTCGAGCGCGTGCGGGAGTTCCACCGCGAGTACCACGCCGGCACGCTCGACATCGACGCGTTCCTGCTGTTCCAACTCGCGCCTCTCGCCCGAGAAGCGCGCGCCGACCTCCTCGGATGGCGCGAGGAATGGCTCTGCCAGAGCATCCGGCCGCGGATCACGGCCGCCGCGCGCGAGCTCGTCGCGGATCACGTCGCACTCGGGCACGAGGTCGCGCTGATCACCGCGACGAACGCGTGGCTCACTGCGCCGATCGCCGAAGAGCTCGGGATTCCGAACCTGATCGCGACGGAGCCCGAGCGCCTCTCCGATCGCTACACCGGCCGCGTCGAAGGCGTGCCGTGCTTCCGCGCCGGCAAGATCACGCGCCTCACGACATGGCTCGCGTCACGCGGACTCGGGTGGAGCGACGTTGCCGAGAGCTGGTTCTACAGCGACTCGCACAACGACTTGCCGCTGCTCGAGCGCGTTCTACATCCGGTCGTCGTGAACGCCGACGCGCGGCTCGCGGCACACGCGCGGGAACGAGGCTGGCGCGCGGTCGAGATGCGTGCGTCGAACGCGGGCTGATCGCGCGGTCCGAGCCCGTGAGTTCTGGACGGGCCGCTCTCAACGGCGCAGCAGCTCTACTCGCTGGCGAGAGCACGTTGGTCCGCTCTCTTGACGGCTCGACGCGCGTTCACGCCCAGAACCCGGTGGTCGCGCGGCGCGAGGAGTTCAGCGCGCGTTCTCGAACGCCTTCTCGAGCTTCGCGATCATCGCGGCTTCGGACGCAGAGACCTTGCCGATCCCGAAGACCCCGCCGCTCGCATTCGCGACGGCGTGCGCGCGCTCGAGCATCCGGGTCTTCAGCAGCGCGATCTGCGGCGGCGCGAGCTTCTCGCACAGACCGCGGACGACCTGCGTCCAGGCCGTGTAGAAGCGCGGTTCCGGGCGCTTCTCGAGCCATGCTTCGAGAAGCACGTACTCCGTCGAGCCCGGTGCGAAGCCCTTCGTTTGCGCGTGCTCGATCAGGGCCGCACGTTCCTTCGCGTCGATGGATCCGTCGGCCCACGCGACCTCGACGAAGGGCAGCACGGACAGGGCCGCGGCCGTTTCACCACCGATGTTCAGCTCCATGAGCTGATCGAGAACGCCCTCGTTCGTGATGCCGGTCGCCTTCGCGAGCAGTTCGCGCGTCGTCTGGGTGTTCTTCAAGGCGCGCAATTTCTCGAGGAGCTTCGCGTCCTCGCGACGGAAGAACTCGTCCTCCATGCTGCGGCCGCGTTCGCTGAGGGAGTCGGGAGTCTCTGAGGACATGGGCGTGGCTCGTATCGTGCGTCGGTGCGGTGGGAGGAACGCCGGGGAGGGTATCCGCCCCACCGGAGGACGACCAGACACGCGACGCGCGTCTGCCTCGAAAAGGCGCGAGTGGGTCCGGTGCGTCGTTCACGACGAACATCGCGGCGAGCGGCCGCGCACGCACCTCATCTCAAATTGGACTCGGGGCGGCGGAGGTCCACACGAGGTGAACTCCGAGCGCGACGCTGATCACGCCCGCGGTCGCGCACAGCACGCGATACAGGCCCGTGCGATGTCGAGCCGAGAACCCGAAAGGCAGGGCGATGGTCGCGGCGAGCAGCATCATCCCGACGGTTGCGCCGAGGCCGAAGAGAAGAACGTAGGCGATGCCGAGCGCCGGGGTCTCGGCCGCGCTGCCCACGAGGAGGACGAGCGCGGAGGAGCCGGCGAGTCCGTGCACCGCGCCGATGGAGAGCGTGCGCAGGTTGAAACGGCGATGCTCGTGCGCGTGAGTGTCGAGCGCATGCTCGACCTGGGTCGCGTGACCGTGCGCATGGAAGTGACCCGTTCCGTCTTCGTGGCGGTGACCGTGGACGTGGATCCCTCCGCTCTTCATGCGCACGAAGACGGAGATGCCGAGCGCGACGAGCATCACGCCGACCGCTCCTTCCAGAAATCGTCCCAGCCCGTCCGAGATGACGAGCCCGAACGCGATGCAGCCGCCAGCGAGGAGAAGCAGTGTCAACGCGTGGCCCATGCCCCACAGCGCGCCGCTCTTCGCGTAGTCCCGCACCGTCGCCCCGCGCGTCGAGAGGCTGACCACCGCCGCGACGTGATCCGGCTCGAGCGCGTGTCGCAGCCCGATCAGGAACCCGAGTGTGAGGAATCCGAGCACGACGCCGCCCTTCTCGCCAGCGCCGCGCGGACGAAGGTCTCGACCTTTTCGATCGCGACGAGCGAGTCGACGACGGTCGCGAGTTCGCGCGCAGCTGGCGGGATCGTAGCGACTTGCAAGTCAGATCCCGGGGTCGATTCGGATCCCGCCCACGGCGCGTGTGCCTTCGCCCTCGTTCCGCGTGAGCGGATCGCTTTCCGAAGCGAGCGTCGCGCGAACGTGGCAGCCGACGGCGTGGAGGATCACCGCACTCACATCGAAACCGCGTACTCGTCCCCGCCGATCGGATAACGCGGTCCGCCCGGTCCACCGAGCGTCTTCTTCCACGGATCGGGTCGCGCGATCGGACGCACGATCCCGCGGCTCACGTGGATGGCGGCATGGTAGCGCGCGCCGCGCACGATCACGCGCCACGCGAGGGCCGCGATCACGACCGTCGTGAGCAGGAGAATCGTCCACGGCTTGGCACCGCGCACGATGTTGCCTTCGATCGAGCGAGCGACGAAACCCAAGCCGGTGACGACCGAGAGTTCGAGCGCGAGGAGCACGATGTGCGGCCTCAGCGTCTTCACCGGATGCCGCGCGAGCACCCACAACGTCTGGATCCCGGCCCACATCGCCGAACTCGTGTCGTGCAGCGCGAGTCGTGTGCGCGTGTAGTCGCCCCACACCATCACGAGACCGACGAGGAGCGCGTGCAACGCCGCCTGCGCGAAGCGCAGATTCACGACCGTCTGCTCCGAACCGAGCGTCTCGAGCTTCTCGAAATCGGCCGACGGAACGTTCATTCCGAGCTGGAGCACCAGTGCGTTCCACGGCTTCCCGTAGGCGAGCCAGCCACACAGGGCCAGCGCGATCAGCGTCAGGAACAGGAGTCGCACGAAGCGCCAGAACCAACGCGCTCCGCCGTGGAAGAAGCGCCGCATGCTCTCGCCGTGGGTACGTTCGAGGCTGACTTGGAGCCAACCGCCGGCGAAGAAGCAGCCGGCGAGCATCGCGATGAGCGCGAGGCCTGCACCGATCTGCCCGGTCGCGTCGCCGAGCGCGTCGAGCCCGGCTCGGTGGTCGAAACGGAAGTTCGCGCCCAGGTTCGAGATCAGCGAATCCGGCGCGTAGCGCTGGTCCGTCGCGCCGGTCATCCAGGCGAGGTACGCCAACGCGGGCCCGACGGAGAGCAACACCTCGAAGAAGAGGATCGACAGCCAGATCGCCGGACGCCCGAGCGCCGCGCGCAGTGCGTCGAGGCTCGCGACGCGACCATCCGGGTTGCCCGGATCAACCACCGAGACCTCCCCACGCGTGGAGACCGTGCAGATACTGCGCGAAAACGCGCTCGGACCAGCGCAGCGGTGCAGATCGATCGACCGCGTCGTGCCACTCGTTGTTCGAGAGGTCGAGGTCGAAGTGGTAGCGATGCTCCGGATCGATGCGGACGGAGACCAGCTTGCGCTCGGAAGGCTCGCGATCTTCGAGAGGCCTCCACCACGTGCTGTGCGCTTGGTCCTCGCGCGTCCACACGAGGCGTTCGCTCGCTCCGTCGCCCCAGTTGAGCTCGATCGTGAGCGGGAGCAGGAGTTCTCCGCGGCGTCGGATCGTCACCTTCGCTTGCCACGGCTTCGATTCTGCGCCGAGACCCGCTGTCGTCGACTCTTCGGGCGTC
>CAZKIY010000212.1:5191-7194 GCA_964552875.1 uncultured Planctomycetaceae bacterium
TGCCGGAACCGCCACCGCTCCGAATACAGGCGCATTCCTCGCAGGAAACGTGCGTCCCCGACCAAACCCTGCAACGATTTCAGTGCCGTCGCGGTGCGTCGATAACTGTTCGTGCGATAGCTCGCGCGATCGCAGTAGAGCCAACCCGGCATGTCGACCGGATCCGTGTCCGGATCCTGCAGATAGCCGACGCGCCCGCCCTCGCGCGGATCCGTCCGCTGTCGACCGTAGGTGAGGAGCGGTTGCTCACGCCACCAGTCGACGAACCCCGAACCGCGCAACGGTTCGATCGCGCCGATCCAGGGCAACGTGAAACGATTCCCCGCCAGGGCGTCGGAGAGCGGCGTGCCGCCCGGCATGCGACCGACGCGCATGCCGTCGTAGGGCAGGCTCGCGAAGTCCGTGGTCGAGATCGAGTGCCCGTAGCGCAGCCACAGCGCCTCGTTCTGCGAGTACGTGTTGAACCCCTCGTCGAGCCAACCGGCTTCGAACTCGTTGTTCGCGACGAGCCCGTACCAGAACTGATGGCCGGCCTCGTGGACCGTCACGCTCTCCGGAGTCTGCATCGCCGAGCGCGTGAACATGCGCGTGCCGGCCGTGAAAAGCGTGGGATACTCCATCCCGCCGGCTCCACCGCCTCCCCACGCGGGATCGACGCAGGTGATGTGTTCGTAGGGGTATTCGCCCCACCACAGGCCGTAGAAAAAGAGCGCCGTGCACGTCGCCTCGAAGTGGCGTCGTCCTTGCGAAACGTGCTCGGGTTGCAAGAGCACCGTCACCGCCACGTCGCGCAACCGCATCTCGTCCTTCGTGCGATCGAGCGCCAGCGCGACACGCGCGACCTCGTCGGGGAACCGTGCCGCCCATGCGGCGTAGTGAAACGTGTCTTGATACTTCACGTAGTGCCGATCGGCGGTCCACGTGAAGTCGTGCACGAGCGGAGATCGACCATTGCGTTCGGCACGCTCGCGATCCTTCGCCGACGGCGCCGCGTAGCGCACGGTGAAGCGACCGCTCTCACCGGTGGTCGGCCCGTCCTGCACGCCCGATGCGCCCGTCTTCTCCTGGTAGACGGAGGGCAGATCGAGCTCGACATCGTACGTTCCGAAGTTCGAGAAGAACTCGGTCGACGCGTGGAATTGATGGCAGTTCCAGCCATTTCCGGTCTCGTAGACGCCGAGCTTCGGGAACCACTGCGCGATGAACAAGAAGTCGTCCTTGTATCCCGTGCGGCGACGGACGCGCGGGATCTGCGCTTCCCAGCGCACGCGAGCCGTGACGACGGCGCCGGGCTTCGCGGTCTTCGGATTGCGCACGCGGAAGACGGTGCGGTCTTCCTCGCGCTGATCGTCGGGCGAGATCCATTCGAGACTCTCCGTCGCATCGGCGTCGTCGATCGACACGGAGAGGATGCGTTGCCAACCCCATTCGTCGTCACCGACGGGACCACCGCGCAGGGTTCCTCCGGATCCCACCATGTGCGTCGTCTCCGAATTCGCGAACGCATTCCAATACGAGTGGAACCACAGGTCCGGCACCGAGTCGCGGCTCTCGTTCGTCCAGCGCACGACGAGTTCGCCGTGCAGTCGCCGACCTTCCTCTTCGTAGCGCGCCCGGATCGTGTAATCGGCGCGACACGGCTTGTCATCGGCGTTCTGCGCCGGCAGCGGAACGCAGAGGAGCACGAGCGCGAGGATGCAGCGCATGATCAGTACGACGATTGTGCACGACGGCGCGGCTCGCGTGGAAGACTCCGCGCGAAGGAAGCGCGACCGAATCCGAGGTTCGGTGCCCAGAATCCGACCGCGCGGCCATGAATCCTTCGTCACGCGCGAGAAGAGCTGTCGAGCCTCCGCGGCGGATACGGCACCTTTGCCGACCGTCCGCGCGGTGGCTGCGCACGGAACGCGCGCGCACGATGTGAACCTCTACTTCGGCGTCGGGAAGGCGACGCCGCCGACCGCGCGGGGCCGGAGCACGTGCACGTCGATCGCCGCGACTCC
>CAZKIY010000213.1:0-7194 GCA_964552875.1 uncultured Planctomycetaceae bacterium
CAGACCTCGCGCAAGATCGGGATGATCACGCTCGACGACTATCTGCTGGATCTCGCGAAGAAGGGTTCGATCTCACGCGAGGTCGCGATCGACTCCGCTGCCGACGACAAGGATCTGGAGTCGCGCCTGTGAGTCCTGCGGCAGCTTCCACCGGCGGCAGCAAGCGTCTCCTCGGCCAAGTGCTGAAGGCGCAAGGCGCGGTCAAGGAAGGCCAGATCCAAGAGGCGCTCGCGGAGCAGCGCAAGCACGGCGGTCTGATCGGCCAGTGCCTCGTGCAGCTCGGGTCGGCGACGACCGCGCAGATCGCGCGTGCTCTCGCCGAGCAATCGGGGCTCGAAGCCGTCGATCTCTCGCGCGTCGTACCGGAGAAGGCGGCGCTGGCACTCGTGGATGGGAGCACCGCGCACGCCTACGGAGTCTTGCCCCTCCGCGTCGAAGGGAAGACGCTCGTCGTTGCGATCGCGGATCCCTTGAACGCCGCCGTTCTCGAGGACCTGCGGTTCCAGAAAGGCGTGGACATCCGCGCCGCGCTGGCCGACGCGGCCGAGATCAAGGCGAAGGTGCTCGAGCATTACGGGCCCGAGGGCTCGCTCTCGGACGCGATCCGAGACGCGGCGCGGGCTGTAGCCGGCGGGGACGTGAATTCCGCGGCGAAGAGCGCGCCCGTCGTGCGACTCCTGAACTCGATCCTGCATCGCGCGATCCAGGATCGCGCCAGCGACGTTCACTTCGAGGTGTTCGAAGGTTCGCTGCGCATCCGCTATCGCGTCGACGGATCGTTGTACGAGATCGAGGCCCCGCCCGCGCACTTGGCGCAGGCTCTCATCGCGCGCATCAAGGTGCTGGCCGATCTCGACATCGCCGAGACGCGCATGCCGCAGGACGGACGCATCGAACTCGCCATCGACGGCCGACCCGTAGACCTGCGGGTAGCGTCGATTCCGGGCGTTTCGGGCGAAGGTTGCGTGCTGCGCATCCTCGACCGCAGCGCCGTGAGCCTCGACCTCGCGACACTCGGACTCGAGCCCGAGGATCGAGAGCAGCTCCAACGGCTCACGCGTCTGCCGCACGGCATCGTCCTCGTGACGGGGCCGACGGGTTCGGGCAAGACGACGACGCTCTACGCGATGCTGCAGGAGGCGAATCAGCCCGACCAGAAGATCATCACCGTCGAAGACCCGGTCGAGTACGACATCGAAGGCGTCGTCCAGGTGCCCATTCACGACGACATCGGCGTCACATACGCGTCCGTGTTGCGCACGGTCTTGCGCCAGGATCCGGACAAGATCCTCATCGGCGAGATCCGCGACGGCGAGACGGCATCGGTCGCGGTCGAAGCGAGCCTCACGGGACACACCGTGTTCTCGACGCTGCACACGAACGATGCACCGAGCACGGTGACGCGACTCGTCGACATGGGCGTCGAGCCGTTCCTCATCACCGCGACGCTCGAAGCCGTCGTGGCGCAGCGGCTCGTGCGCTCGGTTTGCGTCGCGTGCAAGGACACGTACGAACCGGACGACGAGATCCTGCTCGAACTAGGCCCGGACGCCGAACTCGTGCGCGGACGACGGCTCTCGTTCGGCAAGGGATGTGCCGCGTGCCACCACACCGGCTATCGCGGACGCACGGGGATCTTCGAGATCCTGCACGTCGGTGAGGAGATTCGCGCTGCGATCTTGCGCCGTGCATCGACCGGCGAGATCCGCGATGCCGCGAGTCGCGCCGGGATGAGAACGCTGCGCGACGTCGGCGTCCAAGCGATGCTGGCCGGTCGGACGACCATCGAGGAAGTGCTGCGCGAGACGGCGCGGTAGGAACGGACGAACGCAAGGGATGGCCAAGAAGATCCAACGCTCGAGCGCGCGCCCCACAGGTCCCACCGGAGCTCCGGGGCGTGACGACGCCGGACCCGAACCGTCACCGCGCCGCGCGCGCGGTCGCATTCGACCGCGTCAGGTGACGGACTTCACGGTTCAACTCGCGACGCTCACCGAAGCAGGCATCCCGATCGTGAAGGCGCTCACGATCCTCGAAGGTCAGATGCGGCCCGGTCCGTTCAAGGCCGTGCTGCAGGACGTCGTCGAGGACGTGACCTCCGGCACGCCGCTCTCCGAAGCCCTCGAGAAGCACCCGCGCGCGTTCGACCGGCTCTACGCGAACATGGTGCGCGCCGGCGAGGCGGGCGGCGTGCTCGGGCTCGTCCTCGAACGCCAGGCGAAGTACCAGGAGAGCGTCGAGACGATCAAGGCGAAGGTCCGCAACGCCACGATCTATCCGAGCGTGATCGTCTCCGTCGCCGTGATGGTCATCGCGGCCGTCATCGTCTTCATCATCCCGCGGTTCGAGGAGATCTTCCGCTCGTTCGGCATCGATCTGCCGCGAATGACGCAGATACTGCTCGACGTCTCGCGTTTCTCCGTGGACCGCTGGTACGTCGTGTTCGGTCTGCCGATCGTCCTGTTCGTCGTGCACATCATGGCGCTGCGCAGGAGCTATGCGTACCGCTACCGCGTCCACAAGATCATGCTGAAGCTGCCGCTCATCGGCCCGATGCTCTCGAAAGCGCTGATCGCAGCCTTCACGCGCAACTTCGGCACCTTGGTCCAGGCCGGCGTGCCGCACCTCGATGCACTCGGCATCGTGCGCGACGCCACCCGCAACGAAGTCCTCGCCGAGGGCGTCGAGTCGATTCGCAAGACGGTGCGCGAAGGCGAGGGCATCGCTCGCCCGATGGGGGAGACGGGGCTGTTCGACGACCTCGTCGTCAACATGGTGGACGTCGGCGAAGCGACGGGCGAGCTCGATCGCATGCTCTTGAAGGTCGCCGACGCGTACGAGATCCAGGTCGATCGCCAGATCGATTCGCTCTTCAAGGTGATCGAGCCGATGCTGCTCATCGTGGTCGCGGCTTTCGTGGGCTTCATCGTGGTCGCGCTGTTCCTCCCGCTTCTCGAGATCATGAACACGATCGGCAATGCCTGAGCCAGCGCGCGCGAGCGGATCACGACGAGTTCGGGAGGCCGCATGAGGCTCTCCCTGCGCGTCCGCGTCCTCGGGATCGTCACGGCGGCGAACCTCGTCGTGTTCGGCGGCGCGTTCTGGGTCTCATCGCGTGAGATCCAGTCGCGCCTGCGCTTCGACTACGAGAAGAGTCTCTCCGAAGCTGCGCGCGTCCTCGCCGACCGCCTCCAGTCGACCGTCGACCAAGGCGGAGGCATTCGCGTCGCGACGATCCTCGGGTGGCCCTTGTGGCGATATTTCGACGACGCGCTGATCGTTCACCGGAGCATCGACGTCGACGAACGCGGACGCATCCATCCGCGCGGAGCGTGGCTCAATCCGCTCGGACGAATGCGGCGCGGCGTCGCCATCGACGAGGATGTCGTGCTCGCGGATGTGACGCGGGTGATCCAGGACGGCGTGCCGCGCGCGAGCTCGGGCGGCACCGTCGTTCCGATCCGCGATGCGACCGGCGAAGTCTGGGGCGGATGCTGGTTCACGCTCGCGCCATTCCAGCCGCCGGCCAGCCCATTCGAGGTGATCCTGCCCGCGTTCCTCGTCTCGACCGTGCTCATGACGCTGGCGACGGTGTGGATCCTGCGGCGATCCGTGCTCGATCCCGTGGCCCGACTTGCCGCGGCCTCGCGTCGCCTCGCGGCCGGAGAACTCTCGGCGCGCGCCGGCCCCGACCTCTCAGCGGGCGAACTTGGTGAACTCATCCGCACATTCGACGTGATGGCCGGTCAGATCGAGGGCTTCGACGCACACCGTGCGCGGGAAGTCCGCGAAGCGACGGAGCAGGTGCGTCGCGCCGAAGCCGCCGCCATGACGCAGCGTCGTCTCGCGGCGACGGGCGAGCTCGCGGCGGGCATCGCACACGAGATCAACAACCCCCTCGGGGGACTGATCAATGCGGTCGATGCGCTCGAGAGAGGCCAACTTTCGCCCGCGAAAAGTGTGCAGTACTACGGGCTCCTGCGCTCAGGGCTGGAGCGGATCCGCACGACGGTGGGGCAACTCCTGCGCTTCACGCCGCGGACGGCGCGTGCGGTCCCGCTGGCCCTCGTCGACCCGGTACTCGACGCGATAGCGCTCGTGCAGCACAGGTCGAACGGGCTCGGCGTCGAGATCCGGCTCGGCGACACAGCGGGGCGGAGCGACGGGGACGTGCTCGACGTGCTGCGCGCCCTGCCGCCCGTGATGGGCGAACCGCACGAGCTCGGTCAAGCTACCTTGAACCTGCTCGTGAACGCTCTCGACGCGATCGAGACGCGAACCGACGGTCGTCGGGGCGGCCGCATCGACGTTCGCATCGGCCGATCGGGCGATCACGTCGTCCTCGTCGTCGAGGACGACGGACCGGGAGTTCGCGAGGAGGACGTGCCGCGCATCTCGGACCTGTTCTTCACCACGAAAGAGGTCGGCAAGGGCACAGGCCTCGGACTCGGTCTCGTGCACCGCGTCGTCCGGGATCACGGCGGCGCCGTGCACCTCGCGAGTCCGCCGGGTCGCGGTCTCGTCGTGGAGATCCAGATCCCCATCTGGGTGCCGGGCCACCAGGCCGCGGGAGAAAACGCGTGAACGCGAGTGCGTTCGCGTTGCCGGTGCTCCTCGCCGCGTCGGCTTTCTTCAGCGCCAGCGAGACGGCCCTCTTCACGCTGACCGACGCCGAACGCCGTCGCGCGGGTCAGAAGGTGGCGCGCCTCCTCGCGGATCCGCAGGCCCTGCTCGTCACCGTCCTGCTCGGAAACCTGTTCGTGAACGTGATGTTCTTCTCGTTCGCTGCGGACCTCTTCCCACACGACGAAGCGTACGAGACAGCACTGCTCGCGATCGCGGCGCTCTTCGTCCTCGTGCTCTGTGGCGAACTCCTCCCGAAGGCCGTCGCGCTCCAGGCGCGCGTCCGAATCGCGCGCTTCGCCGCGACCCCGCTCGTCTTCCTCGTGGGCTTCCTCGGTCCGATCCGGCGCGTCCTGCAGCGCGCACTCGAGCTCTTGATGCGCGCCTTGGGGGAATCGGCGCGCGAGGAGGCCGGCGTGAGCACGGACACGTTGGCCGAAGTGCTGGAACAAAGCGCACACAGCGGACTCATCGACGTGCGCGAGGCCGACCTCCTCGCCGAAGTGGTCGAGCTGGAGGGCATTCGCGTCGCCGAAATCCTCACGCCGCGCGTCGACATGATCACGCTCGACCTCTCCGATCGCGACGAGGAGCGACGGTGGTTCCAAGTCGCGCGCGCCCTCTCGAAGCGCCACACCTGGATGCCGGTCGTGCGCGGTGGCGCCGACGACGTCGCGGGCCTCGTCCGCCTGCGCGACGTGCTCGCTCATCCCGAAGCGTCGCTCGAGTCGCTCGTTCAGCCCGTCGTGTTCGTACCCGCTCTCGCCAGCGTCCTCGACCTCCTGCGCACGCTGCGCGCATCGGGCGCGGCCGAGGCCGTCGTCGTGGACGAGTACGGCGGCACTGCGGGCATCGTCACGCTCGAGAACGTGTTCGAGGAGATCGTCGGCGACCTGCGCGTCGAGGGCGAGCGCGAGGCACCGGCGGTCACGGCGATCGGCGACGGGCGCTTCCGCGTGTCCGGCACACTCTCGATCCGCGATTGGAACGAGCAGTTCGGTCGCGAGGTCGTGCCCGCCGGGTTCGAGACGGTCGGCGGCCTCGTCGCGGCGCTGCTCGGCCGCATCCCACGCGAAGGCGACGCCGTCTCGATGGGCGGGATAGAGATCACGGTCAACGCGGTCCGCGGTCGTCGCGTCGATAGCGTGGACCTGCGCGTTCTCGCCGCCGCGGGAGCGGTCGCATGAGCACTGCGCTCGAGATCGCGATCTTCGTCGCGTGTCTCTTCGGAACGGCGATTTTCGCCGGAACCGAGACCGCGTTCTACCGCGTGTCCCGCGTGCGCCTCGACATGGAAGCGCGCGCCGGCAGTCGCGCGGCGCGCATCGTGCAACGCCTCGGACGCGATCGAACGGTCCTCGTGATCGTCTTCGTGCTGGGCGTGAACGTCTGCGTGGAAATCCTCACGTGGCGGACGGAAGCGGTGCTCCACGCGCGCGGCGTCTCGGAGGCCGGCGTCGATCTCGTGCTCTCGTTCGTCCTCGTCCCGATCGTCTTCTTCGGGGCCGAGCTGTTCCCGAAAGACCTCTTTCGTCGTCGGCCCCATGCGGCACTGCGTTTCACCGCGGGAGTCATCCTCGCCGCGCGCATCGTTCTGGCGCCGCTCATCTGGATCCTCGCGCTGGCAGCACGCCGCGTCGCGCGGCTCGCCGGCGGCGAAGGGCTCGAAGCGGGCGCGCAAGGTCGAGAAGCCGTCCTCGGATTCCTGCGCGAGGGGACCGAGAGCGGCGCGATCCCGCGCCACGCCGAGGAGATGGCGCGCAACGTCCTCCTGCTGCGTTCGATCCCCGTCGAGCGCTGCATGGTGGCGTGGAAGGACGTGGTACGCCTGCGCGCCGACGCCGGCGCTTCGGCGGCCTATGCCGCGATCGCGGCGGCGCTCCACACGCGGATTCCGGTCGAGGGCGTGGGCGGTGTGGTGCTCGGCTACGTCCACCAGCTCGACGTCCTGGGCGACGGCGAGGGGGCCTCGGTCCTCGATCGCCTGCGGCCGATCCCGGTCCTCGCGGCCGATCTCCCGGTGGATCGCGCGCTGGGTCGTCTGCGCGCGGCCGGCCAGCGTTTGGCGATCGTGGGCACCCGCGAGGCGCCGGTCGGGATCGTGACCCTGAAGGACCTCCTCGAGGAGATCTCGGGGGACCTCGCCCGCTGGTAGTCGGGGCGCGAGCCGTCACCGACGCCCTCGGCCGGGGTAGGGGCGACGCCGAGGGCTGGTCCCAGCGCTCGCCGCTCCCTAGGATGCAC
This sequence comes from uncultured Planctomycetaceae bacterium, assembly GCA_964552875.1. GTDB lineage: Bacteria > Planctomycetota > UBA1135 > UBA1135 > JAEUHZ01. The sequence continues at coordinate 6,868 of CAZKIY010000213.1, forward strand.
CTTCGTTTCCTCCCGGAGTCAGTAGGGAGTCCGCCATGCGCCGCAACACATTCTTGGATGGTCAAGCCGCGCTGCTCCTCGTGGGGAGCGCGCTCTTGGCCGTGGGTCTGGCTCTGCCGGGCAATGCTTCGCTCCAGCCGGTGAGCGCTTCTCTCCAGCCGGTGAACGCTGCGCTCCAGCCGGTGAACGCTGCGCTCCAATCGACGGGCGGCGAAGACCCCGTCCCGCCGACCACGCAGGCCGATCCGAGTCGCACGCCGTTCGCATCGCTCGGCAACGCCGACTCGAACGGCCAGATGATCGCGGTCACGGGCATCGACCTGACCG
>CAZKIY010000214.1:0-7152 GCA_964552875.1 uncultured Planctomycetaceae bacterium
ACCGCCATCGTCTGTGCGAAGGCGCGGTCGGCGATGCGCTGGAGGACGGCCACGGAGGGCGGGGCGATCGTGTCGAGGGTCATAGTGCGAGGGGTCGGGTACAGGCTCCGACGGCGGTCGGAACCCGGGCGATCATCCCGCCAGGATAACGCGGGATCGGGTCTTCCGCGCGTGTCGGGAGTGGTCGCGCCGGCGGAGCTCGGCCGCGCCATGGAACCACCGCGCGCGGTGTGCTTGGTTGGCAGCTCGAGTGTCGATCTACCTGTCCCTGAGGCGCGAGTTCAACGCGTCCCTCTTGCGCACGATCCTCGGCAGCGGTCAAGCCGTCGTGGTGTTACGGCTCGCCGCGGCGAGCAAGGACGCGGACTGGGTCCTGCGCGAGGACCAGGAGGCGCTCGATCACGTGCTGGGCGTGCTCGAATCCCACAGCGCGCGCTACCGATTCGGAGCACCGCTGGACCTGCGCTGGATGCGGGGGTCCGGATCCGAGCGCGGCCGGAATCGGTTGCGCCCGCGTTTTCGCCGATCGCGCGCCGCCAGGGGAAGGCCGCGCGCGATTCGTAGAACGTACGCGCAGGTCTCTCAGCCCTGCACGGCCGCGCGCCACACCGTTCGGTGCGCGTCGAGCATCGTCGCGAAGTCGTAGTCGGCGAGCGCCTTCTCCCGGTTCGCGCGGCCGAGCCGCGCGCGCGCGTCGGCGTCGCGTGCGAGCGCTGTGAGCTTCTCCGCCAGCGGCCAGGCCGTCTCGTGCTGGTCGATCTCGACGATCCAATCGGCCTGCCCGGGTGCGAGCATCGCGCGCACGTCGCCGACGTCCGTCGTGACGACCGGCAGCGCGCTGGCCATCGCCTCGACGAGCGCGATCGGCATCTGCTCCGTGTCCGACGAGATGCAGAAGACGTTCATCGCGCGGTAGTGCTCCCGCGGATCGGCCTGGTGCCCGACGAAGTGCGTGCGGCCGTACAAGGTCGGCGTCTTCGCCGCGAGGTCCTCGCACGCGGCGCGCTCCGCGCCGTCCCCGAGGATCAGGAAGTGCGCGCCGAGTTCAGCATCGACGCGCGCCGCGGCCTTCAGGAAGCGCAGCGGGTTCTTCTCGAGCCGCAGGTGGCCGACCCAGCCGATCACCGGAGAGCGCGAGGGGATACCCAGCGCGTGCCGCAGCGACGGGCGTCCGTCCGCGGGCTGGAAGCGCGCGAGGTCGATGCCGTTCGGAACGCACAGCACCTGCTTCGGCGCGAGCTTCCACGTGTCGCGCGCGATCTTCTCGAGCTTGCGCGACGGCACGACGACGCGGTGCACGCGCGGCAGGACGAGGCGGCGCGCCCACACGCGCCGCGCCTTGAACTCGACCGCCTCGTCGGCGTTGAAGCCGTCCTCGTGGTGGATGACGCGCCCGTAGCGCAGCGAGCGCGCCGCGAGCACCGCGTCGAAGGCACCCCAGTTGTAAGTGAGCAGGGCGCTGGGCTTCTGTTCGACGAGCAGCGCGCGCAGGCGCCGCAGCGTCGCCAGCGAACCCGCGCGCGGTGGCGCCGCGAGCAGCTTCACGTCGTACTTCCCCGAGAGGAGCGCGCTCGCGTCCGTGCGCCCGTCCAGCGCGACGATCGAGTGCCGGAACTCGTGGGCCGCGCCCTCGATGAGCCGCACCGCGCGCGACTCGGGGCCGGCCGGGACGAAGGTCGAGAAGACGTGGAGCAGGTGCGGTTGTTCACGGACCACGCGCGATGTCCTACCAGGACGGCGGGTTCGATCCAGTCCTGGGCGCCGGTATCATCCCGCGCATGTTCTTCGCGCGCCTTCCGCCGCTCGGTTACGAGCTGCAGTCAGAGGACTCGACGTACTGGGCCGAGGAGCTCCAGTTCGCTCACTGGCGTTCGCTCGATCTCGCCGCGAAAGTACGCCTGATCGAGGATTGGCACGCGGCGATCCACGAGCTCCAGGCCGAGGCCCTCGGACGCGAGCATCCGGGCGCGTCCCGCGCGGAACTCGAGCGACTGGCCGCCGAGGCGCGGTACGGTCGCAACTTCGTCCAGACGTTCCTCGCTTACCGCTCGACCGTCCAAACCGGGTCGTGACGGCGATGTTCCAAGCGGTGGTGGACGCCGCGGCGCTGTTCGAGCGTCTCGGGATCCAGTACGTGCTGTCGGGCGGAGTCGCGACCATCGTCTACGGGGAGCCGCGCTCGACGCTGGACGTCGATTTCGCGGTGCACATGGGGCTAGATCCGGCGCGTCGCCTCCCGATCCTCGCCCAGGACGGGTTCCTCGTCGCGCCGGACGCCGCGCTCGAGGCCGCGCGCACGTCCACGATGTTCACGATGGTCCACGTGGCGAGCTTCATGAAGATCGACGTGCACGTCGTGCCTCGGTCCGGAATTCACAAGGCGGAGATCGAGCGCGGACGGTGGCAACGCCTCGGACCGGGTTACCCGGACGAGATCCGCATCATCACGCCCGAGGACTTGGTTCTCCAGAAACTGCGCTGGTACCTCGATGCCGACTGCGTCTCGGAGAAGCAGTGGCGCGACGTGCTCGGGCTCCTGAAGACGCGCGGCCACGCGCTCGATCTCGCCTACATGCGCGACTGGGCGCGAAGCCTGGAAGTGCTCGAACTCCTAGAGCGCGCCCGCGTGTCGGCGGGCGTTGCGAGCTGACGCGACCGCGGCCATGAGCAGCGGGGCGCAGACGCCCCGTGCGCCAACCTGCCTGTCGTGCTTTGCGAACGGGGCCGCCCGCCCTGTCAGTTCCCGCCCGGCCGCGTCGGCGCCGCCGCGTCCACTGTCGCCGGTTTCACCGCCGCCGGTTCCGGCGCGCGGTCCGACCTCGGCGCCGCGTCGCGCACGCGCGCGTCGAGCCAGTCCACCGTCTCCGCCACGGTGTGTAGGATCGATTCGCGCGCGCGGTACCCGTGCGCCTCCTCGGGCAGCATCACGAGCCGCGCGACGCCGCCGTTGCCTTGGATCGCTTGGAACAAGCGCTCGGACTGGATCGGGAAGGTGCCCGTGTTGTCGTCCTTCTCGCCGTGCACCAGCAAGAGCGGCTCGTTGATCTTGTCGGCGACGAGGAACGGCGAGAGCTCGAGGTAGCTCTTGGGCGCCTTCCACAGCGTGCGTCGCTCGCTCTGGAATCCAAAGGGCGTCAGCGTGCGGTTGTACGCGCCGCTGCGCGCGACGCCGGCGCGGAAGAGGTCCGTGTGCGCCAGCAAGTTGGCGGTCATGAACGCGCCGTAGCTGTGCCCGCCGACGGCGCAGCGCTCCGGATCGACGACGCCGCGCTTCACGAGCTCCGCGATCGCCGCTGCGGCGTTCGCCGCGATTTGCGCCAGAAACGTGTCGTTCACCGTCTCGGGCGGTCCGACGACGGGCATCGAGGCTTCGTCGAGCACCGCGTAGCCGTGCAGCGCCATCAGCACGGGTGACGGACCGCGCACGCGCACGAAGCGGTGCGGCGAGCTCGCGATCTGGCTGGCCGTCCCCGCGTCGGAGAACTCGTTCGGGTAGGCCCACAGGAAGAGCGGCAGGCGCTCGCCCTCCTTGCGGTTCGCGGGCAGGTAGAGTCGGCCCGACAACGCCACGCCGTCGGCGCGCGCGAACTGGATGAACTCGACCTTCAGCTTGCGCAGGGTCGGCTGCGGATCGGGGAAGGTCGTGAGCGCCTTCTGCGTGCCGGCCTGGAGATCGCGCCAGCGGTAGTTGGGCGGATCCGTCGGGCTCTCGAACGACGTGATCAGCGCGGGCTTCTCGACTGCGGAACTCCTCGCGATCGAGGCGACGGTCTCGTACACGTTCTCGCCGCACTGCCACAACCGCTCGGCCGCGCGCGTCTGCAGCGAATAGCGGTCGACGAACGGCCGAGCGCCTTGCTTCGAGGCGCCTTGTCCCACGCGGTAGAGGTACTCGCCGTCCTGGCGCAGGATCCGGGTGCCGAGCGGTCCGGTCGTGCTGGCGAACGTGCCCGGATCGCCGTAGCGATCGTTCTGACTGCGATCCTCGACCGTGACGCTCGCACCGGGGTTCGTGCGATCGACGAGGCGCGTGCGGGTCCAGCGGCGATCGCGCTCGTACTCGCCGGCCAGGACGAGGTTCGGATCGGCGAGGAACCGCAGTCCGCGCGCGCGCCACTCGAGCGTGAGGAACGGCTCGGGCGCCGCGCCGAACGGCGCCGGTTGTCGGAACCAACGGTCGCGCGCTTCGGCCTGCGCCTCGGGATCGCCGCCGTCGAGCGCTTCGACCCACACGAGCGTCGCCGGTTCGCTGGCCGCCCACTGGATGCTGCGCGGCCCGAGCGGCACGCCCTCCATCGGGATCGCGTCGCCCAGCGGCGTCTTCGCGACCGTGCGCAGCACGCGGCCCTCGAGATCCCACACCTCGGTCGTCGCGGGGAAGAGCGACCAGGGCAACACGTACGAGAACGGCCGCTCGAGGCGCGTGACGAGCAGGTTCTGGCCGTCCGGCGACGGCTCGACATCGACGTACATGTCGGGCTTCGCGATCCGCCGCGGTTCGCCCGCGAGCAGGTTGACGAGTGCGACGCGGCACGTGGCGGTCCAGGCGAAAATTGACTCGTCCTCGGCGTCGCCGAGCAGGTCCTGGTACGTGCGCAGCGCCGTCGCGCGGCCCTGCGATTCCTGCACGGCCGGTCCGCGCGGCGTCGTCGGACGCTCAGGTCTCGCGGGGCGATCGGCGTTCACGAGCTTGATCGCGAGCGTCTCGCCGTCCGCGAACCACGACCACGCGCCGCCCAACACGCCGTGGAGGCCGGACACGACGAGCTTGGGCGCGAGCTCGCGCATGTCCTGCGTCCACAGCTCGGTCCCGGTCTCGCCGGCGAGCGTGAAGACGAAGCGCGAACTCGTGGGCGACCACGAGACGCTCCCGACGCGCGCGTTCTCGCGCAGCGGCACGCGGCGCTCGGTGCCCTCCTCGACGCTCTTCAACACGAGCCCGCGCGCGAACGACGGCTGCTGTGGCATCGCCAGCACGGGATCGATGCGCGAGCCGGCGAGCCCGAGCCACGGACGCGCGACCTCGGCGATCGAGGGCATCGCCGGTCGCTCGACGAGCAGCATCCAACGCCCGTCGGGCGACACGTCGACGTCGGGCGTGGGCGCGGCGTCGAGCACCTCGACGAGCTCCGGCGGCGGGACGCGGTAACCCTCCTGCGCGAAGGCGAGCGGAGCGAGGACGAGGAGTACGCAGGTCGCCGGCCGGAGGATCATGGAGAGATCTGTATCAGGTCCCCGGCTCCCATGAAGTGTGGGCACTGCGAAAGGGATCGGTCGCGCGGACGCGCCGCTTCGCGGCGGCAGGCCGATCGCGAAAACAGCGCCGGCCGCGGGGGAGATCCCCGCGGCCAGCGCGTTCGCTTCGGGACCGGGATCCGCCGACGGAGGTCGACGGACCCGTCCCGATCACGGCTGCCAAACCACCGAAACGCCGTTCGTCAGGTTCGAGCCCGTCTGACACGGGCCGGTCGGGTTGCGGTACCAGGCCTGGTAGTAGCGGACGCCGCCGGTCGGCGGCACGAGGCCGCGCACCGACACGGTCGGGTCGCCGAACTGCGGATACGCCGTCGTCCCGCCCGAGACGGTCTCGAGCCCGAGGCGGATGACCGTGCCGGCCGCGCAACGCTTGCCGTCCGAGAACGGAGCGCCCGAGACCGCCGTGCCTTGGATGAACACCGCGAAGCCGTTCGTCGGCAAGTGCGTCACCGTCAGGAGCAGGCCGTCCGACGAGACGTCGGTGAGGCCCGAGCCGACGAGTTCCGCGCCGAACCCGGTCGAGTTCCGGCAACCCTGGTTGGCGCCGGGCGCGCTGTTGTTGCCGCACGGGCAACCGGTTTCGCCGAAGCAGAACGGCGTGCCGCCGAGCTGCTCGCACTCGTCCGGGATCGCGTTCGAGTTCAGGTCGAAGCTCGTCGCGGCCGTGAGGTCGCACGTGTCGGGGATGCCGTTCAGGTTGCAGTCCGCGGATCCGGAAGCGATCTCGCACGCATCGCCGATCGTGTCCGTGTCGCAGTCGCCCTGACCCGGGTTCGGGATCAGGAGGCAGTTGTCGCCGGCGTTGCCCACTCCGTCGCCGTCCACGTCCGCTTGGGTCGGGTTGGCCGCGGTGTCGCAGTTGTCGATGCAGTCGGCGATGCCGTCGGCGATGCCGTCGGCGTCGGAGTCGACGTCGCTGACGCCGCACCCGCAGGTGCCCGGCGCGATTTTCAGAGGATCGTTCGGGCAACCGTCGTTGCAGTTCGCCGTTCCATCGCTGTCGGAGTCGCTGTCGGCCGTGCCGCAACCGGTGCTCGCCCGGTCGTGGTCGAGCTCGCCGGCCGGCGCTGGCGCAACGGGTCCCATGCCCGCCGCGCACTCCGAGTCGACGGATCGCGGCGCGCAGCGCGATGTCGCGTTGACGGCCCCGGACGCGGAGCCGCGCGACGACGACGTGCGGCGCGCGGACGCGAACGCGAACGCTGCCGGTGCCGCGACTTCGGCGGGAACGAAGCCGGTCGCCGACGTCGCGGCGGTCCCTGAGGAGCCGCCGTCCTACTTGGGGCTGGCCGGTCGCTCGAGCCCGATCCTGGGCGGCGAAGCCGCGATCGCGGGTTTTCACGCCGACTCGTCCGCGGAGGCGCGCAAGCTCCGCCTGATCGAGATCCGCGCCGCGCTCGTGCAGTACGTGGACGGCGATCCGCGCGACACACTCGAGTACGAGCAGTACGAAGCGCTCGAGGACGAGGCCGTCTGGCTCGAGCGCAATCCGGGCAACTGACCCGGTCGGCCGCGCGAGATCCGCGCCGAGCGCCACGGTGATTCAGGACTCTGGACGCGCGCGCGCGGCTTGTCGCGCTTCGGTGCTGCACGATCTGCGAGAACGGGGTACGGTTTTCCCGGCGCTCGCAAGCCCCACGCCCCACTCGAGCTCCATGCACAAGCTGCTCGCCGCGTTCGCGGCCGCCGTCGTCACGCTCACCGCCACCACGTCGAGCGCGCAGGAGTGCGTCTTCCCGCTGCATCCAGGACCGTTGGAGCGCACGCAGCCCGACGGTGCGCGCGTCACGGTCTTCCAGCGCGGTGACGCGTTCGCGAACTGGCTCGAGGACGGCGCGGGCCATCCGATCGTCGAGAGCGCGGCGGGCTTCGTCTATGCGCGACTCGGGAACGACG
>CAZKIY010000215.1:0-7108 GCA_964552875.1 uncultured Planctomycetaceae bacterium
GGAGTGGTTCGCGCAACAGAACGACGGCTCGGTCTGGTGTTTCGGTGAATCGACGCGCCGGTACGAGACCGGTTTCCTCGCCGGGACCGAGGGTTCGTGGCGCGCTGGAATCGACGGCGCTCGGCCGGGAATCCTCGTGCCCGCCGCGCCGACCGGTGCAGCGTCGTTCCGTCGCGCGCTCGCGCTCGGCTCCGTCGAAGACGTGCGCCGCGTCGTCGCTACCGGGACGCGCGTGTCGGTCGCGGCCGGGAACTTCGGCAGCGCGATCCACGTCGAGGAATGGGATCCGCTCGAGCCGCTCGAGCTCCTGATCGAAATCCTCGTCCCCGGCCTCGGACTCGTGGCCGAAGTCGATTTGCTCACGGGGGAACGCCTCGAATTGATCCAGGTCCTGGACGCGCCGCTCTGACGGCGGATCGACCGGGTTCCGATCGACAGGCGCGGAAGTTATGGTCGAGGAGTGACCCCGCCCATCTCATCCCCTGCCGTCTCGTCCTCGGGCATCGTCCTGCGCGCGGACTTGCCCATCTGTCAGACCGATCTGCCGCTCGATTGGTACCAGGAAGAATTCAAACCGTACGCCGAGGAGTATCTGGCGCTGCCCAATCGCTTGCCCGGGACGATTTTTCCCTGGCTCGATCGGTACGCGATCCCGGCGCGCGATCACTTCGGTGATTCGCTGCTGCTCCTCGCCCACTTCTACATGGGCGGCGAGATCGTGAAGCTCGTCGAGCGCTACGGCGGAACGGTCGCCGACAGCTACGTGCTCGCGCTGCAAGCCGCGCGCAATCCGGAGAAGCGCGTCATCGTCGAGTCGGCCGTGCACTTCATGGCCGAGACGATCGCGATCCTCGCCGGCGACCACCAATCGGTGTGGATCACGAATCCGAAGGCCGGCTGCACGATGGAGATGCTGGCCAAGGAATGGATGGTGCTCCCGGCCGCGGAACAGCTCGTCGCGCGCTACGGCGACGACCTCGCCGTCGTCGCGTACATGAACACGGGCGGCGGTCTCAAGGCGCTCGCGGGTCGCACGGGCGGTGCCGTGTGCACGAGCTCGAACGCGCACAAGGTCGTCGCGCAGATGCGATCCGAGGGGAAGAAGGTGCTCTTCGTGCCCGACCATCACTTGGGTCGGAACACGGCCTGGAAACTCGGGATGTCGCTCGATCGCGTCGTGCAACTCGCGGAGCCGCGTCAGTGGGCCGGCGGGATGAAACTCGGCGAGATGTCGGCGCCGGGAGGACTTGCGGCGCTCGACCAGGCCGAGATGATCCTGTGGGGCAGTTACTGCGGCGTGCACACGGTGTTCCGCAAGGAGCACGTCGACTGGTGGCGCGCTCGTGGATGGAAAGTCCTCGTTCATCCCGAGTCGCCGCTGGAAGTCGTGCAAGCGGCCGACGGCTCGGGTTCCACCGACTTCTTGTGGAAGGCGGTCGCGTCGGCGAAGCGCGGCGAGCGACTCGCCATCGGTACGGAGGGTCACTTCGTGCGCAACGCCCGCGACCTGGCGCAGACGCGCGGCGTCGAAGTCGTGCACTTGACCGAGATCCCCGAGCCGGGCTTCCCCGCCGCGGGCTGCGGCTGCGCGACGATGAGCCGCAACGATCCGCCGCACTTGGCGGGCATGCTCGACCTCTTGCGTCGGGGAAAAGCGCCGGATCTGAATCGCGTGCTCGCCGGCGACGTGGTCGACGAGACGAGTGGGCGTCGGGAACGTTTGGACGAGCCGGAGCGCGTGGCGCTCGTACGTGACGCGCGTCGCGCGCTCGAACGGATGATCGAGATCACGGAAGCGGCAGGCTGACCGCGAACGATTTTCCGAGCGGCTTTCGCGCGACGACCGGTATGGGAACGACGGGGTAGGGTTCGGGGAGTTCTTCTCCGACACCCTCCACCACTCGCACCATGTCGCCCACCGCACGCATCATCTCCGCCGCCACGCTCTCGCTCCTCGCCGGCGCGGCGGGTGCTCAGTCGATGAACATCGACGTCGGCAGCTCGCAGTTCATCCACCAGCCCTCCAGTGGTTTCGGCGCGGCTGCGAATCAGCCCGGCGTCTGGAACATGGTGAGTGGGAACAATCCCACGACGGGCAACCTCGTGGATCTGTCGGGCGCGATCACCGGCGCCAACATCTCGCTCGTGGGCGGCTTCGGGAACTTCCAGCTCTCGAACCCGAACTGGAGCGGCGACGACGAACTGCTCCTCGAGCGCGCGGTCGACGTCGGCTCGCTCGGGCAGGGGGGGGGCACGATCACGTGGAGCCTCGGCGGACTCGCCGGCGGGACGTACGAGATCACGACGTACGCGATCGCTCCCGATCTGCCCGCGACCTACAAGACGCGGGTCGCCGTCACGAACGCCGTCGAAGGCGCTCAGATCGTCGGCGGAGCCTGGGGCGGCGGAACGTATGTCCTCGGCGCCACGCACGCGAAGCACACGGTGACGATCACGGGTGGTCAGAGCATCACGATCGTGACCACGGATCCGGGATTTCCCTCGGGCAACCTGGCGACCGTGAACGGTTTCCAGGTCAAGGTCGCGGGCGGCGGCGGACCGATGAACCCGGGCACGGCCTACTGCTTCGGCGACGGCACGGCCACGGCCTGCCCGTGCGCCAACTCGAGCTCCTTCGGCGCGAACGAAGGCTGTCTCAACTCGCTCGGACTCGGCGGGAAGCTCGTCGCGACGGGCAGTGCGTCGCTCGGGAACGACACGCTCGTCCTCCAAGGCACGCAGATGCCCAACTCGAGCGCGCTCTACTTCCAAGGCACCGCGCAACAGTCGGCGGGAGCGGGAGCCGTGTTCGGTGACGGACTGCGCTGCGCCGCGGGCTCGATCACGCGTCTTGGGACGAAGACGAACGCGGGTGGCGGGTCCGCCTACCCGGCGGGAGGCGACCCATCGGTGTCCGTGCGCGGAGTCGTCCTCGGTGCCGGCACGCGCGAGTACCAGGTCTGGTATCGTAACTCGGCCGCCTTCTGCACCGCGAGCACGTTCAATCTGACGAACGGCATGCAGGTTTCCTGGGCGCCCTGACCGAAACGGGACTCGGCGCTCCTCACTTCGCCCGGGCAGGACTGTGGTCGTGCACCGGGCGAATTGCGCGTTGCGAGGTGGTTGCGGGGTTCCATCCCGAGAACTGCGGTTACCCTGGATTCGCAAGTCGCTGGCGTGCAGTCGTGCACGATCGGCGTTCGACCCGCCCTCCGAACGACATCTGCTCTACGCCCCCATGAATAGCACTGCACTCCTCCGCGCCACCGCGGTGTTCGTCGCACTCGCGAGCCCGTCCGTCGCTCAGAACTTCAACCTGGACGTCGGCGCGAATCAGTCTGCGCCGTTGCCCTCCTCGACGTACGGCGCAGCCGCGAATCAACCCGGCCTCTGGTTCAGCGTGGGCACCACCGCGCAGATTCCGGTTGCGCTCAACGACATCACCGGAGCCGCTACGGGCGCCGCGGTCACGCCGACCGGAGGCTTCGGCGACTTCTACATCGGCAACCCGACCTGGAACGGCGACGACGGCCTGCTCATGGAGGACGCGAGCGATGTCGGCGGACTCTGGCAGGGCGCGCCGGGCGGATCGATCTCGTGGGCGTTCGCCGGCTTGCTGCCGGGAACGTACGAGGTCACGACGTACGGGTTGGCCCCCGATTTCCCGGCGGCCTACAACACGCGCGTCGACGTCGTCGGCGGCACGGGAGGTCCGCAGATCTTGACGGGCAACTGGAGCGCTTCGCCGCACGTGCTCGGCGTCACCTACGCGCGTCACACCGTCGCGGTCGGTGCGGGCGGGACGTTGACGGTCGTCACGGACGATCCGGGCACGATCTCGAACAATCTCGCGACGGTGAACGGGTTCCAACTGAAGTTCACGCCCGGTCCGATCGGGACGTCGTACTGCTACGGCGACGGCAGCGCCACCGCCTGTCCGTGTGGCAACGCCAGCGCGCCGGGGACCGACTCCGGGTGCTTGAGCTCGCTCGGCAGCGGCGCCACGATCGTCGCCACGGGGAATCCGAGTCTCACGGCCGACAGCGTACTGCTGACGGGTTCCGGCATGCCGAACTCGAGCGCGCTCTACTTCCAGGGCAGCACGCGACAGAACAGCGGCCTCGGCAACGTGTTCGGCGACGGACTGCGGTGCGCGGGCGGCGCGATCATTCGCCTGGCCACCAAGACGAACATCGGTGGCTCGAGCGCGTATCCAGGCGGCGGGGACCCGAGTGTCTCGGTGCGCGGCAGCGTGAGCGCCCCGGGCACCCGCACGTATCAAGTGTGGTATCGCAATGCGGCAGCGTTCTGCACCGCTTCGACGTTCAACCTGTCGAACGGGGTCGAACTGACCTGGGCGCCGTGACCTCGGCGAAAGCGTCGACTCACGTCGACGTGCAGCCGTTGCGACGATGAAGAGCTGGCCGTGGGAGTTCCTCCTGCGGCCACCTTCGTATCCGGGGAGGAACGGCGACCCCGCGCTTCGTAGTCTCCGCGCGTGAACGCCACGCCGAGACGCTCTTCGACGAGGATCTGGATCCCGCTCCTCGTCGCTGCCCTGGTCCTCGCGGCCTACCTGCCCGCGCTGCGCGCCGGTTGGATCTGGGACGACGACAGCTACGTCACCGCGAATGCGGCCGTTCGATCCCCCGACGGTCTCGGCGCGATCTGGTCGCTCGCGCGACATCCGCGGAGTGGCGCGTGGGTTTCCAACACGCCGCAGTACTACCCGTTCGTCTTCACGAGCTTCTGGATCGAGCACGCGCTGTTCGGCCTGCGACCGTTCGTGTTCCACCTCACGAACGTTCTCCTGCATCTCGTGAACGCGTGGCTCGTGTGGAAGCTCTTCGCGCGCCTCGGAATGCCCGGCGCGGCATTCGCCGCGGCGCTCTTCGCGCTGCATCCGCTGCACGTCGAATCGGTCGCGTGGGTCACCGAGCGCAAGAACGTGATGTCGGGCATGTTCTACTTGCTCGCGTTCCTGGCGTACTTGCGTTTCGACGAGGAGCGCAGGCCGCGCTGGTGGTTCCTCGCGTTCGCGGCCTTCGTCGCGGCCCTACTCTCGAAGTCGGTGACGGCGACGCTGCCGATCGTGCTCGGCGTGGCGATCTGGTGGCGACACCGACGCTTCGGAACGCGCGAGATCGCTGCGCTCTTGCCGTTCCTCGCGCTGGGCATCGCCTCGGGTTGGTTCACCGCGTGGCTCGAGCAGGTCAAGGTCGGCGCGCGAGGCGCAGAGTTCGCGCACTCGGCGTCCGAGCGCTGGCTCTTCGTCGCGCCCCGCGCGTGGTGGCACTACGTCGAGACGACCTGGTTCCCTCATCCGTTGATGTTCGTGTACGAGCGCTGGGATCCGAGCTCGCTCGACCCGCGTCGCTGGATCGCGCCGATCGGAATCGTCGCGCTCATCGGCGCTTTGTTCGTCGCGAAGCGCCGGATCGGTTGGGCGCCGATCCTCTTCGTGTTCGCGAGCGCGGTCACGCTGGCACCGGCGCTCGGATTCGTGCCGGTGTATCCGCACCGCTACTCCTGGGTCGCCGACCACTTCGCGTACTTGGGGTCCGTGCCCCTCGTGGCGCTGCTCGTGCTCGCCGCGCGGTCAGTCCGACACGTGGTGCCGAGCGCGCGACGCTCGGCGATCGCGCTCGCCGCGAGCGTCGCCGTCCTCGGTATGTACGCCGTGCTCGTCCACCGCGAAGCCCGCAACTTCCACGACGCGCGCACGCTGTGGGAGGCCACGATCGCGGAGAACGACACGGCGTCGCTGGCCCAGGTCAGCTTGGGCATCGAGCTGATGCGCGATCCAGCGCGGACGGCCGCGGACGTCGCACGGGCGAAGTCCTTGTTCGAGCTCGGTGCGCGCGATCCGAACCTGCGCGATCAGGCGCACACGAACCTCGGGCACTGGTACATCATCCAGGGTGACTCCGATTCCGCGCTGCACCATTTCCGCGAGGCCCTGCGAGCCGATGCGACGCACGTGCGCGCACGCTCCGGGCTCGTGCAGGTTCTCTTCGAACGCACGCGTGCGCTCGGTGCGACGTCGGCCGGGCTGCGATCGGCCCGCGAAGCGCAGCTCGAGCTCGGCAGCGATGCACGGTTCGCGCAACGGGAGGCGTGGATCCTGGCGGTGACGGCCGACGCGAGCGTGAAAGATCCGGTTCGGGCGCGTGCCATCGCCGAGGCGCTGGTCGCGCGGAATCCGAACGACGTCGGCCTGCTCGACACGTTGGCGGCAGCCTGCGCGGCCGGGGGGGACTTCGCGGCAGCGATCCGGCACCTGGAGCAGGCTGTACGACGCGCCCGAACCGAGATGATCCCCTCGTTGGAGTCACGGCTGGCCGGCTATCGACGAGGCGTGCGGTTCATCGAGCCCCTGCCCAACCCGAATCCGCGCTGACACGTTTCGCCCTGAACGATCGCCCTGAACGATCGCCCTGAACGATCGCCCTCGACGAGACCTCCGTCGAATCACGCCTCGAGGCCCGTGAGCCGAACGCCGGTCGCATCCTCGAAACCGTCGCGCGTCGGAGCGTGCTGCACGATCGCCACGACGAGCAGCGCGATCGGTGCGAGATACCAACGCTTGCCGCTGAGCAGCATGGCCACGCACCAGAGGAGCGCAGGTCCTTCACACAAGGCTCCGGCGACGATGCGGCGCGCACCATAGATCGCGACGCGCTTCGCCATGTCGCCATCCTTCGCCACCGCGACCATCCGCGGCGGAAGGAAGTAGCTCAATGCGAGAGCTTGCACGGTGACCACGAGCGCGACGATCCCAAGGACGTCGAGGCCGAGGAAAACGGGTTCGAAGTCCAAGCCGACCGGCTCGATGACGCTGACGACGCTCGCGAACAGCACGACGCCGCCGGCGAGCGCCCACAGGATCCATCGACTCGCACGGAACGCAGCCTCGGGGCCCGAAGGCGTCGAACTCATCACGCACGACTCCGCGCGATCACCCGCGTTCGGTTTCCCAAACTTCCGTGCCGAAGTGATCCCACGCGAGGCGACCCTCGTCGCACTGATCGTCGGTCGAGAACTGCACGTCGACGAAGTAGAGGATCTGGCTCGTCTGCGCCGTCTTCAAATTGCGGCAGCCGTGCGC
>CAZKIY010000216.1:0-4090 GCA_964552875.1 uncultured Planctomycetaceae bacterium
GCCACGAGCACGACGTCGCCCGGCTTGTAGTGCTGCAACGCGTACGTGAAGTCGTAGATCGTGCCGATCTCGACCTCGCCGACTTGCACGAGCACGTCGCCAGCGAGGAAGCCGGCGTTTTCCGCCGGTGAACCGGGCGAGGTGCCGTCGATCTTCACGCCCGGTCCTTCGAAGGCGTAGTTCGGCACGGATCCGAACCAGGCGTTGAAGCCCGACTGGATTCTCTTCTCACCCGGTGCGGCGGGCGGCGGCTCGACGAACACGAGGTTGGGAGCTCTCGAGCCGCGACGCACGAGGTCGAGCGTGAGTGCCGTGACGCGCGCCGCGCCCTCCGCTTCGAAGCTCTCGATGTCGTCGGTGGGCTTGTGGTAGTCGGTGTGCAGCCCGGAGAAGAGGTGCAGCACGGGCTTCTTCCGCTTCGCGAAAGTCGCGTGATCGCTGCTGCCCGCCAGCGCGGAGGACGAAGCGTTCACCGCGAGTTCGAGATCGGCCGCGGGTCCGGCCTCGGCGAGCCACGCGCTGAATTCCGCGGCGGATCCAGCACCGAGGATCTGGAGCTTCCCGTTCCCCGCGCGCCCGACCATGTCGAGGTTCACGTTCAGCCCCACGCGTTCGAACGGCACGGTCGGATGCTCGGCCCACCACTCGCTGCCGAGGAGTCCGAGTTCCTCGCCCGACCACAGCGCGAAGAGCACGTCGCACGCCGGCGGCGGACCGGCGCTCAGCTCGCGCGCGACTTCGAGAACGGCTGCGGTCCCGCTGGCGTTGTCATCGGCGCCGTTGTGGATCGAACGCTTGCCCGGTGCGAGCGAACCCGTGCCGCCGAAACCCAAGTGGTCGTAGTGCGCGCCCAGCACGACGACGCGCGAGCGATCGACGCCGGGCACGATGCCGAGCACGTTCGTCGCGGTGCCGTGTCCGCGCGCGACATCCGCGGCGACAGTGAACGTGCTCGCAATACCGCTGCTCGCACTCGACGGCGTGGACTCGAGTTCCTTCGTCCACGCGCCGAGTTCGGCGCCGAACAGCTTCTCCGCGTCCTTCCACCCGAGCGCGATGCACGGAATTCCCGCGCGCCCGCTGCCGCCTTCGTGGAAGGCGAGCACCGGCTTCTCCGCATCCGACGGATGCTGGAGCAGGATCACGGCCGAGGCACCCTTGCGCTTCGCGTTCATCACCTTCGTGAACACGAGACCCGCGTTCACGAACGGATCGCCGGCGGCGACGAGCTGGACATCGCCGTGCGGATTCGGGGGAGCCGCGCCGTGCGGATCAGCGGACTCGACGGGTTGATCGGGCGGCTTCGGCGGCGATTTCGGCGAGCCCCGCACGACGATGGCGATCCGACCCGCGAGATCGCGCCCGGCGAAGTCGTTCCAGTCGCGCGCGGCGAGTTCGATGCCGTAGCCGCAGTACGCGAGCGGAGCTTCGACGCGGCCGGCCTCGGCGCAGAAGAGCGGAGCCAAACGGGATTCGGCTTCCGGAACGCGCACGCCGCCCGGGCCGGCCAAGAACGATCCGCCGGCCGCTCGCGGCTCGAGCGGGACCTGGAATTCCTGCTGGAAACCGCCATCCGTGCCGCCGGGTGCGAGCCCCAGCTCGCGCATGCGCGCTTCGATCCAACGACCGGCTTCGAGACCGGCTTCGGTGCCGGCGCGCCGACCTTCGCGCGCATCGTCGGCGAGCCAAGCGACGTCGGCTTCGAGGCGCGCGGCGACGTCGGCCGTACTCGAAACGTGCTGAATCGAGCTGCAAGCGACGGGGAGGAAAACGAAGGTGAGGAGGGCGTGAACTCGCATGAGACTCAGGATGCTACTCGCCGCGTGCGTTAGAGTCGCGGCGTGCATCTCCAAGTCCTCTCGAGCGGCAGTGAAGGCAATTCGACCCTTCTCCGCGCGGGCGAGCTGTGCGCGCTCGTGGATGCAGGCCTCGGCCGCGATGCGATGCTCGCGCGGATGGCCACGGCCCGACTCGGGCCCGAAGCGATCCGGCACGTCCTCGTGACGCACGGCCACCTCGATCACGCGCGTTCCGCCGGCATCATCGCGCGCCGCGAGCGGGGCACGCTCCACGCCGCGGACGGGATGCTGCAGCATCCGTGGGCCGTGCGTGCGAAGAGTCAGGCAGCGCTCGCCATCGGACGCGACCACGTGCTGAAAGCACGCACAGGGGATGACGAATTGCGCTACCGCGCCGTGCCGATCCCCCACGACTGCGATCCGACAGTCGCATTCCGATTCGAGCACGAGGGTCGCGTCGCCGTGATCCTCACGGACATGGGACGTCCGGATGCGGACGTCGCGCGCGAACTCCAAGGTGCGCACGTTCTGGTCCTCGAGTTCAACTACGACCCGGCTCTCCTCGCGAGCAGCCCCTATCCGGCGACGCTCCAGCGCCGGATCTCCGGAGGACGCGGACATCTCTCGAACGCCGAGGGTGCGCGCATGCTCGAACTGCTGGCGTCCGAACAACTGCACACGTTGGTCGTCGCGCACGTCTCGCAGAAGTCGAATCGGCCTGAGATCGCGGAGGCGACCGCGCGCCAGGCGCTCAGCGGCCTCGGTCTCACGGACCGCGTGCGCGTGATCGTGGCTGCGCAACACGAGGTTTCGCCCAGCCTCGAAGTCTGAATCGAAGTCCGAACGGCCCTCGGCACCTCGTTCCTACGGCATCAGGGCCACGAGCGGCCCCGCGAGAGCCCGTGAATTCTCGACGGGGTCCGACCCGCTATTCTCCTCGTCACGATGCCGAGCGCGACCCTCGTTCCGATCCTGCTCTCCGCCCTCGCCGCCGCCCGTCAGGACTTCGGCGGCCTGCCGCAATCGGGCGGACCGACGATCGCGCCGAAGGACCTTACCGCGCAATTCGACGTGCCTCCCGGCGTGGCGGTGAAGTTGTGGGCCGAGTCGCCGAAGCTCTACAACCCGACCGCGATCGACGTCGACGTCCACGGACGAGTGTGGGTCGCCGAGGGCGTCAACTACCGCAAGTGGGGCGGGCGCAATCCTGGACGCGAGCACGCGGGCGGAGAGCGCATCGTTATCCTGTCCGATCCGGAGGGCAACGCGCTCGCATCGCGCGCGCAAGTCTTCGTCGAGGATCCCGATCTCGTCGTTCCGCTCGGGATCTGCGTGTTCGGCACGCGCGTCTTCGTGTCGTGTTCGCCGAACGTGTACGTCTACGACGACACGGACCAAGACGGGAAGTCCGACGTGCGCTCGACGTTCTTGACGGGCTTCGGCGGCCACGATCACGATCACGGCGTGCACAGTGTCGTGCTCGGGCCCGACATGTCGCTGTGGCTCACGGCGGGGAACGCCGGACCCCACATCGTGCGCGACGCGGCCGGTTGGGATCTGCGCTCGGGTTCGATCTATCGCGACGGCGGTGCCGACAACGCGGACAACTCGCCGGGTCTCTTGTCCGACGACGGCCGAGTCTGGACCGGTGGGCTCGTCCTGCGCGTGAACGGCAACGGCACGGGTCTCGCGGTCTTCGCGCACAACTTCCGCAACAACTACGAGGTCGCGCTCGACTCGTACGGCAACGTCTTCCAGAGCGACAACGACGACGACGGGAACCAGGCCTGTCGCGCGCTGTGGTGCATGGAAGGCGCGAATTACGGCTACTTCTCGGCCGACGGATCGCGCACTTGGTATTCCGATCGACGTCCCGGACAGGACACGTGGGCCGCGCATTGGCACCAGGACGATCCGGGCGTCGCACCGGCCGGGACGCGACTCGGCGCGGGCGGACCCACGGGTGTCACGGTGTACGAGAGCAGCGTGCTCGGCCAGGACCTCGACGGTCGCTTGCTGTGCGCGGATGCCGGCGCGGGCAAGGTCTACGCGCTGCGACCGAAGGCCAAGGGTGCGGGGATCGAGCTCGAGCTCGGCCTGCTCCTCGCGGCGAAACCGTCGTCGGCGAAACCGTCGACCGCGGAGGACGAACGCGCGGGTTGGTTTCGGCCGAGCGACGTCGCGGTAGCGTCCGACGGCACCATCTTCGTCGCGGATTGGTCGGATCCCGGCGTCGGAGGTCACGCCGCGGGAGATCGAGAGGCGTACGGTCGGATCCTGCGCATCGTGCC
>CAZKIY010000216.1:4190-7034 GCA_964552875.1 uncultured Planctomycetaceae bacterium
TGTCGCTGCGCGGCAAGCCGCTCTCCGAAACGCGCGCGCATCTCGTCGAACTCGCACGCGGTTACGACGGAGAGGATCGCACGTACTTGGAGGCGTTCGGTCTGGCCGCCGAAGGACACGAAGCCGCGTTGTGGCCCGAGCTCTTGGCGACTTTCGGCGATGCGGATCCGCTGCGCTGGACGCCGGCATTCGCAGGGCTCACGTGGCGACTCCATCCCGAGGCGGCCGTGCCCGCGTTGACCCTGCGCGCGCGCTCGGAATCGTTGCCGCTCGCGGAACGTCGGCGCACGATCGACGCGCTGGCTTTCGTGAGAGCACGCGTCGCGGGCGAGGCGATGGTCGATCTCGCGGTGTCGGGCCCGATGGACACGCGCGAGCTCGCGCGCTGGTGGGTGCTCGACCGCGAGGACAACGACTGGAAGGGTTACGACCTCGCGCGACAGGTCGGCGGCGTCGACGAGCGCGGCGTTCTCGTCTGGTCGAGCGGGATCGTGAAGAAGGGCGCCGTCGAGGTGGACGTCGACATCACCGGCGCGAAGAAGCTCTGGCTCGTCGCGACCGAGGGCGACGAGGGGCAATCGTCGGACTGGATCGCGTGGCTCGAGCCGCGCGTGACGCACGCGGGCGGCGTGGCCAAGCTCGCCGAAACGCCCTGGACGCGCGCCGACGCCGCGTGGGGCAAGACGCAGCGCGGAAAGAACTGCACCGGCGGACCGATCGTCGTCGACGGACGGACGTGGACGGAGGGTATCGGCTCGCACGCGTACTCCGTGACCGAGTTCGAGCTGCCGGCGAACGCCACGCGATTCACGGCGCGCGCCGCGATCGACGACGAGGGTTCGAAGCAGGAGCGCAGCGACGTCGAGTTCCAAGTACTGCTCGACGAAGGCGTGTTGCAAGCACGCGTGCGTGAGCTGTCGGCGGTGCTCGGTGATGCGAACGCGGCTCCATCGGCACTCGACGAAGCCGCGGAAGCGTTGTGCGAGACGGGCGGCGGCGGACTCGAAGCGATCCGACTGGCGAAGTCGGGCAAGTTGACCCCGAGTGCGAAAGTGGCTGTTTCCAAGCACATTTTCACCTGTCCGGATCTCGCCGTGCGCGCGCTCGCCAGCGCGCACTTCGAGCGCGCGACGCCGACCGGAACGCCCCTCCCCTCGGTCGCGGAACTCGCACGCATCGACGGTTCGGCCGCGCGCGGCGCCGAACTCTTCTTCGGCAAGGCGACGTGCGCACAGTGTCACGCGTTCCACGGACGCGGCGCGGACATCGGACCCGATCTGACCGCCGTGAAGCAGAAGTACGGCGCCGAAGCGTTGCTCGACGCCATGCTGAACCCGAGTGCCGGTATCGCGTTCGGCTACGAGACGTGGCTCGTCGAGACGAAGGACGAAGAGCTCTACACCGGCTTCGTCGTACGCGACGGCGACGAACTCGTCCTGCGCGACACGACCGGTCGCCGCCACGCGATTCCGAAGGACGAGATCGCCTCGCGCGCACTCCAGTCGGTCTCCGCGATGCCCGACGGCGTCGCGACGGGACTCTCGCCCCAAGAGATCGCCGACGTGCTCGCGCTGATGCGCAGCGATCCGAAAGCGCCGGGAACTCCGGGCGAACGCGTCGTGCTGTTCGACGGCACCGACATGTCGCAGTGGACGTACTACCTCGACGATCCCGCGAAGACGATGGACGACGTGTGGAGCGTGAAGGACGGGGTCCTGCGCTGCTCCGGATCACCGGGCGGGTACATCAAGACGAAGGCGCAGTTCACGAACTTCGTGCTCGAGCTCGATTGGCGCTTCGACCCCACGAAAGGAGCGGGGAACAGCGGGGTTCTCTTGCGTCGCACGGGCCCGGACAAGATCTGGCCGCGCTCGATCGAAGCGCAGTTGATGAGCCGCAACGCGGGCGACATCTGGAACATCGACGAGGTGCCGATGGAGGTGGCGGAGGAGCGCACGAGCGGCCGGCACACCGAGAAGCTCCGGCCGTGCAACGAGGGTCCGCTCGGCGAGTGGAACCACTACAAGATCACGCTCGACGGCGGCGAGCTGACGCTCGAAGTGAACGGCGAGGTGCAGAACCGCGCGAGTTGGTGCGAGGAGATCGCGGGCGAGATCTGCTTGCAGAGCGAGGGCGCGTACATCGAATTCCGAAGTGTTCGGGTGACAATGCTCGCCCGAGAAAAGTAGCGCTCACAAGCGCACGCGCAGGCTTCTCCGAGCAGCGCCGCTGGTGCACCACCGAGCG
Organism: uncultured Planctomycetaceae bacterium; assembly: GCA_964552875.1. Lineage (GTDB taxonomy): Bacteria > Planctomycetota > UBA1135 > UBA1135 > JAEUHZ01. The sequence continues at coordinate 6,438 of CAZKIY010000216.1, forward strand.
CCTGCTGGAATCGCTCCAGCGCCGTGCGGCGGAGGAACGGCGGCCCCCGAGTACACCCGCCCCGCGAACTGCAGAAGTGACGGTCGGACCTCGCACCCGTTCCGTCTGCAAGTCACGCATCACTGCACCGTGATCTCCAGCGCGTTGCTGGCGCAGCGCGTGTTCGCTCCGCCACAGCTCGGCGTACCGTCGGCGATCAACTGGACGAAGCGACGCGTGCCCGGCGGCCCGAGCACGAGTTCTGGAATGGAGATGTCCACGAAACCATCCGCGCTGGCCGTCACCTGCACGCGCTTCAGTCTTCCGCTCACGTCGACCCACAGGTTGATACCGCTGTTCGCCTGCGCGCTGCCGAGGCCCGCGTCGCACACGAGGATGCGCCCGCTGGCGTTCGGCGGCAGCCCGCTGGCGTAGAGCGAGAAGTCGCTCGCACCCTGCGTCGGCTTCGCGAACGCATTCAGCACGAGCGGCCCGCGACAGCCCGCGGTCGAGCGACCATAGGCGCGCACGCCGGTCGGGACGAGGTCCAAGACGCTCACGAGTGCGTCGGTCTGGCCTCCGGCGTAGGTCTGTTGAGCGGCGCCAATCGTCGTCGGA
>CAZKIY010000217.1:0-1835 GCA_964552875.1 uncultured Planctomycetaceae bacterium
GCGAGCGCGCTCCACAGCATCTCGGCGCGCGCGGACTTCCCGTTCGCGCGCACGCGCCGTCGCACGGCTGCGAGCAGCGACACCAGCGCGATCACCGCGAGCGGCGCGCTCCACCCTCGCGGCCAACCGATCACGCAGCGACCGAGCACGTCGTTCCACACGCGGTCCGCTCGCGATTCGTGCGCGGTTTCGAGATCGAGCGCATCGAGCGCCCGCAGTCCGGCCAGGGCTCCGTCGCCGAGGTGCTGGAGGCTCCGCGTGTCGAGGTGCGCCAAGTCGTCGCGCGGTGTGTGGTAGCGCCGCAGTCCGCCGATGTAGGCGAAGTTGAGCCCGGTCCAGCCCGCTCGCATGAACACGGTGAGGTCCGTGTCGTTCGGGAGCTTGTCGTAGACGAGCGCCGCGATCGAACTCGTCGAGGGCCGCGGCATCTCGGATCCGAAGCGTGACAACGCGTCGCCGACGCCCGGTCCCGTCTGGAACAGGTACGCGAGACCGTCGGTGCCGCGTGCTTCGAGGTTGACGACCGCGCCGATCTCGCGCGCCAGCGGATCCGTGCGCACGAACGCCTGTGCGCCGCACAAGCCCATCTCCTCGCCGTCCGTGACGAGCAAGACGAGCGTGCGATCGAGCGGCCGGCCCGCGCGCAGCGCACGCACGCACTCGATCGCGGCCGCGACACCCGCGCCGTCGTCCGAAGCGCCCGGTCCCGCCGGCACCGAGTCGTGGTGCGCCGCGAGAGCGATCGCCTTGCCGGCGCGCGTTCCCGGTATCGTCGCGACGACATTGCGCACGCGGGTGACGACGGAGTTCGCACCCATGACGAGCGCGTCGTCCACGACGGGTTCTATGCCGATCGCGCGCAACTCCGCGACGAGGCGCTCGAGAAAGCCGGCGTGCGCCGCGGATCCCACCGGGTGCGGCTCTTCGTCGCCGAGCATGCGCGCCAAGCTCGCGCGCGCGCGCTCGCCCGAGAACACGGCCGGATCCGCGTCGACGGGGCGCGGTTCCGGAGGCACTCCCGCGCGATGCGCGACGAGTCCTGCAAGAACGAAGGCTCCGATCGCGATCGCCGCGATCCCGTTCGGACCACGCTCCTTCACCGGGCTGGTCATGGTGTTCGGAGCTTACCCGCGTGGTTGCGGCCGATCCCGCGCGTTCCGGCGTTCGAGCCTTGGCAGGCCTCGTGGGCTCCGAGTACCTTTCTGCGCTTCAAAGTGCTGGGAATCGACACGTACAGGCCACGGGACGGGGAATCGCGATGAGTCAGTTGAACGCGAACGAAATGCGCAAAGGCATGCTCGTGCTGTACCAGGGCAAGCCCTGCACGGTCGTCGAGTGGAACATCTGGAAGAGCGATCGACGCAGCCGGATCCAGATGCGCGTCAAGGATCTCATGACGGGGCGCATCAGCGAGATCACGGCCCAGCCGGACGACCGCTACGAGACGCAAGAGACGGAGCGCATCACGCTCACGCACAGCTACAAGGACGGCAACGACGAGGTCTTCTACACGCCCGACGGCGAAGAATGGCGCTGCGCTGCGGCCGCGGTCGAGGAGGTCATCCGCTGGAAGGCCGATCAGTACGAAGGTCTGCTCGTCGAAGGCAAGCTCCTGACCGTGAACCCGCCGCAGTCGGTCATCGCGCTGGTCGTCGAGACGACGCCGTCGATCCGCGGCGTGCAGAACGGTCTGAAGGATGCGGTGCTCGACAACGGCATGACGGTCAAGGTGGGGATGGTCATCAACACGGGTGACAAGGTGCGCATCGATACGGAGACGTTGGAATACAAAGAACGCGTGTCCTGACACGCGTTCCACCAGTATCGGCGCGGGC
>CAZKIY010000217.1:1935-7015 GCA_964552875.1 uncultured Planctomycetaceae bacterium
GACTTCCTCGCGAGCGGGTCCAGCTCCGACAACCAGTTCTCCTCGATGTGCCCGAGCGCCGCGCGCACATCCTGGCCCGCGACCGCGAGCCACAACTTCGTACCTCAGGAGCTGCACTTCTCCTTGGGCGGCGAGACGATCTCACCTTCGATGCCCTGCTCGGAGAGCGACCCCTTCAACCGGCGCAAGTGATCGAGCCCGCCCTCGGCCACGACGTGGAGGTTTCCGTGTTGGTCCATGATCCTTCGAGCCTACCCCGTCGTGCTCGAACTTGATCGATCGTGCAGGCAAGACGTACGCTTTTCGCACCCATGTCCTCGAAACCCGGATCTTCCGTCGTCACCGAAGGCCTCCGCATCGAAGCGGACGCGCAATTCTTGCCGGACAAGTCCGAGCCCGATCAGCGCCACTTCCTCTACGTCTACCGCATCCGCATGGCGAACGAGGGGGTGCGCCGCGCGAAGCTCACGTCGCGCTACTGGAAGATCCTCGACGCGAACAACGAGCTGCGCGAAGTGCGCGGCCCGGGCGTCGTCGGCCGGTATCCGGACCTCGCTCCCGGCGAACGCTTCGAGTACTTCAGCTCGTGCCCGCTCTCGACGCCGTGGGGGACGATGGAAGGTGCGTTCCATTTCGAGCGCGAGGACGGGACGCCGTTCGAGGCGCGGGTCGCGCGGTTCTTTCTCGTGCCGAATGCGCCGGCGGTGCTCGAAGAGGCGGCGGCGCGCGAGGCGTGACGTCCACGTCATGAGGCGTGACGTCCACGTGATGAGGCGTGACGTCCACGTCATCCCGACGCCCGCTCCATCGCGCCGCGCGAGGCGGAACATGCGACTGTGCTCGAGACCGTGCCGTCAAGCGCCCCAGGTGACGGCGACGCCGTTCGACAAGTTGAAGGTCGAAGTCGTGCAGTAAGTCGCCGCGTTGCGGTACCAGACTTGGTAGGCGCGCGTGCCCGGCGCCGCGACTTGGCCGCGGACCGAGATGGATGGATCGCTGGCCGCCGGGTACTGCGAAGCGCCCGACGCGTTCGTCTTCGTCCCGAGGCGCACGATCGTTCCGCCCGCGCAGCGGAACCCGTCGCCGAAAAGGCTGAACGACTGCGTCGTGCCCTGGAAGTAGAGCGCGGACGAATTGGGCATCCCGCTACCGCCGAGCACGACCGTGTCGTGCGACAAGCTCGCGCTACCGGTTCCTTCGACCAACGCTCCCGCCGAGTTCACGCTGTTCGCGCAGCCGCGTCCCGGTCCGCCGTTGTTCCCGCACGGACACGCCGTCGGGCCCGTGCCGTCGCCGAAGCAGAAGCCCGTGCAGGCACACACAGCGCACAGTTGGATCGTGTTGTTCCCGATGCAGCCGCCCTGTTGGCAGAACGTGATGCAGCCCGGATCGGCGAGCCCGACGACCCGGACGTAGTCGCCGACCTGGAAAGTCCCGTATTCGCCCAGCAGCCACGTGCCACCGCTGTCTGCTTGAAAGAGCTTCGGACAGGTCACGCCCTGCACGAGCGTGCCGCAGCCGTCGAAGGGAGTCTGCGCGCTGGCCGTACGCGACGCAGCGAACCACGCGACGAGGAACAGAGCGTGGCCGATGTTCGCGCGCCAACCCGTGACCGGGACGATCGAGTGACGAATCATGTTGGAAATCCTCCGTGCCAGGTGGAATCAGAGTAGCACTCGTGCCGATTCTTCGACCGACGCGGTCTCGCCCGCCCGCGTCACGCCTCGACGCGCGCGAAGTCGAGCAAGACTCCACCGCGCTCGTACGCGACACCCAGATCGCCGGCAGCGATCTTTCCCGCGACCGAAGCACTCGTCGACAACTCCCGACGCTGTCCATCCCGATCCTCTAGCGTCGCGAAGTTCTCCGTGGACGACGGGCCATCCCCGCCATCGCGCACATGGACGCGCTCGTCGATGACGATCGCGGGCACCGCCCGGCCACGATCCTCCGCGAACCGCGCGGACTTCGTCAGCATCTTCAGGAACCCCGCGAAAGCGATCGCGACGAAGAGGATCGGGATGATGCCGAAAGCTCCGCCCCTCGGGACCATGGCGATCGTCATGAGGATGCCGAACACGACCATCCCGCCCAGGACGAGGAGCATGAAGAGCGACCCCGCGATGTGCCCACCGCCCCCGATCGGCCGTGCGAGCAACTGCGGCAGTCCCGGATCTCCCTCGAGGCGCGCGAACCGTCGCTCACGGGCTTCCACGCGCGGTGGGCGCGCGATGTCGAGCTCTCCATCGCAGTAGTCGCAGCTCTACTGCGTGCCCGGGCGCAGCACGCGTGCACCGCAATTCGGGCAGGTTTTCTGGGGCGGGCGCACGCGACACTCAGCCTGCCGTCGCGTGCTCGTCGCGCAAGTCGCGTGCATGGCCCGAGGGCCGAGGGTCTCGTACCGTGACGCGCATGCGCATCGCCCTCTCGCTCGTCTTCCTCGCCGCGTGTTCGGCCCCGAGTACGCCGCGCGCGGCAGAACCGGACGGACCGACGCTCGACGCACGCTTCACCGGCGCGACGTTGCGCTTCGACTACGACCACGTCGGCACCGCAGCGGCCGAACACATCGCTCCGCACGGGTACCGCATCGAAGGTCCGTGGGCCGGCAGTACGACGATCCTCGAGGATCCGAGCGGCCTCGGTCTCTACCGCTTCGTGGTGCGCGATGCGTCCAGCAGCGCGATCCTGTGGTCGCGTGGTTTCTGCAGCATCTTCGGCGAGTGGGCCACCACGGGTCCGGCGAAGACAGCGTGGCGTTCGTTCCAGGAATCGCAGCGCTTTCCGGAGCCGGTTGCACCCGTCGTGCTCGCGCTCGAGAAGCGCGACGAGCGCGGCGCGTTCCGCGAGTTCTGGCGCGGCGATCTCGATCCGAAGTCGCGCTTCGTCGATCGCACGCCGCTCATGCCCGGGATCACGCCCATCGAGTTCGAAGTGAACGGGCCGCCGACGACGCAGGTCGACCTGCTCCTCCTCGCCGAGGGATACACGCTGTTCGGTCAGGAGAAATTCGAGGCTGACGCGCGCCGGATGATCGAGGCGCTGTTCGCGACCGAGCCATGGAAGTCACGTCGTGGCGATGTCTCCGTGCGCGGCCTGTTCGGTTCCGCGGGCTCGTTCACGAACGGCATCAGCAACCCGCGCAAAGCCGTGTGGCAGCGCTCGGCGTTCGGCACGTCGTTCAACGCGTTCGACAGCGATCGCTACGTGCTCACCTACGAAGACCGCCGGCTCCGCGAAATCGCCGCGCAGGCACCGTACGACGCGCTCGCGATCCTGATCGACGACCGCAAGTACGGCGGTGGGGGCATCTACAACCTGTGGACGACGGCGACCGTCGACACCGAGCCGGCCGAGTACGTGTTCGTGCACGAGCTCGGTCACTCGTTCGCCGGTCTCGCCGACGAGTACTACACGTCGCAAGTCGCGTACGAGTCGTTGCAGCAGCCGGGCACCGAACCTTGGGAGCCGAATACGACGGCGCTGCTCGATCCGCAGCAGTTGAAGTGGCGCGATCTCGTCGATGCAGCGACGCCGCTGCCCACGCCGTGGCGACAGACCGAGTACGACGCGGCGGATCTCGCCTACCAAGCTCGGCGCCAGGAGTTGATCGCACGCGGCGCGTCCGAGGAGGAGAACGAGGCGCTCATGCGTTCCGTGCGCGAGACCTCGGGTCCTTTCCTCGCGAGCGAACGCTTTAGCAGCAGCGTCGGCGCGTTCGAAGGTTCGATGTACGCGGCGAAGGGCCTCTACCGTCCCGCCGCGGATTGCATCATGTTCACGCGCAATCCCGTGCCGTTCTGCGCCGTGTGCCGGAGAGCGATCGATCGCGCCATCGATCTTTACACGCGCTGACGAACGCGCGTGCCGTGCGTTCGGCCCGCGGCTATCCTGCGCGCCCCCCCGAAGAGGATTCACCATGACGACGACCAAGACGAACGCTCCCGATCGCTACTCGAAGGCTCTCGACACCGCGGATCCGCTGCAGGTCCTGCGCAAGATGCCGAAGCGCCTGCGGAAGCTCCTGCGCGATGCGAAGGAGCGCGAACTCTCCTGGAAGCCGGAACCCGGCGTGTGGTCCGTTCACGAGATCGTGGGTCACCTCGCCGACAACGAGTTCGTGTTCGGATCCCGCGTGCGTTTCGTCGCGTCCGAGGAGCGGCCACTGCTGCCGGCGTACGACGAGAAGCGCTTCATCGCTGGGCTGGGCATCGATCGTGCGCTGCTCGAGGACTTGTTCGACGCCTGGGTCGCCGCGCGAGCAGCGAACGTGCATCTCCTGGATCGTCTCCCCGAGGCGGCGTGGTCGCGGGTCGGCCTCCACGCGGAGCGCGGCGAGCTCACGCTGATGCAGCTCGTGGTCGGCGCCGCCGGTCACGATCGCGTGCACGAGGAGCAGGTCGAGCGGACGATCGCACGCGCGCGCGCTGCGCGCCGCGAAGCCAAGGAACTCGAACGCGCCGAGTCGAAGGCCAAGAAATCCGCCAAGTCGGCGAAGAAGAACGACGCGGGCGCGACGGACCAGAAGGGCCGTGCCGCGAAGAAGAAGGGCGCTGCGCCGAAGGACGCGGGCAAACTGGCGAAGAGCGCGGCGGGCTGACGGTACCGCGGTACCGCCGGACAGACCGCGGTACCGCCGCGCGGTACGGAGCCAGGCACAACTCCGCCGTTCTCGAGACCCCGCGCGCTTGCGCGCGGGGTCTCGAGAACGGCGGAGTTGTGCCTGGCTCCGTACCTCCAGACCGAGCAGGGACCGGAGATGCGAACTAAGGCAAGAACCCCTTCACGTTCTTCAACTTGCGCGGCAAGTACTCCTCGATCACGAAGTTGAGCCCCCACTTCGCGAGAGCTTGCTGTTCTGCGCGCACGCCCATCGACAGCATCGTCTCGATCGCCTTGATCCAAGGCTTGTGGGCCATGAAGAACGGGTCGTTCTTGAGCGCGTCCTTGGCGCGCTTGATGTCGACCTCCTGCAGCGGGTGCGTCGCGTCCTGGAGCTTGAAATCGTGGATGTCCTGCGGCGTGACACCCAAGTACTGCGCTTGCGGCACGCAGAAGAAGCGGTTGATGTGCGCGGCGT
>CAZKIY010000218.1:0-4307 GCA_964552875.1 uncultured Planctomycetaceae bacterium
CGCTCGACGCCGGCTTCGTCGCGCGCGAGGACCAACGGTTCCCCGACGAGTCCGTCGAGCAGCGTGAACGGAGCGATGCCCGGACCCGTAGCGGGGAGGTCGGCGCGCGCGTACTGCCACGAGCGGGCGAACACGAGCTCGCGCTGTCGATCGTAGAGCGCGGGATCCGTGTAGAGTCGCGCGGGCGGTGTCTCGGCCTTCCGTACGTCGGGATGGATGTCGATGCGCAGGGGATCCATGGGTTCACTCCGCGCCACACCGTACGCGGAGTGAGCGGTGACGCCAACTCGCGACGTGGACTCAACCGCCGATGGGGCGCAGCGGTCGAGCGCGCGGATCACGCGCCGCTTCGGTGATCCAGTTCGCGAGGGCCGTGGTGTCGAGTTCATCTGCGACACGCTCAGCCGACAGACGCTCCGCGCACTTCGCCGCGATGCTCTGGAATCCCGTTTCGCGGCCGGCATCGAGATGAATGCAGGCCGCGGCCCACTGCGAGAGCGCGCGCGCGACTTCGCCGAGAGCCGTTGCGCGGTTCGCTCTCCAGACGTCCTCGAAGGCCTCGTGCGCAGCCCGGGTCGCTCCGGAGTCGAGCTGCTCGAGCGCGGCGGCCAGCTCCGGCGCAGCGCGCCACGAACTCACGGCACGAGCTCGACGCGCGCGTCTTCGAAATGCACGTGCGCATTCTTCACGAACACGCCCACGTGCCGTGCGCCGTCCGGCACCGATTCGAGTCGAGCTTCGACGGGCGCCGAGGCGCCGACGCGGATGTCCATCCGCGCGTCCTCGAAAACGCGCACGGAGAGGTCGGTCACAGCGCCGGGCTGGACCGCGGGCGAGAGCGCGATGGTGCGGGTGCGTCGCAGCGTCGACGATCCACGCGATGCCGCGTTCAACGTCCACAGGCCGAGGTAGCCACGATCGTCGATGCCGACGATGGTCACGGCGCGCTCGGGGGCTCCGGCGACGACGAGGCCGGCGGTCCACCCTGGCACCCGTTCGCCTTCCGGCCGCAACGTCGCACGGACAACGTACTCGCCCGTCACTGCGAGGGACGCGTCGACGAGAGCTGCACTGCGAACGCCGCGTAGCTGGATCGAACCCACTGCGGGTGCGAAGGAGTCGATCGGTGCGGCGAGCAGCGGTTCCCACGCATCGGGCGCGGCGGACAGCACGCGGATCGAGCCTTGGAGCAGCCCGCGCGTCCGGGCTTCCTTGCGCAGTTCCGCCGCGAGCGGCTCGAGCGGCTCGCCGAGCACTTGCGCGAGATCCGCGGCCAGCGTCGACGCGCGCAGGATGAACCCGGCCGTGCGGTAGTCGGCGATCAGTGCCGATCCGACGCGCGCGAATTCGCTCATTTTCCGCCGCGAAGCCCGCAAAGCTGCATTGCGACGATCGAGCTTCGAGAGACGCTTCATCAAGGCCTCACGTCGCTCGTCGTCGAGAGCGAACTTCGCGCGGTCCGCGAGGTCGAGGACCTCCTCGATCAGCGCGGCCGCCGACGAACTGCGACCGAGGCGCTCGAAGACCTCCGCTTGCCGGAGGAGCAGTTCGGCATCCGGAGCACCCTTGTCGATTCGCGTGCGAACCCACTCGAAGTGCACGAGCGCGCGCGACAGCAGATCTTCCGCGTCCGGCCCGCTTTTCTTCTTCTTCGGGTCATTCGCTGCAGCCATGAATCGCTCGATGCGTTGGATGCGCATCGTGCGCGCCTTCGCGTCGATGCCGTGCAGCGGAGCGACTTCGCTCAGGATCCAGGCCACCCAGTCGCGTTCGAACGAGGAGAAGTCGGGATGGTTGCGCGGCGAGCGCTTGCCGAGGAACCAGCGCTCGAAGAGCTCGAACGATGCGGAACCCTTCTGGATGACCTCGTCGCGGTACTGCGCGTAGAGCGGTCGATACACGTGCTCCAGCGTCGCTGGATCCTCGTACTCCTGCAGGTAGTACACGAGGCCCCATCCCCACGCGTAGTACTCCGGGCCGTACGATCCCACGCCGGCGTACTCGACGACGTCGCGCAAGCGCGGCGCTTTCTTCGACGCGATCTGCAACCTCAAATTGTCGAGGCGGCCTTCAGCGGCGCGCGGCCAGAGAACGCGACCATCCGCCATTGCGACCGTGCCCTCGAAGAAGCTCGACGTGCCTTCGTTCAGCCACGCCGGGACCTGACTCCCTCCCGCAAGCAGCGTCATGAACTGGTGGCTCGCCTCGTGGAACATCGTCGCGAGCATGTCGTCGAGAGATCCCGAGGTCTTGCGCGTGTCGTAGGCGTGGACTTCGCTCGTTCCAGGTGACCACCACCCCTCGGGCTCGCCGGCGCCGGGCCAACCGAGGAGCATCGTTGGCTTGTCCGGCGCGATGCGGATCGTCGCTTTCGTGCCGCGTGCGCGCTTCGCATCACCGTCGAAGTACACGCGCACGTAGAACGCGTGGACATCGTCCATCAGAGTCCCCAGTCGCTCGACGACCTTGGGTTCCAAGTGACAGACGAGGCGATAGTGCTCGGTCTCGCGCTCGACGACTGCCGTCGCTGCGTCCTTCGCCGCGGCCTCGGACCCGGGCTGTTCCAATTCGATCTTCGCGAAGGCGGCGCGCGCGCGAGCGAGCAATTCCGTCGCGGTTCGCGCGTCCTTTCCGCGCGTGATCCGGGGCAACGTTTCCGCGACGCGCAACGCGCGCTCGGCGTCACCCGCAGAGAGGAGATCGTCGGCCGCACCGAGCAACGTGGACGCGACCTTGCGCACGAACGGGTCGCGACGCGCGGAGAGGGGATCGAGGCGGCGCACGGACGCCAACGCCGTTTTCGCTTCGGCGTCGCGTCCCAGTCGTTCCCACCCCGCGGCCGCGAGATCCATGTGGTGCGCCGCCTCGTCCAAGCGGTCGAGGGCCTCGAGCGCGACTGCGAAGAGTCGTTCTTCTTCGGGAGGAAGCTCGACGCGTCGCGCTCGATCCTCCAACAGCTCTGCCAGGGCAGGCCAGTCGCGCGCCTTCTCCAACTCGCGCGAGCGATCGAGCGCGGTCGGCGCAGGCGCCTGCACCGACGACGGCGCCCGCCGTGCTTCGCTCTCCATGGGCCCGGGAACGCCGGGCAAGTGGAGGAGGAGCAGAGCGGGCGCGAAGAGTTGCAGCCTCACCGTACAGGCTCAGCTGCCGTGATCACTTGGCCGTGGCTTGGAAACTCGTCGTGCCGGAGAACTCCATGGATTGCTCGATGGCCATCTCACGGCCTCCGACCTTCATGCTGATCGACTGATCCGACTTGAAGATGTTCGTGCCCGACATGTCGAGCGAGTGGAAGTGACCGCCGGCCACGTCCCAGAGCAGTTCGCCTTCCGCCTCCAGCTCGTACTCGACGTCGAGGCTGGTGATATCCATGCTCTCGACGCCTTCGGGCGGATCTTCGCCCTTCAACTGCTCGCGGACCTGCTCTGTCATGTCCGTCTTGGCCTTGATCGCGAAGGTCAGTTTCACGACCGCGCACTCGATACCGTCGACCTCGCGCATGCCTGAGAACTTCGCGGTCGCCTTGCCCTCGACGTCCTCGCCGAACATGTCGGCCAAGTTCTCCATCCCCGAAGGGCCCATGCCCATCCCGTCTTCCTCGGCGCCCGACTCCTTCGGCTTCATCGCGAGGTCGCCGCCCGGCGCGAGGACGTCGACGAGTTCCTTGGGATCGATCTCCCATTCCTGTCCTTCCTTGACTTCGCCCTCCGGCAGCAGCGCGCGCAGGTCCATGTCTTCGCGCAGTCCTTCGAGCAACTTCTCTTCGCCGCCGGCCGGATCGAAAGCGCGGACGAATTCCTTCTTCTCGGCGTCCCAAGTGAAGCTCACCGACTTGCCTTCGAGTTCGCTCTCCGCGGAGGAGTTCGTGTCCGCGTCGCGCGACTGCCCCATGATCTCCATCTTCATGGAGGTCGTGACGTCGCTACCGAGCGCGTCGAACGTGCGCTTCAGCTTCTTCGGTGCGCCGCCATCGACCTTGGCGTACTCGTCGGTGACCGAGACCTTGTACGCGATGCCCATCGTCATCTCGATGTCGGGCATCATCCCGCCCGCGGCACCGCCCATCGTCATGTCCTCGAGGCTGAGGTCGCTCTTCATCTCGAAGCTCTTCGTGAGGCTCTTGCCCTCCGCGACCGTGAAGGCGACCCGGGTCGCCGGTGCGTTGGAGCCGAGCAGGAGCGGCAGGGGAAGGAGGAGCGTGGAGAGCTTCAGGATCTGCGTCGCGTTCATGTGGGGCGGTGTGCCGGAGCCGGTGTGCGGTAGATGGGCTGGCGGGTGTTCCCGCGCGCCGAGCCGGTCCATTGGGT
>CAZKIY010000218.1:4407-7004 GCA_964552875.1 uncultured Planctomycetaceae bacterium
ATCGGTGCGGGCGCCGCGCCATAGTTGATGGCGTAGTGCGCGTCGCCGATGAAGTCGGCCGTGACGAGGGGGAGGCGGAACACCGAGCCGCCCACGCAACGGAATCCGTTGCCGAACGGCTGCTGCACGGCGCTCGTGCCGTAGAAGAAGATGCCCGACGACCCCGCCGGCAGTTGCGTCGCGATCAGCTCGAAGTCGTTCGTCGAGATGTTCGGGGTGCCCTGGTAGGTCATGACCGACCCGGGCCCGACCGAGTTCGGCGACGTCGAGCAGTAGTTCACCGGCGTCGCGCAAGGCGGGACGGGTGTGTCGATCCACAGGATCCTGACGTCGTCGATGTTCCAGCCGCCGTAGTTCGTGCTGCCGTTCGACTTGATGCGCCACTCGACCTGGACGGACGGGTTGTTGTTGGCGATCGCGCCCAGGAAGACCTCCTGTTGGATCCAAGCCCCGTCGTTCAGGTTCGTGGTCGGGTTGATGAAGATCTGCGTCCCGTTCACGAGGATTCGCGCCTGATCGGAGGCCGATCCTTGCACCGACAGCCAGCGGCGAAAGCGCAGGCGGACGCTCGAGGCTCCGGTGCAATTCGTGACCGGCGCGCGCAGGTAGGCATGGACGTTCGCCCCGTAGGCGCCGTTCGCGGTGCCCGCGCCGAGGTCAGTGCCCCAAGCCGTGTTCGGGCTGAACGCGTTCCCCGGGTCCGACCAGCCTGTACCGGTCTTGCCTTCCGGGAGCCCGCGCTGCCAGTCGTCGGTCGAGCTCGATGTGTCACCGACGGATGCGTGCGTCCAGCCCTCATCGCTCGAGGTGTCGAAGTTGTGGAACCGCAACACGCTGACGATGCCGACGTCGAACTCGACGAGTGAGTTCGGCGCCGAGGAGGGGAAGTTGACGGTCGCGGCGCCGTTGTTCGTGGCCGAGAGGTAGTACTCGACGTGTGCCGGCGCCGAGACTGCCGGAATCGAAACCGTCCAAGAGTTGCCGCTCGTGTTCGTCATCGGCAGGACGTTGAACGCGCCGCCTTCGACTCGATAGCGAAGGTTCGCGGTGATGATCGGCGGGTTCTGATTCGCTTGGATCGTCGCGTTGACGACGTAGGGCCCGACTTGATTCTGCGTGTCCGGCAAGTCCGTGACGCTGGTGATCGTGATCGGCAACAACGTCACTCCCGGGAACCCTTGGTCGCGGAAGCCGAGGTCGATCTGCGTGTAGTGCGGCGTGCCGTTGTTGATGTTCGCGTCGTCGTCGTCGAGCGTCAGCCACTGGGTTTCGATGATCGACTTGATCTCCGTCTGGTTGTACGAGCTCATCCAGGCCAGGAAGATCGAGTTCGCGATCAGGTCTCCAGCCGCGTTCCCGAAGGTCGTGTTGAGCCGGGTGCGAATTTTCCAGGCGGCCCCCATCCACGGTTCGCCGTTCGCGTGCACACCCCCGTAGCAGGTGGAGTTCGCGTCCCCGCAGAACGCGCTCGAGTTCGTGCCCGTGCGGATGTCCGAACCGCCGTTGAAGTCCTGCCCGATGATCGGGTTGTCGAACATGTACATCGCCCAGATGTCGGCGTTGCCCTCACCCATGCCGTCGCCACCGTTGCCGGTGCCGTACAGGTCGTTCATCCAGTGGCCTTCCTCGTGGCTGATGACCGTCGAGTAGGCCGAGTTCACGCACGAGCCCGCGGCGTTGTAGAAGTTGATCGAACCGCCGTTGTAGAACGCGTTGCAGGAGCCGCTGACTTCGGTGTTCGCGGTCACCGAGAAGTCGGCGTGATTGTCGCTCGGGTTCGTCGCCTTGATGAAGTCGCGCAACAGCGGGACTATCCGCGAGCAATTCGCCTGCGCCGTGGCCAGCGCCGAAGTCGGCGAGTTCATCGTCACCACGTTGCCCGTGGCCGAGTTCAGCGTCGTCACGAGCGAGTAGTCCGTTCCCCCGACGCTGGTGACATTCACGTCCGCCCACGTGCCGTTCGCATAGCGAAAAGTCACCGACGCCGGCGCGTTGACGCCGCTCAAAGTGAAAGCACCGTTCGTGTCCGTGAACGTCGTCACCGCGCCGGACGTCACACGGATGAAGCGTGCAACTTGAGACGTCGCGGGGTTGCCGACGACGTTGGGCAGGACTCCGGGAGTCGCGAAGGAGTTCACCGTGCCGCTGACGTCGAAGAAGTGGACGCTCTCCGTCTCGCGGTAGACCACGCCGTTGGAAGCGTCGACGAAGACGTTCTTGCCGACGGGCGCGACGGCTCGGGAAACGTGCTGCGTGTTCACCTTCCACGCGAGGCGCGGCGTGCGCAGGCCGTCCAGGTCGAACTGATCGATCACGAGCGTCGCATCGATCAGCGTCGGGACGAGTCCCTGTTCGCCGACGAACCATTCCGCGGCACGTCGCGCGGCGCGCGTCGCGTCGAGGGTCGGCGACGTGGCGAAACTCGCGAGCAACGGCGACCCTGTCGTGTGGATCGACAGCACCGCGCCCTGCATGTCGAACAGGACGTTGGCGAACCCGTTCTCGACCGGGATGCCCTTCACCACCTGACGGAAGCGCACCGTCATCTTGTCCGTGCTCCCGATCATCCCGAGCGGGAGGTGGAGCGAGCTCACGAA
>CAZKIY010000219.1:0-3576 GCA_964552875.1 uncultured Planctomycetaceae bacterium
AGAGCAGTGGTCGTCTGCTGCTCCAGAGCATCGGATTGCGCCTGCGAATTCCTCCTCACGCTCTGAGGGGCTCGGTACGCAACGAGCCCGGAGCAACGCGGGCCCCGGCGACACAGAACGGCATCCACCGCGTCCCGCCCGAGGCGTGAATCATTCATGAAGGCTCTCGCCGAGCTGCGGTCGGTCGGACGGACGTTCGGAGAGCACACGGCGCTCTCCGAACTGTCCTTCGAGGTGCGCGCGGGCGAGGTCTTCGGCCTGCTCGGCCCGAACGGCGCGGGCAAGACGACTGCGCTGCGCATCTTGTGCGGGCTCCTCGCGCCGACGAGCGGCAGCGCGTTCCTGTCGGGTATCGACATCGCCGCGGATCCGCTCGAAGCACGCCGCCGCGCAGCGTTCGTGCCGGATGGCGCACCGCTCTACGCGAACTTGGGCGCGAAGGCGCATCTCGAGCTCGTCGGACGACTGCACGGGATGACGGAGGTCGCGATCGGCGCGGAGGCGGACCGGTTGTTGTCCGCGCTGGACCTGTTCGATCGCGCCGGCGATCCGGTCGGAACGTTCTCGCGCGGCATGCGCCAAAAGGTCGCGTTGGCCTGCGCGTTGTTGCCCAAGCCGCCGCTTCTCGTCCTCGACGAACCGCTGAACGGACTCGATGCACCGACGACGGTCGTGATCAAGGAAGTCCTGCGCGCGTGGGCCGATCGCGGCGGCGCGGTGCTCTACACGTCGCACTTGCTCGACGTCGCCGAGCGCGTGTGCGACCGAATCGCGATCCTGGATCGAGGTCGGCTCGCAGCGATCGGCACTTTCGACGAGTTGCGGCGCGAAGCGCACGGCGGAGCGACGCTCGAAGCGGTTTTCAACGCGCTCACGCACGCGGAGGATCCGCGTGAGAGGGCCCGGCGGATCTTGGGCTGATTCGCGCGGGGCTGTCAGGCCATTCGCGCTGTCAGGCAGTTCGCGCTGTCAGGCAGTTCGCGCTGTCGGGCCAGGATCTGCGGCGATTCGCCGCGACGCGGATCGGTATCGAGCGACCGTTTCGTGGACACACGCGTGCGGTCCGTTCCCTCGGAGTCGAGCCTCCCCGCGGGACTATCCGCGGCTCATCGCGGACGGTGCGTTGTTCACACCGATCCGTGCGCGTCGGCATCGCGCTCCGCGAGCAGCGCGCGCACTGCCGGCAACACGTCGCTCGCGCCCAATCCTTCGGGGGACGGACGCGCGATGAGTCGCCAGGGTCCGATGCCCTGAGGAAAGGTGCGCTCGGGCTGACCCGGCGCGAAGACCCCGACGCACGGCACGCCGAGTGCGCCCGCGACGTGCAGCGGACCCGAGTCGTTCCCCACGAAAGCGGCGCATTCGGACAGCATCGCGGCCAGTCCCTGGAGTCCGTCCTCGCCCAGCCGATCGCTCCACATCCAATCCTCCGCGTTCGCGAGCCGCGCGCGCAGTTCGGCCAATTCGCGCGGAGAACCGATCCAGAGGACCATGCGACCATCGGCGCGCAGCGCGTGAGCGAGGTCCATCCAGGCGTCGAGATGCATGCAACGGCCGAGCTTGCTCGCGAACGCGTGGAGCGCCACAGGAGCCGTGTGGCCGAGCTTTTCCGCGATGCGTGCGCGAGGCTGCGCGAGGAGCGTCGCGTCGAGGCGGTAGGCGAGCGCGCCGGGTGCGATGCCCAGTGGTCCGAGGATGCGCCCGAGCTCGGCCAGCACGGGTCGGTCCACGTCGGCGGCAGGCAGCGCGTGCGTGAGCCACGCGGCGCTGCGGTGGCGCGCGAGCCCGACGCGCAGCGGGATGCCGGCGGCGCGCACGGCCAACGCGGCGCGCCACTGGGAAGACGCGAGCAGCGCGAGTTCGTAGCGTCCGCGGCGAACTTCGGCGAGGCTCCGCACGAACGTCGCGAAGCTGCCTTTGCCGCGGCCGGGTGCGCGATCCCAGAACGGATCGGCCGCGATGACACGCCCTACGCGGGGTAAGAGGCGCGCGATCGGCTCCGTGTAGTCCTTGCACCAGACGTCGATCCGGGCGCGCGGTGCCGCGCGTGCGATCGGATCGAGGAGCGCGCTGGAAAAGACGAGATCACCCAGATTGTCGAGGACGACGAGGAGGATGCGTTCGAGTCGCGCCGGATCGATCGGCGGGCCTACTTTCTCGCGCCAGCGGAGACTTCGCACCGGATCGGGCGCGCGTCCCGAGCTCTCGTTCCCTGCGGACATCGCTCGGACGCTACGAGGCAGCAGCGTACGCGTCAACGCGCGCCGGTGTGACGCGTGCCCGGCCGGCGCGTTGCTCCAGGGGCATCACTCCACGGACTCACTCATTGGCGTCGGACGGTCGCTTGCGTCGCAATCGCTCGAAGCCGCACAGCACGCGCAGTGCGACTCCCGCGACAGCGCGGCTCGAGAAGCTGGGCGAGAGGTGGCTGCCGGCGTAAACGCGCATCGCCAGCTTGCGACTGCCTTTGAAGTGCCACACCGAAGCGCGTGAGGGCGCGCGCAGGACGTCGCGGTACACGCTGCCGTAGGCCGGTGAAAAGTTGAACTTCGCGCACGGGAACACGCGCACGACTCCGCGTTCCGGTGACTGTTGGAACTCGTGGACGACGTCGCGCAGCGCCATCTGGTCTCCCCACCACGCGGCGAATTGACGGTACTGCTCGCGGTAGACGACGAGCATGCGCTCGAAGAATCCGATCGCGTCCGCGATACGCGCGCTCCGGATGAAAAAGATCCCGCCGTTGTAGGGCATCTCCTTTTCGTCTTCGCGGTGTGTCACGCCGACGGAGAAGTCGCCGTCGAAGACGGGTGCGATCGATTCCACGACGAGCATGTCCGAGTCGAGGAGCACGAGTCCGACTCCCGACGCATGCTCGCGCAGGTACGCGATCTGCGCTTCCATTCGCGCGAGCATCAGGCTCTGCGCATCCACGTCGAAGCGCAGGACTCGATCGGCGCCGAGTGCGTCGAGTCCCGTCGTATGCGCGTCGGTGAGGATGAGGCAGGTCGATTCCGGATTCGAATGCCGAATCGATTCGAACAGCATTCGGATCATCCGTCGGTAGCCGTCGAGATTGCGATATTTCGTCAGTGTTCCACCGCGCGTCGCCGACGATTCCGCGGCCGAACTCTCGCTGCGCCTGTCGGCGTGGAAGACGACGAACGTGAGCTTCATCGCTCGATGCCCGCGGCGACCTTGTGCGGATTCTGGCACCGGTCGTCCATGCTCCGCGCGGATCCATCGACGCATGCGCAGCGCGCCAGTCGTCCACTCGACGAATCGAACTCCCGGTCGAGTCCGATGCGTCGCGAAGTCTCGGAGCTCGGGAGCGACAGGAGAACCCACTCGGTAGTTCCGCCCTCCACGACCATGGGCGGTGCGAATCGAGAGAAGGCCGAGAGCACGAGAGGGCTCATGCGAGGCACCTCCCGACGGAATCCAGGAAGAGCCGCATCGGATTGCCCCACAGATCGGAAATCGCAGCTTGGACGGTGGCGAAATCGGATCGGCCTCCGAGCGCGGACTCGCGGCCATCCAACAATTGGAATCGCAGCGATTCCGCGAAGCCCTCGG
>CAZKIY010000219.1:3676-6999 GCA_964552875.1 uncultured Planctomycetaceae bacterium
GCGGACTCGCGGCCATCCAACAATTGGAATCGCAGCGATTCCGCGAAGCCCTCGGCGCGACCGTCGACCGCGAAGAGATACGAGGGTTTGTTCTGACTCAAGAAGAAGAGATGCGCGTGCAGCCGACTGCCGACGTGAACGGACGCCGCGCGGTAGAACTCGCGCATCTCGGTGGTCGATGTCGGACACACCACCTGCATGCCGCGATCTCGCGCCAGCGTGTGCAGATCCGTCGGTCCCGCGTACCGGCGAGGGAACCAGCGGCGCAACAGCGTGTTCGAGCGCGATGGCTCGAACTGTTGGTGCAGGACCAGGATCGCATCACGACCGCTGAAGTCACGCTGAACCGTGTCGAGGATGCGCATCTCCCGTGCCCACCACCCGGCTCCGCGTTCGGTCACCGTGACCGCGACCGCACCCAAACCCTCGTCCACGGGCGACGGTGAACGCGATTTGCGCCCGGCTTGAACGACAGGACATCCCGTCATCAGGATCTTCGCGGCGAGGTCGGGCAGATTCCGACGCATGTAATCCGCTGTCCGAGGACACCTCCACGAGGAGTATTCGATGCGCGCATGCACCTCGCGAAGCAGCGCCGCGGTCGTGTCCGACATGCGCACTTCTCGCGCTGCATCACCGTAGAGTCCCACGCCCATCGGCAGGATCGGCACCCGAATGCGACGCAGGCGTTCGAGCGACATCCCGGGTGCGATCGAGTACTCGTCATGCAGCGGATTCGCTCCGGCGAGGATCAGCGCACGCGTGCCGTTGATCCGATCGATGTCGCTGTCGGAAAGTTCCTGCCACGAGGAGAGCTCGACGGTGGCGGAGTGCTGCGGGCCGATCAGCTCTCGAATCGAATCGAGGATGAGCTGGTCCCCGACGTTCGGCTTCTTCCTCGAGCGCGCGGCGTCCGGCACGATCGCCGGAGTCAGGACGCTGTAGTTCATGCTCCGTGGTCCCCGGTCTCCTTCGGAGGGGGCGCTTCCCAGATCCACACGATGGTCTTTCCGCCATCCACTGCCGTGGAGCTCCGTTGTAGGAAACCGAGATCACGTGCGAAGGCTTCGAGCCGGACCGTCGAATAATGGTGTTTCCAACCGCGCGCAGCGACCTTCGCCTCGTCGTACAGACCGCTATCGGCAACGGTGTAGGAGAAGCACACGAAGCGTGCTGACTGCGCGACTCGCGTCAAGAGCGCAGGGATGTCGTCGATGTATTCGCCGACGCCGAGGAGCGCGACCACAGTGTGTCGACCGGGAACCGGTCGTTTCGCCAGGTCGAGTTGCTCCACTTCGGGAGACTGCGGCAGGATGTCGAACCCCTTGTAGACGAGCCGGTCGCCGAGCTCGCGCGTGAGCGCTCTTTCGAGCTTGCGATCGCCACAGCCGACGTCCGCGACGCGGACTGGTCCGATCGGATCGACAGCGCGCCGGATGGCGGCAGCCGCGACATCGGCGCGTTCCACCCAACTCGAGCCCTTCTGCTCGGACAAGTTGTAGGACGCTCGCTGGCCGGGAAAGAAGGGAAAGAAGTGGCTCACGAGGCGACGTAACACGCGGCGAGGCTAGCAAAGGGCCTGCTCTCCCGCGATGACGCCCCGCGGCTCGATGCGTGACTTCCTTCACGCGAAAGACCCGGGCCGCGAGACTTTCGCGCGTGCGCGAATCCGTCGCACGTGCTGCGGCATGATGGTCACGTGCGCGCACGCGCAGGGCGCGTCCGGATCGAGCGCCAGACCCGCGGCCTGATCAGAGTCGCGGTTCGAACGCCCAGTCGCGGTTGCGAGCGAACCGGCGCCCGATCGTCTTCGCAGCGCGCGTCGCGACGCAAGAGACGCGGAACGACAGGCGATCCACGGCGGCACGTCCGCCCGGAAACGCGTCGGCGAGTCCGGGCTTCGCCCATCCGAATCGGATCGCGTCGAGCACTTCTTCGCGCTGAATGGCGCCGGAATCGACCGTATCGCGGTAGGCGCGTTCCCAGATCGCACGCAGCGGATTCGTGTCGTTGCGCCACGGCTGCGTCTTGATGACGGTGTAATGCAGGTTCTTCGTGACCCCTGGCTCATAGCACTCGAGCGAGTTCCAGGCCGAGGGGATGCCCTCGACGACCTCGTGCTCGGGCAGCAGACACAAGTTCTGCATCAAGTCGCCGTATGTGTACTTCCCGGCATCGAGATCCAGGACGATGCGGTCCGCGTCCCAATCGAGTCGCGAGCAGTCGAGCATCATGAACGCCATGCCGCGGCCCTTGTTGGAGTTCGAAGCCAGCACCGGGGCGCCCTCCTCGATGCCGGGCGGACGTGTGCACAACACCCGCGCTTCGCCGAACGGGAGCGCGAAAACCTGCGCGATGTCGGCAAAAACCTGCATGTCGGAATCCATGTAGAGCGCGCGGCCGCGATAGCCCGCGAGCTTCGGGATCATGAAGCGCTTGTAGGAGAACGACGTGCGTGGCCGGTTCGCCTTCCGCTTCGGCCACGGCTGCTGTCCGAGCATCGGCGAGAATTCGACGCGCTTTCGAGTGTGCGCGCGAATCGTGTGCTCGAGCACCTTCGCCGCGATCATTTCGCTGGCCGCAGCACCGACGAAGATCCGCAGGGGTTCATCGACCGGACTCACGCGCCGCCTCCGAGGAGTTTCGAGATCAGTCCGGGCTGAGGCGGCGTGCCCAAGTGCTCGACCTCGAATTCGAGCTTCCGGCAGAGCCGGTCTTGCCCCTTTCGAATGCGTGAGAAAGTGCCCCAGGGCGCAGAATTCGAAGCATTTTCGATGCGCGCGTCGTAGCCGGTTTCTGGATGGGCGAGGTGCGCGCTCCGCGTGCTGACCTCGAGGCCGTCGCAACCGATGAAGCTCACTTTCTTCACGCCGCAGAACCAGACGAAGTGGAGCAGCGAGTGGATCGTGCCCTGGTCGGTGAACAGTTCACGCGTCCGAGCGAGCTCCTCCTTGCTCTGCCGCACGACGACGTCCTGTTCGCGCACTCGCCAGTGGTAGAGCGTGTACTCGCGTGCGCTCTCGAGGACCGGATCCGAGGGCCCATCGAGGACCTTGCCGTCCTCGGGCAGAACGGCGATCGCGCGCGTGAGCTTGGTCATCCACACCATCTGTCCACGGTCGTGCGCGAACCAATAACAGGGCCGAGTCGGCGCGACGAAGCGCTCCAGGCACACGGAGTCGTTCACGAAGTACGTCGGTGCGTCGAGCCGCGCGAGGTCGGCGTACTCGAACGTCGTGGCACCTTTCCCTACGACGACCGCACGTTCGCCGAGATGGCGGTCGCGAAAGCTCTCGAAAGGAATCGCGCGCATGGAGGGTGGA
>CAZKIY010000220.1:0-3670 GCA_964552875.1 uncultured Planctomycetaceae bacterium
GCATGCGGGCGGGATCCCGACCTCCCGATCAGGGCCGAGCCGCGCGCTCGCACTCGCGCAGCACTCGCACCGCGTTCTCGCCCAGCACCTTGCGCACGTCCGCCTCGCTCCACCCGCGCCGCAGGAGCTCCTCGGTGACCGCGGGGTAGCGGCTGACGTCCTCGAGGCCCACCGGGGTGCTCGGGATCCCGTCGAAATCCGAGCCCAGGCCGACGTGGGCGACGCCGGCGACCTCGGCGATGTGCTCGATGTGGTCCACGACGCGGGAATACGGCACCGCCGGCAGCGGGTTCGACTTGCGCCAGGCGTCGAAGCGTTCCGCGCGCTCCTTCTGGTCGCTCGTGCCGGCCTCGATCGCGCGCATGGCGGGATACCACGCGACCGCGATCCGGGCCGCCTCGGGGTCGAGGAAGGCCGGCGCGAAGTTGACCATCACGAGCCCGCCGTTCCGCGCGATCTCGCGCAGGACGTCGTCGGGCACGTTGCGCGGGTGCGGCGCCAGCGCGAAGGCCGACGAGTGCGACGCGATCACCGGCGCGCGGCTCACGCGCAGCACGTCGCGCATCGTGTCGGCCGACACGTGCGAGATGTCGATCAGCATCCCCAGGCGGTTCATCTCGCGCACGACGTCCTCGCCGAACGACGTCAGCCCGCCGTGCTGCGGCTCGTCGGTCGCGGCGTCGGCCCAATCGGTCGTGTCGTTGTGCGTCAGCGTCATGTAGCGCGCGCCGCGGCCGTGGAACTCGCGCAAGATGTCGAGCGAGCTCTCGATCGCGTGGCCGCCCTCGATACCGATCAAGCCGGCGATCCGACCCGCGGCGCGGATGCGTTCGACGTCGGCCACGGTGAGGGCCAGCTCGAAATCGGCGGGATAGCGCGCGCACATCGCCCGGATCAGCTCGATCTGCTCGCGGGCGTAGCGCGCGGCCGTCTTCGTGCGCATTTCGGCAGCGGGCACGTACGCCGACCAGAACTGCGCGCCGACTCCGCCCGCGCGCAGCCGCGGGATGTCCGTATGCCCATGGTCCAGGCGCTGCGAGATGTCGTAGGCGTCGAAGCCCTTGCCGCGGATCTCGCCCGGAAGGTCGTTGTGGCCGTCGAACACGGGCGCGGAGGCGTGGATACGCTGCGCGGCTGCATGGCGGTCCTCCGCACTGCGCTCAGGGCCGTTCGACCGGCAAGCGACGAGGAACACGAGGGCGAGCAGCGGAGTGATCTTCATGGGCGTGTCGGCGTCCGGCCGAGGGGCGCAAAGGCTACGATCCGCGCGCGCCGGCGGCCAAGCTCGAGCGCGGTTCCGAGCCGAACGTCGCCGATGGAGACCCGCGTGCGCACACGTGCTTTTCGCAGTCCAGGAACGGGCATCGCGCTCCTACTCGTCGCGTGCGTCCCGTACGTGTCGAGCGCTTGCCGCTCTGCGGACGCGCTGGCTCCCAGCGCGACGCGGGCCGAGGCCCTGCCGTCCTCGACGCGTGCCGAGGCCCTCGCGCCCTCGACGCGCGCCGAGGTGCGTCGGATCGCGCTGGCCGAGGTCGAGCGCCAGGAGCTCGTCGGTCTCTCGCTCGTGCTCGCGCGCGCGGACGGCCTGATCCACGTCGAGCACTTCGGCTTCGAGGATCGCGAGCGCCAGATCCCGACCACGGACGCGACGCTGTACCGCTGGGCGTCGATCTCGAAGCCGTTGACCGCCGTCGCGGCGATGCAGCTCGTGGAAGAGGGGCGTCTCGACCTCGACCGCGACGTGCGCGCGTACGTACCGGAATTCCCGGAGCAATCGCGGGCGATCACGTCGCGACAGCTCATGTGCCACCAAGGCGGGATCGTGCACTACACGAACGGCCCGGTTGTCGCAGCGCCGCCGCGCACGGATCGCGCGCACCCGCACGAGGACGCCGTCGACGCGGTCGGCACGTTCGCACTGTCGCCGCTCGTGGGCGAGCCCGGCGAGAAGTACGCGTACTCGACGCACGGCTATGTGCTGCTCGGCGCGGTCGTGCAACGCGCCGGCGACGAGCCCTTCGAGCAGCAGGTGATCGAGCGCGTCGCGCGGCCTCTCGGGATGAGCACGCTGCGCGCGGACAAGCACTGGATCGACATCCCCCACCGGACGGTCGGCTACCGGCGCGTGCTCGGCGCGATCGTGCCGTCGATCGACGGCGACGTGAGTTGGAAACTGGCTGGCGGCGGCTTCCTGTCCACCGCGCTCGATCTGGCACGATTCGGCTCGGGCCTGCTCGCGGGACAGCTCGTCCAGCCGGCGACTCGCGAGAGCGTGTGGACGCGACAGTCGACGCGCGACGGCAAAGTGACGGAATACGGCCTGGGATTCCGCGTCGGCGAGCACAACGGTCGGCGCTTGATCAGCCACGGCGGCTCGCAGGAGAAAACGCGCACGCTGCTCATGCTGCTGCCCGATCAGGACCTCGCGCTCGCGCTGATGTGCAACAGCGAGTGGGCCACCCTCCCCGAGCTCGGCCAGGCCGTGCTCGACGCCGTCTGCAACGAGGCGCCCTGAACCATGGCGACCGGCCTGCAACTGTTCGCGCTCACCGCCGACGGCCCGCGCGCGCTGAAAGCGGACTCGAGCGGTGCGAGCGTCCACGACCTGCTCGAAGAGCTTCCGGACGGCGTCTACTCGGCGCTGCGCACGTTTCACCACGACCGATTCCTGCGCCTCGACGCGCACTGCGACCGCACGGATCGCTCGATGGCCGGGCTGGGCTGGAACCGCAAGCTGGATCGCGAAACGCTGAGCTCCGCCTTGGACGCCACGGTCCGCGCGTATCCGCTGCCCGACGCACGCGTGCGCTTCGACGTCCTGCGCGAGCCCTTCGAGCTGCAAGGGATCCGGTCGGACGTGTTCCTGGCGCTCTCGCCGTTCGTGCCCGTGTCCGCGGAATTCGTGCGCGACGGCGTGGGCGTCGACGTCGCGCGGCACCTGCGGCGCGAGACGCCGCGGATCAAGACGACCGGCTTCGTGCGCGCGCGCAAGCCGCTGCCGCTCGGCACGCAGCAGCAGTTCGAGAGCCTCCTCCTCGACGCGGACGACCGGATCCTCGAGTGCACGAGCGCGAACATCGGTTTCGTGCGCGACGGCGCGATCGTCGCGGCCGATGACGGCGTGCTCGAGGGGATCACGAGCCTGATCCTGCGCGGCCTCGCACCACAGATCGGGCTGGCGTGGGAGCACGAGCGCCTGCCGCTGCGCGATCTGGGCCGTGTCCAGGAAGCGTTCCTGACGAGCTCGTCGCGCGGAATCGTGCCCGTCGTGCGCGCCGCGGGCGTCACGATCGGCGACGGTCGCGTCGGGCCGCGCGTGCGCAGCCTGATCGAAGCCTACGCGGCGTTCGCGGAGCGCGCTGCGAGGCCGGCGATCGACTGAGGCCCGAGCGCCCGATCGCCTGGCGGTTCCTGGATCCCCACGACGCGTCCGCGGCGCAGGGTTGATCGAGCGAGCGCCGAGGCGTCAGCGTTGCGCGTTCCAGCCGGTCCATCCCGGACCGCGCACGACGCGCCCGGGCCGCGCCGCCGTGGGCTCGCCGTCGTCGAGCACCTGCACGCCGTTCACGAACACGTGCTGCACGCCGACCGCGAGCTGGTGCGGCTGCTCGAACGTCGCCGTGTCGGCGATCCGCGCCGGATCGAACACGACCACGTCGCCGAAGTAGCC
>CAZKIY010000220.1:3770-6995 GCA_964552875.1 uncultured Planctomycetaceae bacterium
TCCTCGGCGACGCGTGCGCGGATCGCCGGGTCCGCCAGGCGCTTGCACCACTCGTCGAGCCCGCCGTCCTGGACCCAGGGCGGCATCGCGGCGTCGAGGCCGGTCGCTCCGGCCGTGTAGTTGTACATGTCGGGCCGTGATCGCCAGACCCTGCGCGCGGGCGCTCTCGACGCGCTCGATCACCTGCGCCATCTTCGGCCAGTTGGCCTCGCCCGCAGCCTTCAGGTGGTAGATCTCGGCGCGAACGCGCGCGCGCCGCGCGATGTCGATCAGCTCGTCGACAGCCTCGAGCAGGCGGCTGCCCTCGCTGCGCAAGTGGCTGATGTACGAGCCGCCGAATCGTCCGGCCTCTTCGCACAGCGCGACGAGCTCGTCCGTCCCGGCGTAGAAGGCCGGGGCCTAGATCAGGGACGAGCCGACGCCCAGCGCGCCCTCCTCCATCGCCGTACGCACGAGCGCGCGCATGCGCACGAATTCCTCAGCGGTCGGCGGACGGTCGTCGTAGTCGACGACGTGCACGCGCACGGTGGTCGCGCCGACGAACGAGGCCACGTTGACCGCGCTGCCGCGGCGCACGACGTGGTCGAGGTACTCCCCCAGCGTCGTCCAATCGACCGTGAGTAGGAAGAAGATGATGAGCTGGTCGAACTGCTTGTCGAGCCGATGCTCGACGGCCGTGTTGGTCGTCTTCGCGATCTTGCTCGACGACTCCTCGCTCGTGATTTGGATCGCGATGCGCCGGCCACGATCGCCGAGATCGGCCGCGGGGAAGTTCGCCTTCCCGGCATTCAGGTTCACCATCTCCCACCCGAAGAGCGCGTTGAAGAATCGCACCATCAGGAATTCCAGCGTGTGGTTGGAGTCGGTGAAGCTGGCCCGCGATCGCGTCTTCAACTGCGATGCGACGACGTTCAGTCGATCGGCGATCCGCGTGGCGAGGTGTTGGCGCTGGAAGGGCATGGGGCTCCTGGAGTGGGCCGAGGTCCGCGAGTTGGGCGAAGGATGTCGGCGATGGCCCCGGGCACGGAGGGGAGCCAACGCGGCGCTCGATGGCCGTCCCCCCGGATCGGTCGCGGCGGCAAATCATCGCGCGCGCATCAGCGAGCGGCTCCTCGACGCTGGTCGCGTTTGATCTGGGCCGGACGGAGGTCGGCTTGCGGCGGGAGTGTGTTTCGCCGAATCGGTACACATGCTCCGCAGGGCGGCCAAGCGACCCAGGGAGCGCCACCGATGCGCGATTCCCGCGAGTACGCGGCCAAAACAGGGTCGCCAGTTACGGCCGGAGCGGCCTGGAACGGCCCTGCGGATGTCCACGGCCGTCGGGGCGTGCGCTTGGAGGTCCTATGCTCAGGATCGATGCCAGAATCTGCAGTTTCCCGCGACGATTTGTGACCTGGCGACCTCTAGCACGTGGAACCATGAACCCCGAGATCTCACCCGCGCTGATGGCGCGCATGCTGGCGCAAACGGATTGGGTCCGCGCGCTGGTGCGGAGCCTCGGGGCCGATGAAGCGACGGCCGACGACGCGCTGCAAGACGCCTGGGTGGTGACGTTGCGACGGCCGCCCGCGGAGGACTCGAGTGAAACGAATCTGCGCGCGTGGCTCGCGCAAGTCGTACGTCGATTCGGCGTGTCGCAACAACGCAGCGAACGCCGGCGCGCGCATCGAGAGCAGCGCGCGGCGCGATCTGAATACTTGCCCTCGACCGCGGCGGTCGTCGAGCGAGAGGAGCTCCGCCGCCGCATCGTCGAAGCCGTGCTCGCGCTCGAGGACCCGTATCGCTCGACGCTCCTTCTGCACTTCTTCGAAGGCGCGAGCGCGGCGCAGATCGCGCGCAAGCACGACGTTCCGGCCTCGACAGTGCGCAACCGCGTGCGGCGCGGACTGGACGCGCTGCGCCTGCGTTTCGAGCGGGAGCGCGGGACGGAGTGGCGGACATGGGCGACGGCGATCCTGCCGATCGCCGGGACGCCGACAGCGGCGAAGAGCGTGATTGGAGGAGTCATCGTGTGGACGAAGTCGAATCTCACCGTCGCCGTCGCGTGCATCGCGGCGCTGTCGTATGTCACGTGGCGCACGCTCGCCGCGCCGGACTCCCGGGCGCCTGCGAGTGGAGCCCCCGCACAGGTCGCGCTCGCTTCGAACGACGGCGCGTCATCCGCTCGAGCAGACTCGGAGCAACTCGTCGGAGAAGACCTGCGTACCGGTGCACCACGACACGAAGCATCCGGCGATGCGCCCGCTGGAGATCCGCCCGTCGAGGAGACGCCAAAGGTTGCTCACGCGGCGCCGCCCATCTCGGCCGACTTCCTGAGCGCCGCGGAAGAGCTTGCGGGAAGCGTGTTTCGCGGCCCGATAGACCAGCAGAAGGCGGTCGACTTGCTCGGCGACGCGCTGAAGACCCTGGAAGACGGTGAGCGGGAGCAACTCGACGACGGATCTTGGAAGTTCACGCTCCCGTCTTCGGATCCACGGGCTTCGGTCACTCTGCTCGCGATACCCTCGGTCCGAGGTGGCGGTGACATCAAGCTCGAGATCAGGCGTCCCGATGCCGCCTTCTTCCCGGGCAATACGGCTGACGTACGCCAGTCGCAGACGGATGTTGTCTTGAGCGCTCGAGGCGAACGAGCACCCGTGCTGAACGTGACTACGCGTGTCGACTTGACGTTCGACCCCATGATCTGGACGGCTCACAACGGCATTGGTCCCTTCCGGCTCGGTGGCGGGACACGCATCGACGCGAGCGGATCCGTGTGGCGTGAGACGACGGGCGAGGCCGTGGAGTCCAACGGCGAGGCGAGCTGGAAGATCACGCACGGAGCGCGAGTCGATAGCCCGAATGCGCTCCAGGACGCGCAGTTCCAGGAACTGTGGAGCTCGCTCAGCAGCAACTTCCACAAGTAGCTGCGGTCGCGCGAGTGTGTCGCGCCGCGATCTACGCCCTCCGCCGACGCTGGCGCGACGGCACATCGGCGACCGTGTTCGAGCCGCTCGACTTCCTCGCCCGGCTCTCGGCCCTCGTTCCTCGACAGCGGGCGCACTTGTTGACGTATCACGGCGTGCTGGCGCAGAACCCGCAGGCTCCGTTGGGCCGATCTACTGCGCCGCGTTTTCGCCGTCGACGTCCTGACCTGCCCCCACTGCGGCGGTGCGCGCAGGCTGATCGCGATGATCACCGACGGGCTCGTCGTGCGCAGGATCCTCGACCACCTCGAGCTGCCCA
>CAZKIY010000221.1:0-6982 GCA_964552875.1 uncultured Planctomycetaceae bacterium
GCGCAGATCTCCTTCATCATGCACTGCATCGGCGAGTTGATCGATCCGAGGGCGATGTGTCCCGGCTTCAAGTAGGGCTTCAACACGCCGAAGCGTGACTCGCGCACCGCGTTCATCATGCGGTCGGAGCCGATGCAGATCAGGCGGTCGCAGTCGGCGAGGTCGATGAGCGTCTCGTCGAACTGTCCGCTCGCGTAAGCCTTCATCGCCTGCACGACGTTGCCGCGGAAATGGCGGTCCCACGGACGGTGTCGAGCGGGTTCGATCTCGTGGCCGGCATCGGTCGACCAGACGACGACATCGGCGGCGGACTCGATCTCCTCGCGCTTGAAGACGTCCTCGCCGCGACGGAAGGCCGCGAAGTAGACGACTTGATTGCCGGCCGCTTTCAGCGCGCGACCGATCGAGAACAAGACGGCGTTGCCGAGTCCACCGCCGGCGAGGATCACTGTCTCGGCCGTGGGGATCTCGGTCGGCGTTCCCGTCGGCCCCATCACGACGACCCGCTCGCCAGGCTCGAGCAGCGCGCACAAGCGCGAGCTGACGCCCATCTCGAGCACGATCATCGACAAGAGACCCTTCGCGGGATCCGTCCACGCGCCCGTCAACGCGATGCCTTCCAGCGCCAACTTCGATCCTGCGGCTTCACGCGCGTAAGCCTCGAAGTTCTGGAGGCGATAGAACTGACCGGGCTCGAAGCGGCGTGCCGCGGCCGGCGCGTGCACGACGACCTCGGTGATCGTCGGCGTGAGGCGGTTCACTTCGTGGACGACGGCCACGAGCTCGAAATCGAGCTTCTGGAGCAGCTTTTTCCACGCACCGCGCCGTTCCGTGATCGCTTCGCTGGCGTTCGACAGGTGGGCGATGCGTTCGCGGAAGACCTCGACGACCGAGGTGTAACCGTCGCGCGCCGAGGCCATCGCCTTCACCACGTTTCCGGCATACGCAGCGTGGTTGTCGCCGTAGACGGACACCGTGCGCGTGCCCTGCACGTACGACGTCAGGAATGCGGCGCCCCGGTCGTCGCGACCGCGCTTCACGGGCGCGAACGCCTCGCCATCGACGCGCCCGACTTGGAAGAACGACTTGCGCTCGTCCAATGCGAACGTGCCCGGCTTCTCGCGCTCGTACGTGATGTTCGGGCTAGTGCCCGCGGCCACGAGCACCGTGCCGGCAGCCATCTCGACGAACTCGCCCGTGGCGATCCACTGGCCTTCCGCCGTGTGCCGCTGCCGCTCGAAACGGATGCCGCGCACCGCGCCGTGACGATCCTGCAAGATCTCCGTGGGAGACATGCACTCGACGAAGGTGATGCCTTCCTCGAGCGCTTTCTGGACCTCTTCGTGGTTCAGTCGATACGCGGGCGAGTCAGCCATGGTCTTGCGATAGACCAGGCGCACACCGCCCCAGCTACGCACTAGCGACACGAAATCGGGCTCTTCACCGCTGTTTTTCGCTCGTTCGCGCTCGGCCACGACCGCGTGACCGTGCGCGACGAACTCGTCGAGGTGGTGACGCTCCTCGTCGTTGAAGAAGCGTCGCACGTTCTCCTCGCCGAAGCGCTCGCGCAGTACGTCGTAGCGCGCGGCCATCTTCTCGACCTGCACCGGGTAGTACGCCAGCGACTCGGTCGCGGTATCGACGCCGGTCAGTCCACCGCCGATGACCACGACGGGCAGGCGCAGTTGCAGGCACGCCAGCGAGTCCTTCTTGAACGCGCCCGTGAGTTGCAAAGCCATGAGGAAGTCGCTGGCCTTGCGCACGCCCCGCGCCAGGTTGTTCTTCATGTCGATGATCGTCGGCTTGCCCGCGCCCGTCGCGATCGCGACGTGGTCGAAGCCGAGCCGCCACGCGTCGTCGAGGTCGAGCGCTCCCCCGAATCGCACGCCACCGTGCAGGTCGAAGTTCTCGCGCCGCATCAACGAGAGATAGGGCAGCGTGAGGAAGTTCTTGTCCCAGCGAACGGTGATGCCGTACTCGGAAACGCCGCCGAAACCGAGCAAAACGCGTTCGTCGAGTTCGCCCGCGAGCGACGTCCAGGCCTCGACGGCCGACGGCGGGATGTCGGGCCCGCTCTTCCCGAGACGTCCGGTCACGGAGCCCGAGAGCGGCTCGACCTTGAGTCCGTCGAGTGCGACGACGCCGAAGCCTTCTTGCGTCAAGTAGTGAGCCAGCGTGTACCCCGCCGGCCCCATCCCGACGACGAGCACGTTGATGCCGTTGTAGGGCAGCGCGAACGGACGCTCACTGCGCAGCGGATTCCAGCGCGTCGTGAGCAACCAGATCTCGGGCCCCCACGGCATCTCGAGGACGTCCGTGAGCACTTTGGTCTCGACCTGCGGAATGTTGACCGGTTCCTGCTTCTGATAGATGCAGGCCTTCATGCAGTCGTTGCAGATCCGGTGTCCCGTGCCGGGACACATCGCGTTGTTGATCGTGACGAGCGCCAGAGCGCCGATAGGATCGCCCTCGGCGTAGAGCGCGTGCATCTCGCTGATGTGCTCGTCGAGCGGACATCCATCGAGAGCGATTCCGAGCGGATTCTTCGCGATTTTCGCGGTCTTCTTGTCGACCAGGCCCTTCGAGCACGAGTCCTTCTCGCGCTCGTGGCAGAAGATGCACTGATCGATCTCGTTCATCGTCAGCGCATCGTTCGCGCGGCGGTCGGTCAGCTTGAAACCGTCACGACGGCGGAACAGCTTCGGTGCACCCTCGATCGCCTCGGGCAGTCCCTCGATCGGCCGAATGTGGTGCACGAGGCCGTGTTCCCAATCGAGCTCGTGCGGCTTGCGCAGCATGCGCCACCCGGCGAGAGACGGGTCGTGCGCTTCGTCGCGCAGCTTGAACGAAAGCGCGAGCGTCTCGAGAGCCTCTGCGACGGTCTCGTCGAAACCCGGCGCGGCCTTCTCCTCCGGTGCGCGCTCCAGCAAGTTCCACACGCGCATCGCGAAGCGCTCTTCCGCGTCGATTTCGCGTCCGGGTCGGCCGGGCACAGCCTCGAGGAGTCGCGCGGCGCGCGCGTGCACTTCACTCGGGTTCGCGCCGTCCTCGAGCACCACGCGCTTCACGACCTTCTTCACGAAGCGATCGCGAACGCGGTAGACGATCAGGCGATCCGTCAGTGTTTCGCGACGTGACGCTGCCACGCTCTCGATGCGGAAGAGGCGCGCGACGAAGGCCGAAACGTGCCGCGAAACATCGATGAGAAGCGTCGATTCCGCCGGCCCACGGAGGCGGTCGGATCCATCGCTGTGACGGACCCAGCGCGCGTGCAGCGCGGGGTTCTCGGCCCTCATCCCGTCCAAGAACACGCGGTGCAGATCCGCGAGGCGCTCCGGGCGGTGGAGGTCGAGGAACGTGAAGCCCGCGATGCCGAGCGCGAGCTCGCCCGGGTGGGCCGGGGCGGCCTGGGTGCGTGTGGTCGTGTTCATGCCGAGGTGCGCGAAAGGCAGCGAGTGTACGGCATGACAGCGGGGTGCGCCGCGCTTCGTTCGGGCGCCGCCGACAGAGCATTCGGGCGTTCGCCCACGGGACGTCAGGCTCTACTCGTCGGTACACTTCGGGCCCGTCCAAGGGCCCCCGAGCGCCCGCCGCGCCGATCCCTCGACGACTCGAACCCAAGGCCACTTCCATGAAGCTCTTCCAGTCGACCGGCGCCCTCGCGCTGGCCTTCATCACTGCCGCCCCGGTCGCCCTGGCTGTCCCCTTCGTGCAGACGCCGGTCGCGACCCCCGTACCTTCGAAGCTGAAGATCGGTGATGCCGCTCCGGCGCTCTCGATCGAAACGTTCGTGAAGGGCACGCCCATCACGGCTCTCGAGAAGGGCAAGACGTACGTGATCCAGTTCTGGGCGCCGTGGAAGAAGGACAGCGTCGACCAACTCATCGGCCTCTCCGCGATCCAGAAGCAGTACGCGGACAAGGGTGTCGTCGTGTTCGGCATCGCGTCCGCGGACGTGACCGGCACGACGATCGACAAGGTCAAGCAGGTCGTCACGGAGAAGGGCGACGCGATCGCGATCCCGATCGCCTGGGACAAGGGCACGGAGACGAAGGACGCGTTCCTCAAGGCCGCGGGACGTCCGCAGTTGCCGTGCGCCGTGATCGTCGACAAGGAAGGCAAGATCGCGGTCCTCGAGGACGCCAATCTGGGCTTGCAATTCCTCGAGATCGTCGCGGAAGGCAAGCACGACCTCGCGCTGCTCACCGCGTGGCATCCGAAGGCGGCGCGGGCCAAGACGAGCGTGACGAGCCTCGCGACGGCGCAGCAAGGGAAGAAGTGGGCCGAGGTCCTCTCGTACTCCGGCGAGTTGCTCGAGGTCGATCCGATCGGCTACGGCGGCTCCGCGCAGTCGCGCATGATGGCCCAGTGGAAGACGGGCGCGCCCGAGAAGGCGATCGAGTGGGCCAAGGTCTGGATCGACGGCCCGGGCAAGATGAGCACGGAAGGTCTGAACGCGGTCGCGTGGGTGCTCGTCGATCCCGCGGATCCGTTCCCGAAGCCCGACCTCGATCTCGCGCTGAAGGCTGCCGAGCGTTCGGCCGAGCTCTCGAAGAACGAGGACGGCGCGGTGCTCGACACGCTGGCGCGCGTCCACTTCCTGAAGGGCGACGTGGCGAAAGCGGTCGAGCTGCAGAAGCTGGCCGTCTTGAAGCTCAAGCCGGCGCAGATCCAGTTCAAGGCTCAGATCGAGGCCGCGCTCAAGGAGTACGAGACGGCGCTCGCGAAGCAGGGCTGACTCGGCTTTCGACCATCCGCGGAGTGGGCCGTTCGTGTCGAGTGTGTTCGTGTCCCGGCGGTGACGCAAATTGACGGAGGTACGGTGCCAGGCACGATTCCGACACATTCGCAGCCACCTCATGCCGCGGCGTGAGGTGGCTGCGAATGTGTCGGAATCGTGCCTGGCACCGTACCTCCGACCCGTCTACTTCGGGAACAGGTGATCGCTCTCCGCCGACCACGCCGTGTACCGGTAGAGCGGCACGAGCTTCAGCATCTCCAGGACGACGAGCGCGGGTGTCTCGGCACCGAGCAGAGCCGCACGCTGCCCCTGCGCGGCCGGCCAGCGACGCTCGACGGCGAGCAGGTGCTCGGCCGGCTTGTAGAACTTCAAGAAGCCTTCGAGTTCGTCGCGGCCGAGTTTGCCGCACGGCCATTCGCCCTTCCAATCGTGGAGGCGTAGGCGGAAACCCGCGAGTTCGTTCAGCTTCG
Source organism: uncultured Planctomycetaceae bacterium (assembly GCA_964552875.1). Classification (GTDB taxonomy): domain Bacteria; phylum Planctomycetota; class UBA1135; order UBA1135; genus JAEUHZ01. The sequence continues at coordinate 5,212 of CAZKIY010000221.1, forward strand.
ACGCCCAGCCCGCCGTGCCCTCGCGCTTCACCCGCGCCGCGAGGTTCTGACCGTCGAACCACGCGTCCGCGTGGATGCGCAGGGACACCTCCAAGGCGTCGTGCTCGATCGCACAGCACACGTAGGCGTTGCGGTAGGCCGCGTCGAGGTCCTTCGCGAGGTCCGCGCCGAGCACGCTCTTCAGGCGTTTCTTCTCCACCTTCGCGCGCGACGCGTAGCACCACAACCGCTTGACCTGGTTGTGGTTGAAGGTCGAGGGAGCGTGGAGGCTCGTGCGCACGTCGAGTTCGACGCCCGCGAGCTTCGCGCGCTCCGCGAAGACTTTGCCCAGGGACAGGAGCTTGCGGCGGGCCGCCAGGCGCCGATCGTTGAACTGCGGGTCGCGGCACAAGCCGGGGGAGAGCGCGTGGAAGTCCGCGTCCTCGAAGGGGATGAGTTCCGCTTTCGCGGCGGGGTCTCGTTCCAGCGGATCCATCGCGGCCATCGCGTCTGGATGCCATGCGGTGGACGAACTTTCCAGTTCGAGGCCGAGACCCGCGGATCGACTGTGCAACTCCGCCGCCCGATGCCGATAGGATGCGATTGCGGTGCCCCGTCCCGCACCCTGCCCGGCATGCCCGAAGCGCAGTTCGCCCACTTCAAGTTCGACCCCGTCGCCCACAAGCTCGGGGAAGGTCCGTTGTCCGAGGTCTACCGAGCCCAGGACACCGTGCTCGAGCGGACCGTAGCCCTGAAGATCCTGCGCAACAACGCGGAGATCGACCCGAAGGCCGACACGCGGTTCGAGCGCGAGGCGCGGCACGCCAGCCGCATTTCGCACCCGAACATCACGACGATCTACGAGTACGGCAAGGCGCAGAACACGTCGTACATCGCGATGGAGTTCCTCGAGGGGCGCACCCTCGACAAGATCCTGAAGCAGCAGAGCCTCGGCTACGAAGAGGGCGTACGCATCGCGCTACAGGTCAGCGACGCGCTCGCGGCCATCCACAAGGACGGGATGATCCACCGCGACCTCAAGCCGGCGAACATCATGCTGCTGCCCGACGGCGCGGCGAAGCTCCTCGACTTCGGCATCGTGCGCGCGAAGAACGAGATGAGCATCACCCAGGAGGGCACGCTCGTCGGCACGGTGCTCTACATGTCGCCCGAGCAAGTGCGCGGCCCGGATCTCGACTTGCGCTCGGACGTCTTCGCGTTCGGCTCGGTCTTCTATCACGCGCTGACCGGCGCTCTGCCCTTCCCGGGGAGGAACTTCCCCGAGGTCTGCATGGCCATCCTCGACGGCAAGCCGCGTCGGCCATCCGAAGTGCGCATGGGCTTCCCCCAGAAGCTCGAGGATTTCCTGACGCGCTGCCTCGATCCCGATCCGGAGCGCCGGTTCGCCGACGCGGGTGCGGTGCACATCGCACTGCTTGGCGTCGCGGAATCCGTCACGCCGATCAATTCGAACTCCGCCGCGGCGATCTCGGGCCGCATCCTCTTGCCGCCCGTCACGTGCGGTGGGTCGAACCCGCACGCGTGCAGCTTGATCGCGGGATCGATGCGCAAGGGGCTCGCTCTCGAACTGAATCGCATCAAGGGCGTCGACGTCGAACTGCTCGACGGACACGGATTGCCCGAGGAGCGCGCGTTCGACTACGTGCTGCGACTCGAGCTCCAGGCCGCGAGCCACAACGGTCGCCTCGAGCTGTTCCTCGAGAAGTTCGACACCAAGGGTGACCCACGCGCACCGCGCCTCGTCGACATGTGGCGCGACCACGTCGAATAC
>CAZKIY010000222.1:0-6978 GCA_964552875.1 uncultured Planctomycetaceae bacterium
CGGCCCGAACCGCTACCCTCTGCCCGGGGTCATCCGCTTGGAGTTCCTATCCCCCGAGTAGGACGTGCTGATACTCGGCTGTCCTAGGCTCACAATCGCCATGACCGGGTCGGTCACGGCCTGCAAGAACGTCACCGTCTTCACGGCCGAGTTGCCTGAGATCGCGACGATATCATAGGGCGGAGGATTTCCGACATTGGCTGACGTGTATGTTGAGGGATAGTTCCAGTAGTTGTTCGCGTTGTTGGTTTGCGCGAAATAAAGTTCCCCTCCGTACTGCACTCCGATGGTCGCGCCTGGGCTGACAATCTGTCCTACTACGTTCGTGCCGGATGCGCTGAGCCAGTCTGTCCAATACGTGGGGCTCGCTACGTACTCGTAGCATACCGTTATATCTGCACCGGCTATTTGAGAAAACGAAGACACAAGATTGCCAGAGCCATTAGCGGACGATGCCCCGGTAGCAACGAGAGTCAGGTTGACTAGTCCGGTTCCGTGTGGTGTTCACGAAACTCCTTCCGCTTTGAAGGCCGCGGCAGGCCTCCTGAGGGCGCAGCGGCTCGCCGCCGAAGCCACGGAAGGGTCAGTCTCGTCGTCGGAGCCCGGCGTCTCGTCGAAGGCGAAGGACCTCTTCGTGCGCCTGGTCGACGCCTGGGTGCGTCTGGACCGGCACACGCCGCGCGCGGACTTCCGGAGGCTGACGCCCGAGGAACTTGACAGGATCGCACCGCGAGCGGACGCTCATGTGCGTCGTGCTCGCTTCTACGAAGACGTCTGCTCGGCCCTCGAGAGCGCGCGTGCTGCGCACGCCGCGCCTCGCGCTCGACGCATGGCAGAACGCGAAGCAATCTGGTGCGCGCTCGAGCGCGCCGGCTTGGTCACCAGGATCCGAGGCGGAGGCAAGGTCCCGGCCTTCAAAGCGGAAGGGGTTTCGTTACACCCAACAACATTGCGACGGTGTGGGCTGTCGCGCGGGCGCGTGGTTACGGGCTTGGGGCGATGCCCGGTGGACGCTTACGGCAGTCGAAAGCGAGTCCCTCCGTCAACTCACCAGGGAGCGGTTGCGAATTCGGCAATTTTGGTCACGCCTTCCCAGTGTCGGGACGGGACGCGTTAGCGCGGATTACGAGCGCAACCGCTACGGAGCACACGCCGATCCCAAATTTGAGACCATTCAGGATTTGCTGGATGGTCTCTGGTGATCTTTCTGCGCCTCGCTAGTTTCGAATCTTGTCAGCGAGCATCCCGTTCTCGCCGCTGCTACTTCCCCGCAGGTTCTCACTTCGTTCGGAGCTCCCACGATGCGTCGCACACGCACGTTCGGCTTGTCTCTGCTTCCGCACACAGTTTCGTGGAATGCCCACGTCCTGCATGCCCACGCAAGCGTCCTGTCGCACCAAACGGGTAGCACAACGCCGCTGAAGAGCTCCTTCTCAGGAGGCTCACGGCCCTTGCATCGCGCGGCCGTGGAACGCTGCGGGCGAGAGGGAGTTGTAGCGAGATGAAGCGGTTTCACCTTTTCGCACTCGTCCCCGTCGTTGGGCTCCTCATCTGGAAGACCTGCCTGCGTCCGGACGTGCCAATCTCCGTCGCAAGCGAGGGGCTCCAGATTCCGGAGGCGAGGCCAGTTGATGCAAAATGTGTGGATATCGCGGTTGCGTGTATGACACTCGGAGTCATCACGCCTTCTGCGGAAGTCTTGGGGTCGGAGCGCTTTGACTCGATGGTTGAGCCGATCGCACGCGTTCTGGAGATGCACCTCGAGGCCGACTTCGACGCCTACCTCCAGGCCTATCGGTCCGATATCGTATGGGCAAACAAGAAGCGGGCAAAGGATGTCGCCGCTCTGAAGGCGACGCTTGCCACAGATCTTGGGGTGCCCCTAGACGCGTCGCCGAACGAATGGGTGGAGGGGCTCCGAGTGTACTGGTCGCTGATGTATGCCGAGCCCGTGCTTGTTGGTATCGATCCATCTTCTAGCCGCGTTGACCTCCAAACTGTGCAGTTCGACCCGGCGGCAATGGTCGATTTGACGGACTATGAGGGTTCCTTCGAGATCCGTCGCAGCGCTTCTCCGGTGAGGATCAACAACGCGATTGCGCTGCCGCACCGAAGGACTCTGCAAGAGTTGGCAAGTCACCAGGCATGCTTAACTTGGTTCGACTTCCAAGCCAACGTAGTGCTTGGGAAGAAAGAGCAGCACCAAGGCAGCATCCTGTTGCGTTTCGTATGGGACGGCCTGGACAAGGAGTGGTTCCTCTCGCGGGCCGTTACCATCTACCCAGATCACTTCGATCTGCGTAGCTCTCGTTGTGTTCTGCTCTTCTGAGCAGACTTCATGGAGGAGACCTCGAATGAAGATGTTCTACGCGTCTTGCTTGGTGATCGCTTGCGCGGTGAGTTTCGCGCTTCCCGCGCGCACCGACAGCATCTGCACCGGCCAGGGGGGGGAGTGCCTGTTCGTCGATGCCGGCGGGTGCGCGATCGTTTGCGGTCCCGGGGAGTGCTGTCACGTGCAGGGGGCATACTGCGCCTTCGGCTTCGGCGTCGATGCTGTGTGCACCTGCCGCAGGTGCCCGGCCGAGCCCATTCCCATTCCCCAGAACCCCTGACATCACCAGGCTGCAACGACTCCGAACGGAGGTAGCCCTCGGAGCTCTCCGCCGATGCGATCGTCGGGGAGCTTCGAGTTGCGTTACGGCCCCCAAACTGGAAAGACTATGGCGAATAGAAAGCTACTTCTGTTGGTAACCGGGCTTGCCCTGGTTGGGACCGTTGGCTTCCTCTGGCTGAAGCGCCAAGGCAGCGCGGCCGGAAGGCTGTATCAAAGCAGCGAAGCGCAGGACGGGTCGGTCGTGAATCTCGCTGATGTGCCTCCTAGCTATTCGGTTCGGAAACCGATTCCCGGGTCTGATCTGGAGTCGGCGCGAGCGAGCGCGACAACTTGGGGTGCTCGGGTAGTCGCGCGCGGTGAAATGCGCACACTCGCGGGTGTTGCAGTAGAAGTCGTATTGCTGTCTCCCGACACGCTCCGCCAGCGTGTGTCACTCGTGTCCGGACCCGATGGCGAGGTAGGGCCGATCGAGATCGACAACCAGCACTTTTTCGCAGCCGAGGTGCGGATCGAGCCTGGCACCCTCTGGGCCGGGCTGACCGTCACCCTGCCGTTAACTACGGGTCGGGCCAATCACGATGTCCTGGAACTGGCCCCACCGGCGGTGCTAACTGTGAGGGTCCTCGACACTGTGAGCAACGCGCCGGCACAAAATGCAAAAGTTGCCGTGCACGACTCGAGCGGACTCATCACAGAGTCTCCTTGCGACACGCAGGGAGCGGCGCGGTTGCAGTGGAAGGCCGCCGGGGGGCCCTTCTCTATTAGGGCGTCTGCGCCCGGATACGCGGCTGTTTCCTGGGCCGAACTCTCTCATCCGCCTAGCGAAGACCTACAACTCGAACTGCTTCTCGCGCCTCCAGGCAAGCTCGACATTCGAGTGCAGGACGACCAAGGGCGCTCGCTCGAACGCTGCGAACTCACGCTGAACGTAATGCCTGAAGCGCTGACCCCCGCGGAGTCGCCCCAGGTGCGGGCAGCACCGGCAAGGTGGGATCCACCCGCGGAGACAAACGGCGTCTACTCATTTGCCTCCCTTCCCTGCCAGGTGCCGCTCGTCGTGCGAGCGCGAACCGAGGACGGCCTCCAGGGCACCGTGCTGGCCCGGATTCCGACCGCGGTCGCGTTCGCGGAGATAACGCTCACGATCGCTCAAGCTGAGGGCACAGCCGTTTGGACGCTGGACGCACACCGAGGGCCATTGGGCGGCACGAAGCTCGGCATGGAGCGGGAGATACTCGGTGTCACGGACGAACTCGGACGCTCGGTCGTCGCGCTCTCGGAGTCACGACGCGGTAAGGAGCTATCAGCATTCAAGTCCGGGTACGCCTTCGCTTGGAAACAGTGGACGCCTGAGCAGAGGGACATGGTCTACACCATGGATCTTGAGGGCATCATTGCTGGCGCGGTCGTGGACTCCGCTGGCCGGCCGCAGCGGCTAGTGCGCATTACGCCGCTCCTTGGCAGCCACGAGGAGGAGCGGAGCACGCGTCAGCGCAGGGGCGAGCTGCTCCTCAACCACAGCGGCGCGAACGCGTACGGCACCGATTCGGCGGGAGAATTTGCCATACATGGTCTTACCACTGGATGGATGGACCTGCACGTCCGCCCACCGAAGGGCAGTCCGTTCGTGGTGCGTGACGTACTCGTTGGGACGCGTGATCTAGTTGTCACCGTTCCGGACGAGGAATCGCTCGGACGCCAGCAGGGACTAGCCCTGACGATTGCAGTCTTCGAGAAGTCGTCAGGTGCACCATTGCCTGGTGCGTCCGTGACCGTCTTCAACTCGCCCGGAGGAAAGGCGCAGGCGCTGACGGGCGGGCGAACCAAAACTACAAAGTCCGATGGAATGGCCCGGCTGACGTTTGCAGAGGACGGGTACTACCTGTTCATGGTGAGTTTGGAGGGTTACGTCTCGTACCAGAGCGATGTCGTGAGCTATCCTGTTGGCCAGCACAGGATCGAAGTCGGGCTATCGCAATCTTGTGAGCTCGAGATACTCCTGCTTAACGCGAGTGGCATCGGCCAACCGAGCTACTGGCTCAGCGCTGTCAACTCCGACGGCGAGGACGTGTCTTTCGAGCATGCCGAGGGCAACACCAGCTCGTCGCGAGCCGACATCATGACGGACGTTAAAGGGCGCGCCCGTGCGAATCGCATGTCGCCCGGAACCCTCAAGTTGGAGGTTCGCGCCAAGCACGGCAGAGTTGGTCCACCGCTCGTTGAACGGGAAGTAGAGTTGCGACCGGGCGAGCGGACCGAGGTCGACTTGCGCCTACCCTGATCTGCAATCTGCTAGTCGTGCACGACCACATCGTCGTCGCCCACCAGCACGATCTTGAGTCGGCTCGCAGTCGGGGCGCGTCGGGCCCGAGAACGAGCTCGACGAAACCCGCCAGCGGGGTCGCGGCATGCTCGCGCCGGGGCACTTCCTAGCTCAGCTTCTAGGGCCAAAGGTCCAGCGTCGCCGCCGGCGCGCCAATCTATTGCGCGAGGGCCTTACCGTCAGGCCTGAGGCTCAATCCGGCTGAGCAACTACTCCATCTCTTCGCCTTGGTTCAGGCTCGCGATCGTTGCGTCCACGTGGGCGGCCCCCAACCGAGCGGGGCGGGAAAGATGGCCAATCTGCCGATGCAACGCACGATGCAACACGATGTGCGCGACGGCATAAGCTCGCCACGCCACTACGCTTACGTCTCCCGTTCGGCGGTTTCCTAAACCGCAGGTCGTGGGTTCGAATCCCGCCGGGCGCACCTGCACTTCTGGCCTCCGTTGGCCACGGTTGGCACTTCCTGGCCACCGTTGTCACTCGACGCAAGAAATGGGCCGTTTCCTAAGGGATCCGCGCTGGGTGGCCAACGCTGGCTAAATCCGACAAACGGTGGCCACGGCGGGACAATGGTGCATGCAACGTTGGATGCGACAGGAAACGCCTCGTGGCCGCGGGAATGGGGCCCAGGCCCACGTTCCGTGACGGCTCCGAGAGGCCCGCATGCTCGCGGCCGGCGGGAAGCGCCAAGCAGCAAGCGTCACCCGGCCGCATCACTCGCCGCACGAGCCGCCACCCGCAGCCGCAGGCGTTCCTGCTCGATCGCGAACCGTTCCCGCGCGCACCGATCTTCGAAGACGACAAGATCCTCGCACATCTCATCCACCTCGTCGACGAGGTCGACGAGCGCCATCGCGCACGTCGAGACATGCTCGTCCCAGGTCTTGCTCGCGCGCTCGTGCACCAGGTCGAACAAGTGCGCGGTCACGGACTCCCACAGCGCCGTCTCGCGCGGCTCGCGTTGCCCGTGCGCATTGCGGAGGACGTACTTGCCTTGGTACGCCCCCCTGCGAGTCGCGGCGACGTGCGCGCGCACGCGGTCGAGCAGCGTGTGCGACGGGTGATTGTCCGGCCGCCCCTCGAAGTGCACGAAGCCCTCGAGCAGTCGTCGGATGTCCGCTTCCGCCAAGTGCTCGACGACCCGCTCGAGCACGATCCGGCGGTCGACCTCCGTGAGATGGTTTAGCTGTTGGCGCAGGCCTTCCCGGTCGAGTTCACCCATGCTCTCGCGATCGTGCACTGCGGACCCTGAATCGTCGACTGCGAAGCGGCGGACGCGTGGATCAGCCGGCAGATCAAGAGGCACGGGAGGGACTGGCTGTGCTGTCGACGGCAAGACGACAAAGGCCCCCGGCGGAACGCCGAAAAGGGGCGCCCCATCTTGGATGTCCTCCCCTGGCAGCACGGCCTCGATTCCGAGCGGGTTTCCGTCGCCAGCGGTGCTCATCGTGAGCACGCCGCCCTGGACGAAGTCGCCGCGCCGAAGTCCGAGAGCCCCCAAGAAGACCTCGCAGATCTCCCACCCATTCGAGCTGTTTGGGGCTTGACGTTCGTGCATTTCATGGGGCCGGCGCATCCCAGCGGCCTCGTCCAGTCGAGGGTGAAGCCGGTCGGCGGCGCGGATGCGCGCGCCGAAGGTCGCGCGTCGAACCCTTCGATCGCTCGACTCGCGAGCGCGAGTCAAGTCTCCGCGCACGCTGCTCCGGACAGGAACTACTGCCCGAACAAGTGGGTGAACCGCTCACCCTCGAAATCGCTCCGCAATCGCGCGAGCTGTGCTGCGACCTCGAGGGCTTCTCGCTCCACGCCGAGGTCGCGATCGAAGGCCACGACCGCGCCGGACTCGAGCGGCTGTGCAGGTACATCGCCCGCCCCGCCATCGCCAGCGAGCGGCTCTCGATCGATGCTGACGGGCGCGTGGTCTACCGCCTGCGGCGCGCCTGGCGCGACGGCACCAGCGCGATCGTCTTCGAGCCGTTGGTATTCCTCGAGCGACTCGCGGCGCTCGTGCCCAGGCCGCGAGCTCATCTCTTGACGT
>CAZKIY010000223.1:0-6975 GCA_964552875.1 uncultured Planctomycetaceae bacterium
CGGGCGGCTTCGGCGGATTCGCCCACGCCGCGAGCACCGCGGACGGCCGCCGATCGAACTCGAGCTTCTTGAGCTTCTCTTGCCGTGCACTGGGCTTGCTCGGAGTCTTCTCGCCTTCGGTCGGAACCGCTTGGCCCTCCTCGACGACGACCTCGGGCTCCTCTGTGGATCCGTCGTCGCCGAACGTGATCTCTTGTGCGCCGCTTCCGAACGAGACGACGCGCGTCACGACTTGTGCGGTCGCGACGGGCGCGCAGACGAACGGTGCGAGAGCGAAGACGGCGCGGAAGAACGTCATCAAGGAATCTCCAAGCTCGCGTGCCCGTGATGGCCCGCGAATCCGAGGGACAATAGCGGTGCTAGCGATACGACGTGTGGGACGAACCGATCACGAGCCCGAGCCGTCGGGCAACGGACCGAGTCCGGCACCGCCACCAGGCTTCTGACTCTTGCCGGGCTTCTTCCCGGGCTTCTGGCCGCGACCGCGGCCACTTCCGCAACCCTTTCACTGCGATGGGAGCGGCAGGCCTTGCAAGTCGGAGATGTCCATCCGCGCGAGACGCACCGCAGCTTCGACGTCGGCAACGCTCGCGCGTGCGACTTCGACGTCGCCGCTCTGCACCGCGGTCTCCGCGACGAGGCGGTAGTTCTGGCGCGAGGCCTCGATCTCCGGTTCCCACTCGTCCCGCGGCGCGCCTTCGAGGCGCATGAGCCACGTGCGGTAGTACTGCGCATTCGCGAGGGCACCGCGCGATTCGGCGAGCAGTTTCGGATCGGCGCTCGCGTCTTCCTCGAGCTCGTCGACGAGCGAGATCAGATCGCGGTGCGCTTCCGGAAGTTGGCTGATGAACATGCGCGCCTTGGCCAGCTCGAGCCGTAGTGCACGCGACTGCGCTTCATTCCCGGCCGGCAGCTCTTGCAGCGCGACCTCGTACGCCTCGGAAGCGGCCGCCCACGTTCCGCGCGCCGCGTCGTCACCGTCACGCGCTGCGATCGCGCGCGCTTCCGCCGCGATCGCTTCGGCGTCGCGCGCTGCGACGGAGGCTCTGTCGGTGCGCACGTCGACTTGACCCGGGCCGAAGTGGTACGCGCCCGCGCCGACGGGCAAGAGCAACCAACCGAACAGGAGGAGCTTTCTCATGCGAACTGACCTCGTGGGGACCGATTCATCCTATCGCCGCAACGGCCCCGCGGTTACCGGCCGTCTTGCCCCGCGAATTCGGGGCGACCGGCCTCTTCGACGTCCCCGGGCGCCACCTCGTCCCGAACGCCATCAAGAGGATCGGCAGGAACGCCAGGATCACCGCACTCGAAGCGCTCACGATCAGCGCGTATTCCCGCCGCGACAGCCGCTCGAAGACGTCCTCGTCCTCGCGCCCCATCGCGCTCGCGATCAAGCCGGATCCGATGTGGAACGCGTTACCGTCGTGGTACGTGCCACCGAGTCGCGCGGCGATCTGCTTCAGCGTCGGCACGTCCTGACGCGATTGGCGTCCATCGATGAACTTGCCGACTTGGCTGTCGCCGACCCCGACGACGAGCACGGAGCGCACCGATGCCGGCATGCGCGGGATCCCCGTCGCCGGCACAGTGTCCCCGTCGGAGAGAACGATCACCGTCGTCGAACCCGGATTCCACGGCTTCGCGATGCGCGCCGCTTCCTCGAGCCCATCGAAGATCTTCGTCTTACCCGTGGGGAACGCCCAGTGCATCGGCAGCTCGCCGAGGATGTGTCGGATCACCTCGACGTCCGCGGTGTCCACGACGACCGGCTTCGCGCCGTTGTACGTCGCGACGACCGTGACGCGATTCTCCTCCATCGGCACGCGATCGAAGAACGACTCCATCAAGTCGCGAGCACGCATCATGCGACTCTGCTTCTTGTCCGGACCCGCGTCGACGAGCCGCATGCTGGGCGAGACGTCGAGGACGAGCAGCACGTGTTCCGGATCGCGCTCGGCGCGTGAGCGCTCGCCCGAGAGGTCGTAGCGCTTCGGTTCGCCGAGCGCGAGCGTCGCGAGACCCCACGCGAGCGCGGTGAACGCGAGGACGCGCAACACCGGCGCGCCTCGCGCCCACGGTGTCGGTTTCCCACTCGGTCCGAACGCGAGTCGAGCGACGTGCGCGATCCTCCGCGAGTGAATCCACTCGGCGATTCCCGCGAGGAACAGCACGAGTCCGGCCAACGCGAGCGGTGCGAGGTCGGGGTCGTTCACCACGGCGTCGTCCTCAGTCCGAAGAGCGCCAAAAGCCCCAGGCCGAGCAGGGACAGCGCGCCCAGCGCCCACGGTCCGAAATCGTCCGCCGCTTCGGCCTGCGTCTTCTCCATGCGCGTCTTCTGCATCGAGTCGATGCGCGAATAGACGCGCTTCAGGTTCTCCTCGTCCTCGGGCTTGAACGCTTCACCGCCGGTCAGCGCGGCGATGCGCACGACCTCGTCGGGGATCTGGCCCTCGGCGATATGGATCGTATAGACGGTGATGCCGTCCTTCTTCAGCTCGCGCGCGACCTCTTCGTCGCGCCCGCCGCTGAGGTCGGCGCTGTAGCCGTCCGTGACGAGGACGATCATGCGATCGCCTTCCTCGCGCTGGACCAATTCCTTGCGACAGGCCATCAAAGCTGCGCCGATCGACGTACCGTTGAACCAATTCGGCAAGGTTTCCGGCCTCATGAACGGCGCCGCGCAGCGAAACGCCGACGTGTCCGTCGTCAGCGGAACCCAGTGCAGCGACGCGTTGCCGAAGAACGTCAGCCCGAACGCGTCGCCCTTGCGCAGGTCGAGCAGGGCTTCCGTCGAACGCATCGCCGCTTCGTAGCGCGTGCCCTCGCCGAACTTGGCCATCATGCTGCCCGACACGTCGACGCAGACTTGGATGTTCGTGAGCACGCGCTTCGACTTCGGCTCGTCCCACGACTGCGGCCCGGCGAGGATCACGATGACGAGCGCCAAGACGAGCGCCGGCAACGTCTCCGCCGAGCGCAGGAAGAACGTCGTCCACGTGCGCCTCGGCGCCGACGCATGGTCGAGCGGCAGCGACACCGCGCTCGAGCTTCGATTCCAGACCCACGCGATCAACGCGAAGGGCACGACGAGCAGGAACAGCGCCGAAGGAGTGCGGAAAGCTGCCAGGAAATCCACGCCGATCAGCTCCTCACCGCGCTCGCCTCGAGCGCGTCCGGAGCCAAGTCCTTGTACGGCGCGAGCAGCCTGTCGACGTCGACTGAATCACGCGGCCCCGGCTTGTGCAGCCACGCATCGAGCTGAGCGAGCAACGGCCCGGCCTCCGGGTGCGCACGCAACGCCGCGATCGCCGCATCCGGTCGTTCCGCGTCGAGGCCGAGGCGTCGACGCCAGTACGCGACGAGCCCGAGTTCGAGTTGTGCGCGCTCGGCGCTGCCCAACGTGCCCGCCATCGCGCTCTCGACGAGAGGACGTAATCGCTCCGCCAACGTGCGCGGTCGCGGTGCCGCGGCGAGATCGGCCGCGCGCTTCTTGCGGAACCCGAGCAGGATCACCACGAGTCCGATGACCCACGCGATCCCGAGCCCGATCATCCACGCGCGGTAGCCGCCGAACCGCGGCACGTCGCCGTCGGGCGGATGGTTCGGCTTGACCATGCCGACCGCGAGAACGCTGCGCACGTCGACCGTGATCTCGGGCAAGTTCGTGATGTCCGTGCCGTCCTTCCGCCGCAAGAACGTGCGCAAATCGTGACGGCCGACGTCGAGACCGGTCCACTCGAGGTCGTAGCGGAACTCGCTGCCGTGCGGCGCGACACGCACGATGCGCAGGACGACGGAGGTCTTGGCGTCCTGCGGCAGGACCTCGATCTCACTGCCGGGCAAGACGAGGTCGGTGATGCGCGCCGGGATGCCGACGCTGGAACTGCGCACGTCCTGGAGACTCGCTCGTGCCGAGCCGGATAGCGCGCAGCTGGAGAGTGCGAGCGCGACGAGGATGGGGCTCGCGATGAATCGCCGCAGCGACACGAACACCTGGATCGGGAGCGCGAGCAGCGAACCGACGGGCACGCTTGTGATGGGGATCGTGAGCAGTCCGAACGGCGAGGAGTGCCCGCGGATTCCGAGCGAGAGACCGAACAAGTCGAAAGCGGCGAACAGGAAGAGGAGACTCATCGCGTCCCTCTGCCGATGAAGCCGCGCCCGCGCAGCATGTTGCGCAATGCGTGCACGTACGGCCGATCCGTGCGAATCACGAGGTGGTCGATGCCGGCCTTCGGCAGCTCGCGTGCGGCGCGCTCGGGATCGAACCACTGCGACTTGCCGCGCGTCACGAATTCGCGGCCCGTTTCGGCTTCGCGCGCTCGGAAGAAGCCGGCGCCGGCGAGCCCCGACTCCGCGGGATCGACGAACTGAAGCACGACGACGTCATGGCGCGCGGCGAGTCGTTTCAGCGCGGGCAGCGCGTCCTCGTCGTGCAGGTCGGACAAGACGATCACGAGAGAGCGCGACTGCAGGCTCGGCGCGAGCTCGGCCACACGCGCTCCGAGGCGCGTGCCTTCGTCGTACCGGAACGTGCGCAGTTGCAAGAGCCACTGCATGACCTTCGCGCGCGACAAGCTCGGTTGGATGCGCAGACCGCGCTCGCCGACGGCGACGACGCCGACGGGGCTGACGCGATCGAGGCACGCGAGCGCGAGCCCGCCGGCGACGAAGAGTGCCGTCTCGTACTTGCTGTGCCGCGTCGACGCGATCGTCATCGAGGCCGACGTGTCGATGAGCAGCCACGAAGGCAACGTCTTGGGCGCCTCGTACTCCTTGATGTGGACCTTGCCCGTGCGCGCCGTCACGCGCCAATCGATCGAGCGCACGTTGTCGCCGTCCTGATACGGACGCGATTGCACGTACTCGACGCCGGATCCGAGGAACGGCGACTTGTCGATGCCGTACGCGAGTCCATCGGCGAGCTTGCGCACGGCGACGGTGAACTGGCGCGCGTCGAGATGCGCGAAATCCTCGACGAATCCCTGCATCGGGTCCATCGCGGGTCAGCTCTTCGTGTCGGGCGCGCCCAGCGTCCGCAACATCTCGTGCAGGACCGCACGGTTCGTGTGACCCTCGGCGATGGCTTCGTACTTGAGGCGCATGCGGTGCAGCATCACGTCCTCGGCGAGAGCGAAGAGGTCGTCCGGCACCGCGTAGTCGCGCCCGTGGATGAGCGCACGCGCGCGTGACGCCTTGACGAGCGAGATGCCCGCGCGCGGCGAGCAACCGAGTTCGACCGCCGGATGCACGCGCGAACGTCCGACGAGGTTCACGACGTGCTCGACGAAAGTCTCGCTGACGTGGACTTGGTTGACGGCTTCCATCGCCGCGATGAGGTCCTCCGGCCCGCCGACGGGCGCTTGCGACAGGACGTCGAACTCCGTCTGCACGATCGCGCCTTTGTCCTGACGCTGGATGCCGAGAGCCGCGTTCCGCCGCAGGATTTCGCGCTCTTCCGCCGGCGTCGGGTACTCGAGTCGATGCACGAGCATGAAGCGGTCGAGCTGGGCCTCGGGCAATTCGAATGTGCCCGCTTGCTCGACGGGGTTCTGCGTCGCGATCACGAGGAACGGCGCGGGCAATCGGAACGTCTCGGAGCCGATCGTGACCTTGCGCTCTTGCATCGCCTCGAGCAAGGCACCCTGCACCTTCGGCGCAGCGCGGTTGATCTCGTCCGCGAGCAGCAGGTTCGTGAAGATCGGTCCTTTGCGGACGCGGAATTCGCTCGTGCGCTGATCGAGGATCTCGGAGCCGAGGATGTCCGACGGCAAGAGGTCGATCGTGAATTGGATGCGCGCGAAACCGAGGTCGATCGACTTGCTGAGCGCCGAGACGAGCAGCGTCTTCGCGAGTCCGGGCACTCCTTGGAGAAGGATGTGTCCACCGGTGAAGAGCGCGATCATCAAGCGCTCGACCACGATGTCCTGACCGACGACGACGGTGCCGACGCGTGCGCGGACGGCCGTCAGAAAGTCGTGGGTCGTGCGATGAGAACTGCGAGCGTGCGCGGCGGTGGGCTGCATGAACGGGAAGTCGGTTGCGCGGCGGGGCCGAAACGACGAACGGCGGGGGCGTCCTATTCCGCGAATGCGGGTCGAGCGCCGCGCGCGGTCGGGCCGGAGGATACCAGCGCCGATCGCCGGGGTTACTCACCCGGTGGCGGGACGCGCCGCCTTGAGGGTCGGGTCGCGCGCTGCGGGTCGCCCGCTGCGGGTCGCGCCGCACGCTGCGGGTCGCCCGCTGCGGGTCGCGCCGCACGCTGCGGGTCAGAGCGAACGCGCGTGCGCGCACACGCGCTCGCGCAGCGCCTCGAGATCGACCCCGGCGAACGTCTCGCGCACCGCCACCGCCCCGTCCAGCCCGCGCCCAGTCCGCGCGATCAACCCGTCGAACAGCGCGCGATCCCCGGCCTCGCCGTGCGCCAGCGCGTGCACGACCGCCCAGGACATCGCGTACCAGGCCTCCGAGTCCGGCCCGTAGAACGTCTCGTGCTTCACCGCGAAGAGTTGCGCGAGCGTCGGTACGGATGCGCCCTTCTCCAGCTTCTTCATCACCGCGACGGCCTGGGGACGCACCGCGCCGGCGACGAACTGGCCCTTCTCCTTGCGCAGGGTCTGGAAGTACTGGGCCAAGCCTTCGTTCAGCCAGACCGGCATCTCGGGCACGAGTTCGTGCACGTACTGGTGGAAGGCCTCGTGCCGCGCGGTCTCCAGGAAATCGGTGCGATCCTGCGCGTTCCAGAAGAGCAGTTGCGCGAGCGCCGGCACGAACAGGCCCTGCGTGGTCTTCATCATCTCGCCGACGCCGAGGTCGTCGCAGTAGTCGAGGTACGCCTGTCGGCCGGAGAAGACGAACGCGCGCAGCAATGCGTCCCGCTCGGGCAGTGGACCGACGGCGCGTTGCAGGAATGCGTACGTCTCCTCGAGCACTTTCGAGAGCTGCACGCACGTGTCGCGGTCCATGTCCGAC
>CAZKIY010000224.1:0-1612 GCA_964552875.1 uncultured Planctomycetaceae bacterium
GTCGAGGCCATCGAGTCCGCGGGGCACCGCGTCGCACTGCGCGCGATCCGTCGCGACGAGGCGGCGGAGATCGAAGCCGTCGTGCGCGAAGCGGTCGCGCGCGCGGACGTGGACCTCGTGCTCCTCACCGGCGGCACCGGCCTCGCGCCGCGCGATGTGACCGCGCCGACCTTGGAACGACTGTTCGAGGAACGGATCCCAGGTTTCGGCGAACTGTTCCGAGCCTTGAGCTTCCGCGAGATCGGTTCGGCGGCGATCCTTTCCCGCGCGACCGCGGGACTCATCGCGCGCAAGGTCGTGGTGGCTTTGCCGGGCTCTCCCAAGGCGTTGGGCCTCGCTTGGCGCGAGATCCTTCTCCCGGAAGCCGGCCACCTCGTCGCACAGGCGCGTGGGAACTGATTCGAGCCGAATTGCGGCTTCCTGGAATCTGGGGATAGACTGACCTGTGAGGCCGATCCCGCGATCGCCCCTCGCTCGTGTTCGCGCCGTGGCGGAAAGGACTTCCGCCCGAGACGGCCACCGACTCGGAAACGCTCGCTCCGGCCTCCGCTCCTCTTTCTCGCCATGAACATGATCCGCACCGCCGCCCGCGTCTCCTTCGCACTCGCTCTCGCCTCCGTCACCGCCGAAGCCCAGGTCCTCCTGACTTCCAAGGTCGGCGACAAGGCCAACGACCGCCTCGGATCGTGGATCCGCGGCGCCGGCGACATGAACAACGACGGCCGCCCCGACTACGTCATCGGAGCCCCGGAGAACGGCAACGTGCTCGGGCCCGGCGAGGGGTTCGCGCGCGCCTACAGCGGGCTGACCGGGGCCACGCTCTTCACCCTCAACGGCACGACGAACGGCGACGCCTTCGGCACCTCGGTCGACGGCGCGGGCGACGTCAACGGTGACGGGTTCGCCGACGTCGTCGTCGGTGCGCCGCAGGTTTCGACGCTCGGGAACAACCGCGGTCGCGTGACGGTTCACTCCGGCACGAACGGTGGAGTTCTGCTCACGTTCGACGGCACGGTGAACAACGACAAGGTCGGCACGATCGTCGTCGGACTCGGCGACGTGAACGGCGACGGCCGATCCGACGTGTTGACCGCCAGCCGTGAAGCGCCGGGCGGCGGCACGCAGCGCGGCATCGTGCGCGTGTATTCCGGCATGACGGGAGCGGTGCTGCACAACTTGTCCGGCACCGTGAACGGTCAGCGCTTCGGTCTCGCGGCCGAGACGATGGGGGACGTGACGGGCGACGGTCGAGCCGACTTCGTGGTCAGCACGTTGACGGTCGGCGTGCGCGTCTACAACGGCTCGACGGGTGCGCTGCTCTACACGGTTCCCTCTCCGGCCGCCGACGATCTCTTCGGCGCGGCCGTCGCGTCCATCGCGGACCTGACGGGAGACGGCGTGCGCGACCTCCTCATCGGCGCGACGCAGGACTCGAACATCTTCAACCAAGGTGCCGGCTACGTGCGCCTCTTCAACGGCGCGACGGGAGCCTTCGTGCGGAACCATCCGGGCACGGGCGTCGGGGATCGCTTCGGCATCGCGATCGCGGACGCCGGCGACCTGAACGGTGACGGCAAGTCGGAGATCCTCGTCGGCGCGGACCAGTTCAACA
>CAZKIY010000224.1:1712-6969 GCA_964552875.1 uncultured Planctomycetaceae bacterium
TGGTCTGCACCAACCTGCCGCCGAACACGAACGGACTGTTCTTCTACGGATCCACGGAGGTTCAGCAGCTCTTCGGCAACGGATTCCGCTGCGCCGGCGGCAGCGTGTTCCGCCTCGGCGTGCAACAAGCCAGCGCGGGCGGTGTGATGACGCGCCTGTTCGACTTCCCGAACGCGCCGGGTGCACCGGGCGTCGGAACGACGGCGAAGTTCCAGTGCTGGTATCGCAACGTCGCGGGCGGTGGCGCGGGGTTCAACTTGTCGAACGGCCTGTCAGCGACGTTCTGCAACTGAACGCTGTTCGCGGCGAGATTCTGATAGCCAAGTCCCGCGTCCTTGCACCAGGGGCTGGGACTGAGGGCAAGGTCGCAAACTCGGTAGCTGCAGAGGCACCTCTCGGTTCGCCTGCGTTCCCTTCGCAGTTGTTCCACTCACGGTCACTCGAGACTTCGAACTCAGGGGAGTCGTCCCTGCGCCAAGCGATCTGCTCGCCGGATCCGGGGTCCTGATCCTTCATCCGGGGCTTTCGAACCTATGGTGCTCGCGCAAACGGCGACGCATCTACCGCTTCCTTCCCGTGCGGTCACGCTAGGGCCCGCGAGTTGTCCCATTCCAGAACTCGCATCGACGTGCGTGGCTGACCTGCGCCGGTTGGGTCACCTACTCGGTGCGTGGGAACCACCCGCGAGGGGTGGGGAGAGTCGAGAGAGCAGAGAATCCGAGGTCGAACCACCTCCGGTTGACGTCGATTGACAACGGGCCCCCCCCCTACGACAGACTCGATCGAACCGATCCGTGTTCGCATGTGATCGTGGTCCGGCCAGTTCTCTTTTCGGAGGTCATCGTGAACGCAATCCATCGCCTGTCGCTCGTCCTCGTCGTCAGTCTGCTCGCCAACGCACCAAGTGCAGCCTCTGACTGTCCGAAGTCCTGCCCGGACCCAGCGCCGTCGCCCGAGTGCGATGGCGTGAGCATCCAGGTCGAGACAACGTGTTCCTCAACGCGGTGCACGATCACGATCAAGGCCAACGGCAACGGCGGATCGGACTCGACAACCGAGTCGGCCGCGCCGACGTCGACCGAGGCGTTCGACCTGTGCATCGGGGCTCCGCCGTGCTGCATCACGGTGTTCCCGTGTGGCGACCCGGGCACTTGGGCGAGCGCCGCGTCGAGTTGCGCGGCACTCTGTGTCGAATACTCGTGAAGACATTCCTGACCGGCCTCGTCGCGGCAGGGGCGATGTGTTGGGCCATCGAACCCAGCGAGGCCATCTGTCTGCCCGTCGGTCAGGGCGCGGCCGTGCCGCTCCCTCCCACGTCAACGGACGCGATGGCAGCGGGAAGGATCATCGATTTCCATAAGGTTGTGACCGTCGAGGACGAGGTCGAGCTGCACGTTCAGGTGTACGTCGGCCCGCGCGTTCGGCTCGAGCAATCTCTCGACTCGTTCCCGGCGGGCACGCTGGTGCGAGCTCTCAGCTACTCCACTTACCAAACGAGCGGGGCGGAGCGGCTCGGCCATTCGAACGGATTGCACTTCCGCCCTCTCGACAATCAGAAGGGGATCGGTGGCGGACACACGATCGACCTTCCGGATAGGACCGACTCTTCGGCGTCCAGCCGAAGGATGTTGACTTGGTCGGTCACGCTCGCCGAGGGACGGTCGTGGGGCGACGTCGACGGGATCGAGGACTTCGTTCTTCAGCACGCATGGCGCTGAACGCGCCGAAGGCGAGACACTCCGCTCCCCTCACGGTCCGGGATCGCGACCGTCGCGCCAAGCTTCCGGCGATGTCGAAGTCGAGCGGTAGCCCTTGCCGTCGGTTTCGACTGTGCCACGGAACCACATGTAGTTCTGGATGAAGTCCTCCGTTCGCTGAGCGAGCTTCAGGCCGGCGTGCGCGGCCACCGCGTCCTTCGGGATGCGCACGCGGAACGGGACGTCGCGCACGGCGGCTTGGAAGAGAACCGTCTGCGAGCCGTCGGTCTCGTCGAACACGCGGTCGATGACGCCGAACACGTTCACGCGGTCGGCCTTCGTAACGGCGAGCGCGAGGGAGGGGCCCGATTCAGCTTCGAAGGTAGAGTCCGGTTGTTTCGCGCGCCGCTCCTCGAAAGTTCGGACGGCTTCGGCGCGCAGATCCCACCACGGCAGGAGCTTGTCGTAGGGACGCGCTGCGCTCGGGGTCCCGGGCGTCTTCGGAACGTTCGTCGTCGGATCCCAGATCCCGATCTTCTTCGCGCGCGCTTCGTTCTGCGCCGCGACGAACTCCGTGTGCGCGATCTCGCTGTAACCGTACTTCGAGAAGTACGGGCTCTTGCCGAGCTTCACGAGCATCAGGTTGTAGTCGGTTCCGTCAGGCAGGATCACGTGACACAGGAGCCGCCCGAAACCGTCACGGTGATCTTCGCGGCCGACGGGGAAGCGCAAGCCGATCTTGGGCGGCGCGCCGTCCTTGCCGAGTTCGGCGAAGAACTCCTGCGCCCACAGCGCACATTCCTCGCCGAACACCGTCTGCGGTTTCGTGGGACTCGCGGCACCACTGCCGAGCTTTTCCTCGGTGTCGACGCACAGGAGTCGCAGCTTCTCGACCTTGCCGCCGAGCTGGACATGGATCGTGTCACCGTCCACGACGCGCGTGATATCGACCCACTTGGCCTCGACCTGCTTCGCCCTCTCCGCGAGCGCCGGCGCGACCTGCGGAACCGTCGGAGCGAAGAGCGCGAGAGCGAGAAGGAGCAGTTTCGACATGGATTTCTAAAGGATTGCGCGTCGTGGCCTGGGTCGTGCGCGACCCGTAGGATACCGCCGTCATGAGCGAACCGAGCGCGGCCAGCGAGGGAACGCCCGAGACGATCGCGGCGACGGAGAAGGCTCCGGGCGGCGTGACACTGCGCGGGACGCCGGTGGCCGCCGGCCTGGCTCTCGGGCTCGTGCACCGCAAGGATCACGACATCCTGCGCGCGCCGCCGACGCGCGTTCCATTGGAGCAGGTCGAGCGCGAGCTGAACCGTTTTCACCGGTCCTTGTCCGACTCGCGCGCCGAGATCGACGCGTTGAAGGTGCGCCTCCACGGTCGCGTGCCGCCCGAACAGGTGCGCATCCTCGACACGCACCTCGCGTACTTGAAGGACTCGGTGTTCCTCGCCGATGTCGAGAATCTGATCCTCAACGAGCAGATGAGCCTCGAGGCCGCGATCGGCAAGGTCGTCGCCGACTTCGATCGGATCTTCCGACTCGTCGCCAGTGAAACGCTGCGCGAGCGCGCGGTCGACTTGCGCGACGTCGGTATCCGCGTCCTGCGCAATCTCGAGAAGGATTCGGGCGCGGAAGGCACCGGCGTCGCACCGCCGTCCGAGTACGTGCTCGTCGCGCGCGAGTTGTCGATCGTCGACATGTTCAACCTCGCGCACGAATCCGTGCTCGGCATCGTGACCGAAGAAGGTGGCCTCACGAGCCACGCGGCGATCCTCGCGCGCACGATGCGCATCCCGACGCTGACCGGCGTCGCTGGACTGCTCGAGGCGGCGCGTGAGGGGATGTTCGCGATCCTCGACGCCACCGAAGGACTCGTGCGTCTCGATCCCGACGAGGTCGTGCGCGCGCAGTACGGTTCGCGCTCGAAGGCCGAGAAAGAAGCGACGTTGGTGCCGGCGGAGGGAATTCCCGCGTGGGCTCGTCGTCAAGCGCGCACGCGGGACGGCTCCGTACTGGAAGTGAGCGCCGCTGCCGGGAATTTGCCCGAAGTCGACGCGGCAGCGAGCCTCGGACTCGCGGCAATCGGGCTTTATCGCACCGAGCTCATGTACCTCATCGAGCGCGAACAACCGTCGCTCGAATCGCTCGTCGCTCACTACGCTTCCGTCGTCGAGCACGCGCGCGGCGCGACCGTGACCTTCCGACTCTTGCACGTCGATTCGAGTCTCGAAGTCGGATACCTGCACGAGGCGCGCGAGATGAACCCGGCACTCGGTCGCACCGGCGTGCGCTGCTTGCTTTCGCGCGAAGCCGTGTTGCGTCGTCAGCTGCAGGCGTTGTTGCGCGCGCTTCCAGCCGATGGTGAAGCGCGATTGCGCATCGCCGTGCCGTTCGTCGTCGACTGCGGCGATCTACGACGCATGAAGGAGATCCTCTTCGAAGAACGCTACGCACTGCGGCGCGCGGGCGTACCGTTCCAAGAGCAAGTCGAGCTGGGCGCGATCATCGAGACGCCCGCGGCCGTTCTCGGTGCACGCGATCTCGCGCGTGAAGCGGACTTCTTCTGCGTCGGACTCGATTCACTCCAGCAGTACTTGCTCGCTGCGGATCGCGACAATCACGCGCTCGCATCGACGTTCGATTCGTTGCATCCCTTCGTGTTGCGCGCGCTCGTCTCCATCGTCGAAGCTGCGGAGCAGGCCGCGCGTCCGCTGCAGTTGTTCGGCGTGAGCGTCGCGAATCCGGCGAACTTGCCCTTCCTCGTCGGCGTGGGCGTCAAGCACTTCACCGTGCAGCCCAGCACGCTCCAGGCATTCCTCGCGCAACTCGGCACCATCGACGCGCGCAGCGCGCGGCGGACGGCGGCTTTGGCTTCGCGCGCCTCGTCGGCGGCCGAGACGCAGACATTCGTCGATGGCTATCGGCACGGTCTGATTCGCTGATCCGAACGGCGAGCGGACTTACTGCTCTAGAATTGGCACCGATCGAGGCGCCAAAACGGTCGGAACGGCAGGGCTATCCGACCCTGCTTGTCGCTTCACCGCCTGGGCGGGTTCGCTCACGCCCTGTCCCAATAATGGGAAGTTGCGCGATCCTTGTGGAGTACCGTGCTGCTAGCGCTTGTAGGGCCTCCAACCACTAGATAGCGTGCCCCTTGTCGAGGCCAAGCGGGCCTCCGAGCCTCCACTTCGCCTCCCTCCAAGATCTGGATCGGCGTCCCTAGGGCCCGGCACCCGTTCGCCAAACTGGAGTTTCCCAGCGTCCACCGGGGGGGTGGACAGCCAGTTTGGCACCCGGCACAGGTGTTTCGCGCTCGCCGCACCCCGCACGGGTCGGCCAGGTTGGCTCTTCATGCCCGATGAGGAAAAGGACCGTTTCACGTCGCGTCTGGCCATGATCCCGGGCGTGCGCCCGCTGCCCTCGGTCGGGCAATGGATCCTGCTCCAGGTGGAACACCCGACGGAGCTCGCGCGCCGGGTCAATCGGCGCCTCGCACCCGGAGTGATGAGTGTTCCGCGCCAAGTCGACGGCGCGGTGCGAATCTCGGTCGCGGATCCGCG
>CAZKIY010000225.1:0-2818 GCA_964552875.1 uncultured Planctomycetaceae bacterium
CTTGTATCTCAACATAAAGCAAAAAATCTTTCCCGTTTTTTTTTTAAATTCAAAAAAAAAACTCCGTACCTGTGTCACCATATAAGGCTTGTATCTCAACATAAAGCAAAAAAAATCTTTCCCAGAAAACAAGAGCTATGAGTTCGTCTTTCACGGCCATTGCTGCTTGGCTCCAAAGCCACAGTGATGTTG
Organism: uncultured Planctomycetaceae bacterium; assembly: GCA_964552875.1. Taxonomy (GTDB): domain Bacteria; phylum Planctomycetota; class UBA1135; order UBA1135; genus JAEUHZ01. The sequence goes on from CAZKIY010000225.1 coordinate 193, forward strand.
CTGGGATGGTTGGGAGGGAGAGGGAGAGGGGGCCATCAAGTACAGGGAAACTGCGAACGGTCCCCCGGTGCTCGTGGAGCTCGGGCCTAAGCCCGAGCTCGGGCCCTCACCCTCCCCAGCATCACCCGCACGACCCCCGCCGCATCCATCTGATCCGCTTCCACGAGAATCGCGTCGTCCGCGCGCACGAGCGGCGAATCGGCGCGCGTCATGTCGAGGCGATCGCGCTCGCGGATCGCGAGGAGGATCTCGCCGTAGCGCTCGGGCGCACCGATCTCGTGCGCGCGTCGCTCGGCGCGGATCTCGGCCGAAGCGTCGAGGTAGAACTTGAAGTCCGCGGCCGGGAACACGACGGTTCCGACGTCACGACCTTCGGCTACGACGCCGCTGCGACGACGCGCTTCCTCGCGCTGCATCGGCACGACGACACGGCGAACGGCCGGATGCGCGGAGACGTGCGAGACGGCGCGCGTCACGTCGTCGGCTCGGATCCGCGGTTCGCCGGCGCGGCCGTCGACGCGCACCCGACCTGCGGAATCGAAATCGATGCGCATCGAGCGCGACACGGCGGCGCACGCGACCTCGTCGTGCGGGTCGATGCCGCGCTCGATCACGATCCACGTCAGGGCGCGATACATAGCGCCCGTGTCGAGGAACGTCAGGCCCAGCTCGCGCGCGAGTTCCTTCGCGACTGTGCTCTTGCCAGCTCCCGCGGGTCCGTCGATGGCCAGGATCATTCACCCTCGATTCTACGGGGCGTCGAGCGTCCTGCAATCACGACTCGCCACGTCACGCGCCGTGAGCGCCGCCACGACGCGTTCCCCGAGGAAGAGCGTGTCGCGCACACCGCCGAACGCGTCGAGGACGATCCAGCGTGCGCCGGAGGCCAGGGATTCGTCGCGGAATTCGTGGACGTGCCCGCACACGAGGAGGTCGGCCTTCACCTCGCGCGCGAGCAGGTCGGCGGCATCACGCTGCACCGTCTTCTCTTCCTCGGGCTTGCGCGCGACTGCGGCGACGGATGCGCGGCGCATCCGGCGCGCGAGCGCCGTCCCGACGGCTAGCGGCAGGCGAGGCATGAGCCACGACACGGTCGACGAACGCAGCAAACGCCGCAGTCGTTGGTAGGCCCGGTCCTTCGTGCACAAGGTGTCGCCGTGCACGAACGCCGCGCGCGAACCGTCGGCGAGCGTCGTCGTGAAACCATCGCGGAGCACGCGTGCTCCGGTACGCGCCTCGAAGGAAGCGTCGAGCAGGAAATCGCGATTCCCGTGCACGACGAGGACGTGAGTGCCGCGCTCGCCGAGGATTCGCATCGCGTCGAGCACGTTCGCCGCGCCGGGCATCCGTTCTTGCGCGGGTCCGACCCAGGCATCGAAGAGATCGCCCAGGATCGCCAGCGTCGTGACGCCCGAGAGCCTCCCGAGCCACAGGGCGAAATCGCGGCCACCGCGCTCCGTCGCGAGGTCGAGGTGCAGATCCGCGATGACGAGCAGGACGCCGCTCGACTCCACTTCGGGCAGCGTGAGTTTCGGCGACATCTCGCGCGCATCATGTCCGCGATGGCGAAGGTGCGCCAACTCGACGTCTTGGGCCCGGGCAGTTCGCGCAGAATTCCCGAGCTCGGCATCGCGGAGCGGCGCCGCCTGTTTCGGCCAGCGCGTGGCCTCGAACTCTCCATGCGTTCTCGGTGCGGTCCGAACCGGGAACTGGATCACGGATCGGCCAGCGCCTCGCCTGGTTCGCCGAGGCCGTGCTCCTTGATCTTCTCCCACAGGACCTTGCGCGAGATGCCGAGCATGTCGGCCGCCTTCATGCGCGCGCCGCTCGTCGCTTTCAGCGCTTTCTCGATCTCCTGCCGCTCCCGCGCGTGAAGGACTTCGCGCAGCGGTCGCGGCACCGAGTCGTCCGCAGACGGAGCCGTTTCGCTGATCGATTTCCAGCGCGGATCATCCGGCAAGAGATCCTCGAGCGCGATTTCCGTGCGCGTTCCCGCCAAGGAAACGCCGCGCAACACGGCGTGCTCGAGCTCGCGCACATTTCCCGGCCACGAGTATTTCTCGAGTGCCGCCAGCGCATCGCGCGGGATCGTGAGCGTCCGACCCGGTGATTGACGCGCGAGGAAATGCTGCGCCAGGAGCGGCACGTCACCGCCTCGTTCACGCAGCGGCGGCAGCACGAGTCGCACCACGTCGAGACGGTAGAAGAGGTCCTCGCGGAAGCGTCCCTCCGCCACGCGTGCGCGCAGCGGGACTTTCGTGGCTGCGACGACGCGGATGTCGACGCCGACCGGCGCTTCGGATCCCAAGCGTTCGATCTCGCGCTCCTGCAACACGCGCAAGAGCTTCACTTGGAGCGCGAGCGGCATGTCGTCGATGTCGTCGAGGAAGAACGTGCCCCCGTTGGCCATCTCGAAGCGACCACGACGCTCCTTGCGCGCGTCCGTGAACGCACCCTTTTCGTGGCCGAAGAGTTCGCTCTCGAGCAACGTCTCCGGCAGCGCCGCGCACGAGATCGCCACGAAGGGGCCTTTCGTGCGGCCGGAGAGTTGATGGATCGCGCGCGCGATGCGCTCCTTGCCCGTGCCGCTCTCCCCTTGCACGAGCACGGTCGCGTCGGTCGGAGC
>CAZKIY010000225.1:2918-6956 GCA_964552875.1 uncultured Planctomycetaceae bacterium
TCCTTCGAGCGCGCCAGAACGCTCATCCCGCCCACACCGGGCATGCGGATGTCGGTGATCACGCACTCGGGCGCTTCGCTCGAGAGCGCTGCGACCGCGGCGGCGGTGTTCGCGACGTGCAGGACTTGGTGACCCGCGGCCTCGAGGGCATCGCCGAGTGTCACGGCGATCGTGATCTCGTCCTCGGCGAGCAGGATGCGCATCTCAGGGACCGGCTTGTACCGGCGGGCGCGCGACGAAACGATCGCCACCCGCCGTCGTCGCGTCGGACTGCGCGGCTTCGGCCGCGGTCCAGAGGACGTCGTGGAACAAGGGCTCGCCATCGCGTGACGAAGTGGAACCGATCGAGAGCGTGACGCGCTCGCTCTGCGCCCCGCCGACGACGAGCGCGCGGGCTTCGGCCACCAAGCGCTCGGCCAACGTGCGCACGCCGACGTCGTCCGTGTGCGGGATCACGGCGATCAATCGATCGTCGGGGGTGCGACCGAGATAGTCCGAGGACCGCGTCGAAGCGAACAACAACCCGAGGACGCCCTCGACGATCGCTTCCTTGGCGTCGTAGCCGGCACGATCGCGCACGGCACCGAGTTGGTCGATCGAGAGGACGATCACGGAGACAGGGTATTTGTAGCGCTGACTGCGGCCGAATTCGGTTCGCAGGACGTGCTGGATCTGGGCGACCGAGAACAGTCGGCGGCCGTCCGCGGCGCGTGTCGAGGAGTCGTTCATGCGTTCGGTCGAATGCGCATCGAGGGATGGGTCCGTACGCGGGCGTTGTAGCGCACGCGCGAGCTCGGGTCACTCCTCCGCGTAGTCCGGAGGCGTCGAGTCCACTATCCTTCGACCGGGCGGGAGCCCGGCCCGAAGATGCACGTCCTCCTCATCGCTTCGACCCTCTGTGCAGCTCCCGAGTGGACGCTGCTGACCCTTCCCCGCGGCGCGCGCGCGACATCCTTGCCGACAGCCGAGGACGTCCTCCTCGACGCCGCGCACCTCGACGTCGACGGCGGTTTCCGACCGGCGGCACTCGAAGTCGCCGATCCGGCGATCCCACCGGCGACGTTCCAGCAGATGTTGGACGAGACGCTCCGCGTGCGCGGGCTGAAGCTCGAGACGCGGCCGCAAGCCGGTGTGCTCCTCGTCCGCGGCGACCCAGCGGCGCTCGAGCTCGCGCGCGGCCTCGTCACGGACCTCGACCGGCAGCTCGACGCCTTCGAGATCGACCTCGAGATCGCCATCCGTCGTGCGGGCGTGCCCGAAACGACTTGGAAGCGCCGCGTGCGCGCCGGAGTCGACGTATTCGTGGGTTCCCGCGACGTCCGACCGTTCGTCGCGAGCTTCGACGTGCAGGTCGCGCAGGACGCAGGCCAAGCGGAACCACGCCTCGGGTCCGCGCTTCTCGGCACCGGTCTGCACGTGCGCGCCACGCGACTCGCCGGCGGAACGCGCGTGTTCCTCGATGGCGTGCTCGACACCGCGGAGCTCGCCGAACTCGTCACGTTCGATCCGGAAACGCCCGACCTCGGCGTCTTCGATCAACCGCGCATCGCGAGCGCGCAAGTCGCGTTCGCGGGTGCGATCGAGAGCGGCGGCGTCTTGCGCGTGAACCTCGCGCAGGCCGGCCCGAGCGGTGCGGAGTTCGTGCTCGCCGTGAAAGCGACCGCGCGTCCCGATGCCCCGGCCACCGGCGACGGATGGGCATTGCTCGACCTCGGGTTCGTTCAATCGGCCGCACGCCCGCTGATGCCCGTCGATCCCGGAGTTTTCCTGTCGAGCGTGAGCGGCGCATCGAGCGCGGCCGGCGCGATCCTCCAACCCGCGACGCTCGCGGCGATCCTCGAGGGCGAGCGTGCCGGTACCGACGGCCGTGCAAGTCGATCCTCCGTCCTGTGGGGCGGCACTTGGATCGCCTTCCCGCGAACCGATGCCGGTCGGATCGATACGGCACGAGCGCTCGTGCGCGCGCTCGAAGAATCGCGATCCAGGACGGTGCGCGCCGAGCTCACGTGCGGAACGCTCGTCGCGTCGTTCCCGATCGCCGTCGCGCGCAGTGCGCGACTCGTCGCTGGAACAGAGCGTCCGTACCTCGTGGACTACGCGCTCGAAGTCGCTCCGCAGATCTGGATGCCGTCTCCGCGGGTCGAGCGCGCATTCGACGGGATCGCGGCCGATGTTTACTTCGAGGACGGACGCTTGCGCGTCGAAGCCTGGCGCACGTCGACCCCCGAAGTCGCCATCGTCTCGCGCGAATCGGCGCAGATGGGTCGGATGGAATTGCCCCGGCGAACCCGCGTCGTCGGGTCCGGTCAAGTGAAGTTGGGCGAACCGCCGCTCGCACTGTTCGACGCCGGCGAGCCGCTCGCGGTCCGCGCTCTCGCACCTTGAAGGATCGTGGAGGAGCCGCTTCTCCCGTTCCTCGAGGACCGGGCTCAACGGGGCGGCGCTGCGAGAGCCGTGAGCGGATCGCTCGCGGGATCGGGTCACAGCCCTGGAAAGGCCAGGATTCACGGAGTTCTGATCGTCTCCGGGGTGAGGAATGGTCGCGGCCTCGGTGTAGGATGCATGCTCGAGGGCACGCCGCCCGGCCACCCGAAACCATGAGAGCAGAACCTTGAGACTGGGCCTGAGTCAGAGCGCGCGGATGGATCAGCGACTGCAGCAGTCGCCGCAGATGATCCAGGCCATGCAGATCCTCCAACTCTCCTCGCTGGATCTGGAGGACCGGATCGAGCAGGAATTGGTCGAGAACCCCTTCCTCGAAGTGGCCGATCCGAACTCGAGCGACACGTCGACCGGCGAGGACGAACCGCTCGATTCGCTGAGCCCGACCGTCCCGGTGGTCGAAGAGGCCGGCGTGAGCACGTTGCGGGACGAGTTCGATCGGTACGAGCGCGACTTGGACGACGGCACGCGCCGCACGCGCACGGGTTCGTCCGAGGACGGCGACAAGAAGATGGAGGCGATGGCGAACACGCCCGACATCGAGAAGACGCTCGCCGAAGTGCTCGTCGACGAGCTCGCGATCCTCGACCTGACCCCGCGTCAGCGCAAGCTCGCCGAGTACCTCCTGTGGTCGCTCGACGATCGCGGCTGGATTCCCGAACCGCTGGAGCAGATCGCGATCCAGTGCATGCACCCCGAGCCGGGCGAGGATCCGATCGTCGCCGCCGAGGATCCGCCGGTCACGGTCGAGGAACTCCGCGAAGTGCTCGATGAGATCCGCTCGATCTCGCACCCGGCACTCGGCGCGCGCGACTTGCGCGAGTGCCTCGAGCTCCAACTCACGGCCATGGGCATGGGCTCCGAGCCGCTCCTCAAGGCGATCGTCGAGCGTCACCTCGTCGACGTCGAACAGAACAAACTGCCGCGGATCGCGAAGGATGCCGGAGCGTCGATCGAGCAGGTCAAGGACGCGCTCGAACTCCTGCGCAAGTTGGAGCCGAGCCCCGGCGCGGGTTTCGGCGGCGTGCAGGCCGACGTGATCCATCCCGACGTCATCGTCGAGGAGGTCGATGGCGAGTACGAGGTTCGACTCGACCGCCAAGCCGCACCCGACTTGCGTCTTTCGTTGGCCTACAAGGACGTGCTCAAGGCCGCGCAAAAGGGCGATGGCGTCCGCGAGTGGGTCAAGAAGAGGATCGAGTCCGCGCGCTGGTTCCTCGATGCTTTGCAACAGCGCAAGATGACGCTCGATTTGATCGCGCACGCGATCTTCAAGGAGCAGCGCGGCTTCCTGGAGCGAGGCGTGGAGGGCCTGAAACCCCTGCGCATGCAGGAAATCGCCGACGAGGTCGGCGTGCACATCTCGACCGTTTCGCGCGCGGTCGCGGGCAAGTACGCGCAGACTCCGCGCGGTATCTTTCCCCTGAAGTACTTCTTCACCGGCGGGACGACGACCGAGACCGGCGAGCTCGCGAGCCAAGCCTCGGTGAAGCAGAAGATCGCCGAGTTGGTCGCGGCCGAGGATCCTTCGGCTCCGTTGTCCGACGAGGACTTGGGGGGCCGCCTCGAGGCGCGCGACCAGATCCGCATCGCGCG
>CAZKIY010000226.1:0-1238 GCA_964552875.1 uncultured Planctomycetaceae bacterium
GGCCGTGCGGCTCCACGCGCTGAATCCGCACGCGCTGAATCCCCGCGTACCGGCGCACCGCGCCGAGCGCCCGCTCGCAACGAAGCGCAGCGCGACGAGTCGCCGCGCGATCACGCACCGCGTGCCGAGCCGCGTGGGCTCGATCGCGCGCGCGAAGACGCTCCGCGGCGCGACGCCGAACGTCGTCCGGAGTCCGCCCCGCGCGCTGAGTCGCAGCCGCCGCGCGGGCGCGACAGGGCTGAGCGCCCGATGGAGCCGCACGCCTCCGCGCGACCCGAGCGTTCGTGGCCGCGTGACGAGCACTCACCGGTGCGTGCGAGCGCGCCGCTCCCGCGCGAAGGTGATCGTCAGCTCGAACCGCGTCCCGACGACCCGCTCGATCGCCGCGATCGCCCGTTGCGTCAACGCGCCGAAACGCCGCGCTGGCCTGCGGACGACGAAGCTCCGCGCGAAACCCGTCGCGGAACTCCACTCGATGCGCCGCGCGGACGTGACGCCAGCCCGACTCGCCCTGCGCGTTCGTCCGCTCAAGGCGGTGACGAAACGCGCTCGCGCGAAGTGCGCGCGGCTCCCGAATCGCGCGAAGATCGTCCCGCGCGACGCTCGACCGCCGCGCCCGGCTCCGCTGCGCCGAAACCGCGGAATCCGGCGCCGAATCGGGCTCCCGCGTTCGATGCCGAGCCCTCACCCGAGCGCGACTTCCGTCCGCGCGGTCCCGATCCCGAGCGTCGTCCCGCGGCACGCACGGAAGCACCGCGTCCCTCCCCTCGCCGCGACGAGGCACCGCCGCGCGAACCGCGGCGACGCGAACGCTGAGGCACTGCGATGGGCGGACAGAATCCCTTCTTGAAGAGTACGGGCGCTCCCAAGCCGACGAAGCCCTACACGATCACGTTCCTGCCGAACGCCGTGACCGTGGATGTCGATCCGACGAAGGTCCCCTACTCGCGCGACGGATTGCCGGGCTCGATCCTCGAGATCGCGCTCGCGCACGGCGTCGACATCGATCACGCGTGCGGCGGCGTGGTCGCGTGCTCGACGTGCCACGTCATCGTGAAGCAAGGATTCGACTCCATGCCAGCCGCGACCGAGGACGAGGAGGACCAACTCGATAACGCGCCCGGCTTGAAGCCGACGTCGCGGCTCGCGTGCCAAGCGGTGCCGAACGGGTCGAAGGACGTCGTGATCGAGATCCCGAGCTGGAATCGGAACCTCGTCGCGGAAGACCACCACTGACA
>CAZKIY010000226.1:1338-6816 GCA_964552875.1 uncultured Planctomycetaceae bacterium
ACTGACACCGTTCGGTGAGGAGGCCGTCGCGCCCGCGCGGTGCACGCCCGGAAGAAGTCACGAATGCGGCCGAAGGTCCGACCGCCTGCCCTCCTCCAAGAGCGCACCATGACGAGACGGGACGGATTCGACGGGCTCCAAGGCGGCCCCGGGCGCGCGGCGTCTCTCCGGCCGCGCGTGAACTTCGATAGCCATCGGACGCTGCGGCGGCTGCGCTGGCTCCAAATCCGGCCGCTCTTCGAGCTCGCCGTGGCGGTCGCCCTCGCGCTGGCGGCGCTGGATGTTCCGCATCGCGATCCGCGCCGCGCTGCGCGCCCGCAGCCGCCGAGGGCGGACGGAACGGCGCGAGACCGCGCGGCTCGACGCGACCGATCTCCTGGACGCGGAGCTCTCGAGCCTCGCCGGCGACGCGCAGGATCCGGGCGCGATCGCGCTCGAACGCGAGGACGCCGCGCGCGTGCTCGCCGCCATCGAGCGCCTGCCCGCGCCGCAGCGCACCGTGCTGGGCCCCGCCGCGCTCGAGGAGATGCCCCAGGCGGCGATCGCGGCGATCCTCGGCATCCCGGTGGGGACCGTGTCTTCGCGGCTGAGCGCGGCGTGGGAGAGTCTGCGCCGGGAGCTGGCGCGCTGAGCTCGAACTCGGCGCATTCGAGTGTCGCTCCCCGAGTTCGCAGCCGAAGGATGTTCGCTCCGTCCCCAGTAGGTGCGTTCGGAGCGAATCAGCCAGCGTCGATGTCGATTGGACGGGAGGTTCGTGTTGTCCCAGGTTTTCGTGGGGATTGGGCCGAGCGCGAAGTCCACGACGTCCTGACCGATACGCGCGCTGTTCTTCAGAGATCCGTGTCCGACACCTTCATCCACCTGGGCTGAGCGCAAGAAACGGTGCGGAATCAAATCGGTCCGTGGGGAGCTGCGTGACGCACTTCGAGGTGCTGACGGCGCCGTCGCTCCGTCGCTCCGTCCGGCACGATTCGCGCGTGCCGGAGCGCGTGTCGTACCGTCACCATTCGATCGTCCATTCGAAGATGGTCGCGCCGTCAGCCACGCGTTAGGACGCGAAGCGTCTCGTTGTTCGAGATGCACCAAGCACGCTCGCCATCGGACTGGCCTTGGAAACAACGGGGAACCGCGTATTCACCCCAAGACGGGCGAAGCTCGGGATAGGTGAAGACGCCCCGCGTTAGCGAGATCACGCGCTGTCCGTCGCGTGAGAATCGAGTATCGATCGGACTCGGGTTCCCGCCGCTGCCCTCGTCGACGGCGATCAACTCGCCCGATGCGACATCCCACGTCTGAATGCTCCACCACGGGAACAGCGTCACGAGAACGCGCTCGCCACTCGGATCGAAGTGCACGGATCCCACGGCGTCCGCGCCAGGAGTTGGACCGGTCCGAGCCAATTCACGCGGCGGGCGATCGACGAGCCTTCGATCCTCTCCACTACCCTCGAGTTCGAACAGCCGCACCACCCCGTCGTCACAGCCGACCGCAAGTAGGGACTCGTCGGGCGCGAAGTCGAGCGCGAGGTGACCGAGCTTCCGTTCTCCTTCCGGCACGTGGAGCGGACCTCCGATCCGCTTTCCGGTCGAGACGTTCCACACGGCCACGATTCCGTCGTCATGCCCGATCGCGACGTAGCGTCCGGAACGGCTCAGCGTGAAGGCACACGCCCTCGCATCCGTCACGTCGCCGAGCGATGCCACGAGCTTCGAGCCGAACCAGTCCCAGATCTCTCCAGGAGCACCGCCCGCCACGACGACGATGCAGGAATCGCCCGTCGAGAACGCGTGCTCACGTCGCGACCGCCGCGTTGATCCAGCCGCCGGCCCGCTGCCGATCCTCGCGAGGAGCGCGCCGGATCGCGAGTGCACGACGCGCAGGTCGCCGTCGTCGCCCAGCGTCGAAAGCAACTCGCCGTCGGAACTCCACGCGATGCTGATCACTCGACGCGCGCCGACCTCAACCCAGAGGACGATCTCCTGACGCGCGATGTCGAGCACGACGAGCTGCTGCGTCCTGCGCGCAAGCATGAACGCGAGGCGGTTGCCGTCGATCGACATCGCCGACTCGCCGAACCAGGGCAGGGTTCCCGGGCGGACGATCGCTCCACGATCGCCCGTTCGAGGAGCGAGCGACGGCGTCGCATGCGTCGTGGACGCCTCGCTCCCGCGCGACGCGGCAGGGCCGCAGCCGAAGAACAGGAGGAGGATCGAGAGGCGGGCGATGAGCATCGCACTCGCACCGCCGAGCACGCGTGATCCTCGGCGCGAATCCTGGGTTCTGTGAAAGGCCTGCGCTGACCAGGGTCCGACCACGGCCCCCGAAACCATCGGGGTCGTCCAGGCACCGTACGCGCGGTCGACGACGGTTTCTTCACAAACTGTGCGCGCCCGCAGTCTCGACCTCTTCAAGGGTTGTGAGCGCTCCAAGCAGGCCTCGATCGGTCGACGAAATCAGAATCGGTTCGGATGGACGGAGAACTTCACGTGGCTCGTCTCGCCCTGCGTGATCGTGACGCGCTCGTCGTAGGTGACACCAGGCCCGCCGGACGGGCTCGTGCCTCCGCCGTAGACCTGCACGCGGTGTCACCGACCGGCACGATGACCTGGGTCCGATCCGACTTCGCACGCAGCGTGAAGTCCTCGATGCGCAGGTCGCCGTGGAACACGGCGCAGCGCATGTCACTCTCACTCGTGAAATCGATCGTGATGCTCCCGCCGAGCGCGAGGACGAGGCGCACGTCCTGCCCGTCGCCGCGCAGGCGCTGAACGGCGACCCGACCGTCGAGCGTGCTCGCGATCACGACCGCTGCACCGAGCGGCGACTCGAGATCGAAGTCCCGAGGTTCGCTTAACGTCATGGAGTACGAACAGCCGGCGGCGCCGATCAATGCGATGCGCGCCGCGACCGGCTTGCCGTCCGCATCGACGACCGAGCCGTGCACGCGGTGGACGGACGCGGACACAGTGCGCTCGGCGGACACGGCGGGCTGCGTGTCGGCCATCCGCGCCTGGGTGGTGTCGATTGCCTTCTCGCGCGGAGCCTCGTGCACGTGGACGTGGAAGACACAGGACGAAAGGGACGTGAGTACCGTCGCGCAGATCAGGGACCTGAGCATGAGTGTGGAACCTCTGCTGAGGGCTACCTCCGCATCGACGCATGGTTTCGGGATTCCGCAATCGATCGGCGTAGCGAGTAGCTTCAGTTCGGCGGCTCCGCGGCGCATCTCGGGTAAGGCTCGCGCATCGAGTCGGGCGCAGATCAGGACATGTGTGCTCAATCAAATTCGCCGCGCGCATCCCGTCGCGTTGCCGCAGCGCGCTTCGAGCGCAAGAACCCGGTGCACCGTCCATTCACCGCTCGCTCGGCTCCTTCAACTCGAACTCGTGCTTCCTCCGTTCTTCGCCCGTCCACAGGGCCTTCGCCTTCCACGGACGCTGACCGTCGGGAACGAACACCGTAAGGGACGCGATCGACCACGGCGTGCGATCGACGATCGAGCCGTGCTCGCGATCCGCCGTCGCCAACGCGACGCCCTCGACTTCGACGGCGGCCGAGGCCAAGACCGCGCGGTCCTCGACGATCACGACCGAGCACACGCGCAGCCCCGGGCCGGGCATGCCCACTGGCGTATCGGTGATCGAGACGCGTCCGTCGATCGACGGGCGCCAGCCCGTCGATCGACGGACGCCAGCCCGCGGGCAACGGCTCGCCGCGAAGGAGCGCTTGTTGGAACGCGCGAATCTCGGCCGCGGTCGCATTCGGAGGGCAGGTGAATGCCATCGACTCACCGAACTCCAACTGCACGCCGGGTGCGGGCACACCTACGCTCGAGAGCAAGCCAGACGCACTCTACCGCGAGCACGACGCCGAGAACGCGGTGATAACGAGCGGAACGACGAACGAGGTGACGAACTTCAGCATGACGGTCAGACCTCTCCGATCAGCGTACATCAGGCGCTGCGCCGTGCGCTCGACCTCTCGCGGGCACGCACCCCGAGCTTTCACGACCCGACCGTCGAAGCCAGCGCCGATCTGCGCCAGAATGGTCGGCCTCATGGATGTCCGCCTCGCCAACCCTCGCGGCTTCTGCGCCGGCGTCGATCGCGCGATCGAGATCGTCGAGCGCGCGCTCGAACTGCACGGCGCGCCCGTCTTCGTCCTGCACGAGATCGTGCACAACCGTCACGTCGTCGAGGACCTCAGCGCGCGCGGCGTGAAGTTCGTCGACGACCTCACCGAGGTCCCCCCGGGCTCGGTCACGATCTTCAGCGCGCACGGCGTCTCCGACGTCGTCGTGCGCACGGCCGAAGAGCGCGGGTTGCGCGTCATCGACGCCACGTGTCCGCTCGTCACGAAGGTGCACGTCCAAGCGCAGAACTACGCCGGGAAGGGTCACGAGGTCGTCCTGATCGGCCACCCCGGACACCCCGAAGTCGAAGGCACGCGCGGGCGGATCCCGGGCCCTGTCTACGTGCTCTCGACGGTCGAGGAAGTGCAGAACCTCGTCGTCCGCGATGCCGAGCGGTTGGCGTACGTCACGCAGACGACGCTGTCGATCGACGACACGCGTGAAGTGATCGACGCCCTGGTGAAGCGTTTTCCGCGCATCCAAGGCCCCGAGCTGAAGGACATCTGCTACGCGACGCAGAACCGGCAGAACGCGGTCAAGCGCTTGGCCGACGAGGGCATCGACGTGCTGCTCGTGATCGGTTCGAAGAACTCGAGCAACAGCAATCGGCTCGCGGAGCTCGGCGGTCGCCGCGGCGTTCCGTCGTACTTGATCGACGACGCGCGCGAGATCGATCCGACGTGGCTCACCGGGAAGACACGCGTCGGTGTGACCGCCGGTGCGTCAGCGCCCGAGAGCCTGGTGCAGCGCGTGCTCGCGCGGCTCGGTGAACTCGGAGCGAAGGACGTGCGCGAGATGCAGGGCGTACCCGAGAACGTCGAGTTCAAGCTGCCCGAGGAACTTGGTGAGCGACGCTGAGAGCGTGTGAAGACATCGGGGGCTTCGGTAAGACGTGTGGGCCGTCAGCATCGACGCGTGTACTTGCGAGCGAAGTTCCACCCCGCGGGTTGGCCTCCGCGCTGGGTCGAGTTCACGTCGCCTGCAGCGCCTGCGATCTAAGGAGTCAGTCCGGTCTCGTGGGCTGCATTGCGAACCGTCGCTGGAGTCGAGGCCCGGGATGGACGGAGTAGGGACCGGCAGGGGGCGCCTACCGCCAGAAGCGCTCGAGGCAACTCCCAAGTCTGGGTGAGCAGCTCGAAGTTTCCGTGAGAGAGAATCCGGATGTTCCGCACACCCGCCCCGCCCGCTTTGGGCCGCGAGGCGACACGTGGAGCGGATGTGCGCGGAATCATCGGCGCGCCTGAACTGGTCGGCGCGCACCGCACCTCTCGAGCTCGGTTGCGGCGTCTTCGGTCGCTTGCTCGACACGAGCCGGTGTCGACAGGTGTCCATCGGTCCATCGGTCC
>CAZKIY010000227.1:0-4534 GCA_964552875.1 uncultured Planctomycetaceae bacterium
CGAACTCGCCCGCGTACTTGTAGCCCGGGCTACCCGTGCCCGTTCCGAGCGGGCAAACTTGAGCGTGTCGTAGAAGCCGATCTCCGTCAGGTAGATCGTGCTCGACACGTGCATCGGAGCGGCCGTCGGATTCAGGAGAACGCGGATCGGGCCTTCGCTCGTCGTGAGGACCCATGAGTACTTGCGCTTCTCGTCGAAGGTGAGCTTGGGCGGCATGGGCAGCGCCGTCTTCCAGTTCGGCTTCGTCATGTCGATCTTCTTCGAGGCGATGAACTCGCGCATCGTCGTGATCGCCGGATCCACCGGCTTCGTGTCGACGGGCTTGGCGTCGGTCGGCTTGGCCTCACCCGGCTTCACATCGCCCGGCTTCGGATCACCGGGCTTCGGATCGCCCGTCATGGCTTCCGTTGCCGCGACCGGAGCGGCAGTCGGTGTGGCGACCGGTGCTTCCTTCGCCATCGGCGCGGGAGGCGTGACGGCCGGCGTCGGCGTCACCGGCGCTTCGGCCGCCGGCTTCTGCACTTGGGCTGCAGCGGGCGGAACGGAGGCCGGAGCAGTAGTCGGGGCCGGCACTTTCGAGTCGCAGGCGAGAACGAGGGTCGAGACGAATGCGAAGAGGACTGTGTGCACCATGCCGCAGAGAGTAACGGCGGCGCGCGCGGGCTGCAGACGTTCCCTGGGCCACGTCACGCGGGAACCCCCAGAGCCCCGAGAAACCACGCGCGGGCGAGGCCTCGCCGCTCGGACGTGGTCGGCCTTCTCGGGCACACGCTGGTTATCCGGCATACGTCGGCCTTGACGAGCCGAGAATTCGCACATGGCGGCCCCGCAACGGCGTGGAATGCCCCGAAAAATCGAGGAGCGACTCCTTCTCACCGCGGCGCCGCACGCAGCTCGAACTCGCGCAGGATCGCGGTGGATTGCGTGCGGAGCATCACGTCGAGGGGTCCGGCAGGCACGGAGATCTGGAGCGTGCTTGACCTGACGGTGGAAGTCAGCGGGATCTGCACGCGCCACGCGATCTTGAAGCCGAGCGCGTCCTTCGGCTTCCAGTACACGTACATGAGTTGGTCCGCCGTGCACGATGCGGTGATGCGCAAGAACACGTCGCTCGCCTCGGGCACGATGATCGTGGGCAGACGGACATCGTCACCGCCCGACGGCGTGGACAACGAGATGCTGGTGTCGGCTCCGGCACCAACCTTGCTCGAGCGAGCGCTGCCGGTGGAAATGAGGCCACCGGTCGTCTGCTTCCAGTCCAGAGCGAACAAGCTGGTCTGTGCCTCGTCGAAGGCGAACGCGTCGCCGCGCGCGGGTGGTAACCCCGCCAGATGCAGCGGCGGGGGGAGGAAGAAGCGGCGTTCGACGAAGAGATCGATCACGACATCGGGGTGGAAGTCCGTGATCTGCTGCTCGGATATAGGCGCTCCCCGGACGTACATGACTTCGGCGAACGAGTCGGAAAGGAGCGTGTGCACGGCCTCGAAGAACGAATCGCAGAACACGATTGCGCGCGGACCGTCGGGGTCGCCGATCACGTCGGTGTCCTTCCACGTATGGCCTTCTTGCTCCCTTCGCAGCGGCACGTATCGCGGACCAGCGATGGGGGCGGCCCGAACGATGCGGTGCAGGAGTCGCGTGCCCAGGTACATCTTCGGAGCCCACGAGTCCTCAGTGGTCATCTCGAACGGGAAGTGGCACTCCGCGATGTCGTACCGATTCATGGTGGGGAACCGCCGCGACAGCGACAGCGTGATCGCGCGATAAGCCGCGAACGCGGCGCGTCCCATCCAGTGCGTCCCGTGCGCGGGATAAAGCGTGTCTTCGCCGGAATCAGCGGCCTTTTCAGCCAGAATCGTTGCGCGGAGATCGAGGAACTCGACACTCGAAGTGCGCGCGAGGTAGCTCGCGATCTGATCGAGGCGAGTGGGTCCGAGGGGCTCGTGAACACCAGGAACGCGCTCTCCGTAGATCGTTTCCTTGTTCGGGCAGGCCACGAACATGTACGCGCACCCCGCGTCGGCGAGCACGTCGCGTCGACTTTCGAGTGCCGCACGCCAGCCCTCGAGCGCGTCGTCGCTCAACGGCACGACTCCGCGCAGGTTCTCGAACGTCCTCTCCCCGGCGAAGAAGATCCAGTCGTCGCGACCGACCACGAGATCGCTCGACGGCGCGAGACCGAGACCGAAGTAGTCGACGATCGTATTCCACCGCAGCAGCACGTCACGGAGGCCGAAGGTGTCGAAGTAGTACGCCTCGAAACGGGACGAGAATTGATTCAGCCCCGAGAGAGTTGTCGGTCGACTCGGGTACGGCCACGCGGTACGACCCTCGGGATCAGGACCACGCAGAGCATCGTCACGCAGGAGTTCGTCGAGGCGACTCGAAGAGAGCGCGGCCGCGAACACGACGATCGTGAGCACATCGAGCACACGTCGAAGAGGGTGCGCAGGAACCATGTTCGAGATGTCGGACTATACCCGTCACGCACGGAAACGACGTTCAGCGCCGTCATCTCGCTCGGCCTCGACCGCAGCGTTGCGCTCGTCGTCAGGGCAGTTGGATCTCGACGACGTTCGTGCGCATCGGGATCCACGACAGACCGGGCAATCGGATCGACGCTTCGATGGCGAGCTTGGTCCCGCTCGGCAATCCCGCCGGCAAGATCCAGGAGGTGACTCCTCGGCCTTTTGCATCGAGGGCCAGGCCCAAGGTGCCCGTCAGGGGGCCCACGAGGAGTTGTGTGCATCCGAAGGACGCGTGCGTTTCGCCGCCGAGGTTGCCGATACGAATGCGCGCGCTCGACAGCGGCAGCGCTTCTGAGATCGTGAGCTCCAGCGTTGCGCCCGGACCCGGACATCCGCGCACGAAGAGACGCGGATACGCCGGTCCGTCCGGACAGCCCGGCGTGATCGGTACGACACGTCCGCGGCATCCGAGGATCAACCGCGCATAGCCCTCGGCGGGCGTCGTGTGATAGGCCTCGGGCGCGCCGACCACGAAGTCGTCGAGCCCGTCGCCGTCCACGTCGCCCATCTGGGCGAGTCCGATTCCGAACTCGTCCTCGATGCGATCGCCCCACAGGAAGAACAGCAGTTCGTGCGTGGCGCCCGAGCGCACCCACACGTCACCCGGATGTTGATCGTTGAGATCGTGTCGGCCCGAGTAACCGAAATCGGGCACGCCATCGCCGTTCAAGTCGCCCAATCCCGCGAGGCCCTTGCCGAGGTGATCGTCCGCGGTGATCCCGGACCAGTATCCGAGCACGGAGCCGTCGGCTCCCGAGATCAGCGACACGCTCCCGGGGAGGAAGCCGCTGCCCGCATCGTCGTTCCACGCTCCGACGAGCACGTCGGGAACGCCGTCCGCGCTGACATCGCCGACGCCGGCGACCGCGTGACCGAACTCGTCGAGCGCTGTCGCGCCGAACCAGGTTCGCAGCGTCGCGCCGCTGGCGCTGGACACGACGAGGACGGAGCCGGCATCTGTGGCCACGACGTCCGAACGCTCGGCGCCGATCGCGAGATCCGTGACGCCGTCGCCGTCGAGGTCGCCGATGGCAGCCAGCGAGACACCGAAGCGATCGTTCACGCTCGTTCCAGTGAGAGTGCGAATCGTCGCGCCGCTCGCGCCTGACACGATGCGCACATGGCCGATACCAATGGAATTGCGCGTCGCGCCCACGGCGAAGTCCGCGCGCGTGTCGCCGTCGACATCCCCGAGCGCGGCCAGCGAAGTTCCGAGCAAGTCGCCCGCATTGGAACCCTGGATCGTGAAGAGTTCGGCGCCCGTACGCCCGGAAACCACGCGCACCAGCCCCGCATTCGGGGCCGCGACGTCGGCGCGCGGCGAACCGATCGCGAGGTCCGCGCGGCTGTCGCCGTTGACGTCGCCGACGATCGCGACCGTAGCGCCGAACTGATCGCCGTTCGCGATCCCCGTCCACGTGAACAAGCGTTGACCGGTGGCTCCCGAGAGGAGGCTCGCGTCGCCCGGGCCGGGATGGTTCGGATGGAAGCGCGGCGCTCCGACGAGTGCGTCCGGAACGCCGTCGATGTCGATGTCGACACCGCCAGCGATCGCAATGCCGAATGCGGCACCGTCATTCGCTCCCGTGGTGTTCCACGCCACGGATTGAGATCGAAGGGGCGCCGTCGACGCGATCGCGCATGCGGCGAACGACATCCAAGAGCTCTGACGCATCGACCCTCGCTTGCGCTCGCGCGCGGCTACGGACAGAAACGCACGTTGAGCAAGTCGCTCGAGTTGAAACCAGCGCCGCCGGCCGCGGGATTGCGGTACCAGAACTGAAAGCGCCGCGTCTCACCCGCCTGGATCTGCGCGCCGCCGGGCAGCGCGTAGAGGTCGAGCGCTTCGACGGCCTCGCCGAACAAGTTCGCGTTCGTGACACCGAGGCGGATGGTCGACCCGGTGATGCAGCGGAATCCGTTGCCGAACACGACCTGGGTCGCCGTGGACCCGAAGTAGAAGATCCCGGCCGCGTTGACCGGACAGCCCGTGGCGATCAGCGTCA
>CAZKIY010000227.1:4634-6774 GCA_964552875.1 uncultured Planctomycetaceae bacterium
CCGAAGTAGAAGATCCCGGCCGCGTTGACCGGACAGCCCGTGGCGATCAGCGTCAGATCGTTGCTCGTCACGCTGCTCGTACCGGCCCAAGTCATGACCGATCCGGCTCCGACCGAGTTCGGCGCTCCGACGCACGTGTTCGAGAACGGCCCCGGCAGCGGTGAGACTTGGAACGACCGCGATTCCGTCATGTACGCCGCGCGCGCCGTCTCGTCGCGCACCATCGTGGTCGGATCCTTCACGGTCACCGAAACCGTCGCATTGCATGCGATGCCGAGCGGCGCGAGCGGCAGCGTGGTGCCCGTGGCGCCCGCGATCGGCGTACCGTTCAAGAACCACTGCACGGTGAGCGCGTGTCCGACCGGCGCCATCGGCGTCACGGACAACGTCTCGCTCCCGTCATAGGTCGCCGTAGTACTCGAACTCGCGTCGATCGGCCGGGCGTAGCCGTAGATCTGCAGGATGAGCGCCTCGGCGGAGGGCAGGTTGAACGGACGACCCAACGAGCGCATCAGCGAGTTGTTCGTCGGCCGATGGAGCCCCATCGGGTAGTAGCCCGCGCCGAGGAACGTCGACACGATCCCGTCGAACGCCGGGTTGTCGACTCCGAGCCAACGAAACCACTTCGCGCTCGCCGCGGCCATCTGCGCTGACGTGAGCTTCGAGATGTTGGGCTGGCCCGGCTCACTGCCCATGTACGTCGAGCCATTGCCGCCGTAGTCGTACTCGTCGGCGAGGTGCCCGAGCGCGTGCCCGAATTCGTGACGCACGATCTCGATGGCCGAGCCGTTGTTGCCCGCGCTCGTCGCGAGGTTGATCGACGGGTAGCCCACGCCTCCGTACTTGCTGGAATTCGCGATCGCGCACACGAGATCGACGCCCGGCGCATTGTTGGCGAATTGGTAGGCGCGTCCGGTGTCGACGCACAAGGCGCGCTCCGTGCCACCGCACCAGTAGGCCATGTCCATCGCAGTGTTCTTCGAAATGCCCTGCGTCGGATCGTTGTCGACGCCGGATTCGAGCGAGGTCACGTCGACGCGATGCACGAGGAAGTACGGCTCGTAGGCGCGATAAGGCTCGATGTCGAAAAGCGAAGCGACGATCGTGTTGACGTGCGTCGCGTACGTCGCGAGCTGGGTGCTCGTGTACCCGTCGCCCACGAAGACGAGATCCACGCGATTCGCCGAGTTCGGCGGCAGCAAACTGTGAGTCAAGGGCTCGAAGCTCGCCGGCAGCACTCCCTGCATGGAACCCAAAGGCGGCACGTCGAGTTGGAGCGTTCCGCCGAACAAGCGCCCTTGATCGTCGACGCCGTCCCAGTAGACCGTTTGCCGCTCGGTCATCGGTGCGGAAGTCGTGCCGGGTGTTTGGACGAGGAGGAGAAGGGAGAAGAGGTGGTGCATCTCGAGTTCGGCGTCGCCGAGCTTCGAGTCTACGCGGCGCGCCTCGACTGCGCTGTTTCCGCGACGAGCGCGCCGGAATGCAGCAGCCCCCCGTACACTCTTCGCCCCATGAAACCGTCCGTCGTTCTCGCCGAGGCCATCCTGCCCAACAAGGAGAAGCTCTCGCTGCGCCGGCACGACGGCCACTACCACATCCGCGTCGGTGGCGAGCTCCTGATGAGCACGACAGCGACGGCGTCCGAGGCGCAGATGGCCGAGCTGGCCCACGCGTCACTCGGCGCGGGCGCGGGCAAGCGCGTCTTGATCGGCGGTTTCGGCTTCGGATTCACGCTGCGCCGCGTGCTCCAACTCGTCGGGCCCGACGTTCAAGTCGAGGTCGCGGAACTCCTGCCGCAGATCGTCGCGTGGAATCGCGAGCACCTGCAGAGCGTCAACGGGTTACTCCTCGACGACCCGCGGGTCGGGATCTTGCTCGAAGACGTGTTCGCGGTACTCACGCGTGCAGCCCCCGCGACCTACGACGCCGTTCTGCTCGACGTCGACAACGGGCCCGAAGCGTTGGTCGATCCGCGCAACGAGCGCATCTATGCCGACCCCGGCTTGAAGACCCTCTCGCTCGCGATGCGTCCGGGCGGGCGCGCCGTGTTCTGGTCGGCGGGCACCGACGCGTCTTTCTTACGGCGACTGACGAAGGCGGGATTCCGCGCCGAGGCGATCTGTGCGAAGGCCTACCCGCA
>CAZKIY010000228.1:0-6737 GCA_964552875.1 uncultured Planctomycetaceae bacterium
TCGCCGAGCAAGAGCTCGAGCGCACCGACGATCAGGCTCTTACCCGCGCCCGTTTCGCCGGTGATCGCGTGCAGGCCCGTTCCGAGTTCGAGCGCGGCGCGGTCGAAGAGTGCCAGGTTTTCGAGTGCGAGGTCGGCCAGCATGGTGCGGCCGGATCTTACGGACGAAGCGCCTCGGCGCATCCACTCCCGTCACGAGGCGCGGAACTCCGCTCGGCCTCGCGATCCACAGGCGCAGTTCGGCGATTCGCAAACCGGTTTCGACTCGATGACCCCGCCATCAGCCCCTCACGAGCAGTTCCGGCCGCGAGGTGCGATGCCTCGCGGCCGGTCTCGTTCCCGGTTCCGAAACCGCGGCGGGAAAGCCGCGGAGGTTGCCATCAGAACCCCGGGAAGACTTCAGCGATGAACAGCTCGATGCGAGCCGCGATCGCGCCGCTGGCGCCTTCCGGGACCCACCAGGAGTAGGTGTGCCCGCGCGGGTCGGTGCCCGCCTTCAGCATCGTCAGCGTGTGCAGCGGAACGTCCGTGGCCTGAATCGTCGCGTCGCATTCGAGCATCCCGCCGTAGCGTTCGAGATCGAGCATCAGGTCCGAAACGGCCTCGGGGTCGACCAGGCCGCGATCGGCGAGCGGCGCGTCCGTGTCCGCGATGTCGGCGATGCGCACGGCCCCGTCGGAGTAGACGACCAAGTGGAGGTCGACGGGTCCGATGAGCGTGCTGCCGGTCACTTCGTAGACGAGCAGCGGTTCGTGCTGGATCACGTTCACGCAGCCGCTTTGGACGGGAACGGGACGGAACGAGGATCGTTCACCGGCGAGCGGGACGGCGGACAGAGCGAGCAGGAGCGAGTGGCGGAGCATGGCAACCTCGTGGGGTCGGAGGGCCGGAGGGACGCGAAGGACGAGTCGAAGACCCGTCCCTTCGAAGAGGCCGATCCGCATGCATCGCGAACGCGCCGAGTTGAAGAAATCTTCAGTTGCCGCGCGGTCGGATCGGCGCAGGCTTCGGATCCGCCATCTCCTCGATGCAGATCTCGCGTAGACGTCCGAGCGCTTCGCGCGCGTGGGGAGGCAGCGCGTCCTGTTGCAGCGCCTGTTGCAGGGCCTCGTCGGCGATGACGAAGGTGCCGTCTTCCATGAGCTCGAGTGCGCGCGCGGCGTGGAAGACGGTGGCCTCACCGATCGCTTCTTCGAGCGGGGTCGCGGCGACGAGCTCGATCCACGGGCGGTCCAGCCAGACCTCGCGCACGTAGCCCTCCACTTCGAACCGCTGGTGAGGGGTCGCACTCGCGAACGTGCGCTCGATGTCGGTCCCGCGGCGCACGAAGACGCGGGCAGCGGGGTTCTCGAACTCGTTCACGAACCAGGGGAACTGCTCGTCGGCCCAGGCCGAGACCGCGGCGAACGCGCCCGGGCCGAACCGGGTCGGGCCGGCCGACCAGCGGGCGGGCAGGCTGTGGAATTGGAGCGTGAGGCGGACCCGGTTCCCGTGTTGGCGACAGGGGAATCCGGCCAGCTCGGACCAGGCGACGCCGGGGGCGGGAGTGGTGATCTCGGCCCCGCCGGGTATCGGTCGGGGCCCGGCAGCCTTCCCGAAGCCGGCAGCGGCTACGGCGGCGAGGAGCGCCAGCGCAAGGGAACGAGGGCGGAGCGGCACGGGTCAGGATCGGAAGGAGTCGGCTGGAACTGAAGGCCCGAGTCGCGGCCGAACCTGCGCTCCAAGACCATTCCCAGGTCCCTTGTTCAGGACTTTGCACTGCGCTGCATGCGCCGGACTGCGTGCGCTGCCGGGGCGCGTCCGCTCCGACCCGCGTCTTCACACAGCCCCCACCGGCCGTTCACGAGATCCTCGCAGAGCTCACCTACCCTCCCGGACCTTCCGGCGTCCGACCCCCCCGTTTCTCCCCCATTCCGGACGTCCCCTAGGAACTGACTTGCACTCGCGCGTTCGGTCCAGCCCCGACGCCGCGCCCCGTCGCGGCTCCAGCGCGCCTGTCCTCGGACCGGTCTTTGCGCTGTGGCAGCCGCTCTGTT
Source organism: uncultured Planctomycetaceae bacterium (assembly GCA_964552875.1). Lineage (GTDB taxonomy): Bacteria > Planctomycetota > UBA1135 > UBA1135 > JAEUHZ01. The sequence goes on from CAZKIY010000228.1 coordinate 2,036, forward strand.
GGGTTCTCTTCGGAGCCCTCGTGACCATGGGGCGCGCGCGCGGGCAGGAAGGCGCCGCCGGATCCATCCGCGGCGTGATCTTCGACAAGGACTTCGACGCCCCTCTCGGTGCGGCGACCGTCTTGGCCGTCGAGACCGGACGTCAGGTGCAAGCCAGCGACCAGGGACAATACGTCCTCGAAGGTTTGGCGCCGGGTCGCTACACGATCGTCTTCTCCAAAGACGGTTACGTGCGCCAAGTGCGCACCGATGTCGTCGTCACGGCGGGTCAGCTCACCGACCTCGATGCGCATCTATCCGGCGAGTTCACGGAGATGGAGGAATTCGTCGTCGAGGACGTCCTCCAACTCGGCGCTGGGACCGAAGCCTCGCTGCTCTCGCTGAAGCTCGACAGTCCCTCGCTGCTCGACTCGATCGGATCCGACCTGATGAGCCGCGCCGGCGCGAGCGATGCGGCGAGCGCACTCAAGCTCGTCTCCGGTGCGTCGGTGCAGGACGGAAAGTTCGCCGTGATCCGCGGGCTACCCGACCGCTACGTCAGCTCGCAGCTCAACGGAGTGCGCTTGCCGAGCGCGGACGAGGACACTCGCGCGGTCGAGCTCGACCAGTTCCCCTCGGCCGTCATCGAGAGCATCCAGGTTTCGAAGACGTTCACCCCGGATCAGCAGGGTGACGCCTCCGGCGGCGCCGTCGACGTGCGGCTCAAGAGTGTTCCCAACGAGACGACCCTCTCGTTCAGCGCGCAAACGAGCTTCAATTCACAGGTTTCCGGCCGGGGCGACTTCCTCACGTACGAAGGCGGCGGTGTCGGCGCTTGGGGCCGCGAAGGCGACAGTCGCGAGATCCAGTACGACAACTTGGGCGGGAACTGGGACGGCGCTGTCGGCACGATCACCGAAGACGCGCCCATCGACTACAAGTGGTCGCTCTCAGCCGGCGGCAAGCACCAGATTTCGGACGATGTCCGCATCGGCGGATTCGCGAACTTCTTCTACGAGAAGGACAGCTCGTTCTACGACAACGGGGTCGACGACTCGTACTGGGTCGACAGCCCGGGCGAAGGTCTCACGCCTCAATACAGCCAGGGCGCGCCGACGCCCGACAAGCCGCAGGAAGGCGACTTCAAGACATCACTTTTCGACGTCACGCAGTCCGAGCAGTCCGTGCAGTGGGGCGGCCTCGGGACGTTCGGCATCGAGTCGGAGAACCACCTCGTCGCCGCGACGTTCTTGTACTCGCGGACGACTGACGACAAGTCGACGCTGGCGACGGACACGCGCGGCAAGGAGTACTACTTCCCGGGATACACCCGACGGGATCCGATGGGCCCGGGAAACACGCCGAACTCGCGGATGGCGGCGCCGTACCTGCGCACCGAGACGCTGGAGTACACGGAGCGGGAAACGTCCAGCCTCCAACTCGGTGGCCGCAGTTTGATCTCGATGGGCGAGTTCTCGATCGGCTCATTCCGCTTCCAGGAGCCGACCTTCCACTGGAGCATCTCGAAGAACTACGCGGAGCTGTATCAGCCCGACAAGCGTCAATTCGGCGCGCAGTGGTACGCGCCGTCGTTCAATCCTGGCTTCCCGCCCTTCGTGCCCCCCTCGATCGACCCCGCGATCTGGCTTCCCTTCACGCCGGCCGCGAACTTCAGTTTGGGCAACTTCCAGCGCATCTGGAAGGAAATCGACGAAGAGAGCCAACAGGGCTCGTTCGATCTGAAGTTCCCCTTCCTGCAGTGGGACGATCACGAGGGGTACGTCAAAGCCGGCCTCTTCGATGACAAGGTCGAGCGCAACTTCGACCAGGACACGTTCAGCAATTTCGCCGACCAATCCAGTTACGAAGCGGGATTCGAGGAGCCCTGGAGCGCGGTATTCGCCGACGAGAACCATCCGATCACGGCTTCGTCTCTGGACGTCGACTACCGCGGCGAGATCGACATCTTCGCCTGGTACGGGATGATCGATCTACCCGTGTCGTCCACGGTGGACGTCATCACCGGAGCGCGATTCGAGCGCACCAGCATCTCGGTCTTCAACTTCCCCGAAATCGATGCCACGTGGTACCCGCCCGGCGCGGTGGCTCCGGTCGAGCTGGGCGACATCGACAATGACGGACGCAGCGACGCCGACGTCGACATCTACCAAACCGACACCCTGCCGGCTCTGGCCGTGAACTGGACGCCTTTCGAAGAGCTCACGTTCCGCAGCTCGGTCAGCCGCACTCTCGCACGACAGACGTTCAAGGAACTGACGCCGATCATCCAGCAGGAGTACCTCGGTGGGCCTGTGTTCATCGGCAATCCCGAGCTGACGGCCAGCAGCCTGACGAATTACGACTTGCGCGCGGACTGGCGCCCCTATGAGAGCGCACTCGTGTCGGTGTCGTGGTTCCACAAGGACATCGACGATCCGATCGAATACGTGCAGAGGCCCATCGACTTCACGTTCACGACCCCGGTGAACTATCCGAAGGGCCGCCTGAGCGGCTTCGAACTCGAAGTGCGTCAGGACCTCGGCCGAATAGCGGACGCGTTGGAAGGATTGTCGGTCGGAGCGAACGGAACGCTGATCGATTCCAGCGTGACGCTGCCCGAAGACGAGGCCGCGATGTTCGCGATGCCACTTCTCGACGTACCGATCACCGAGCGCGACATGACCAACGCGCCCGAGTACCTCTACAACATCTACGGAACCTACGACATCGAGTCGACAGGCACGCAGATATCGCTCTTCTACACCGTGCAGGGCGACACACTGGTCGCCGGTGCCGGGCAAGACGACGGCAACTTCGTTCCGAGCGTCTACGCCAACGACTACGACACGCTGAACTTCTCGATCAGTCAAAAGCTCGGGAGGTTCTTCAAGCTGCAATTCCAGGCCAAGAACCTCACGAATCCGACGATCGAAGAGGTCTATCGGTCCGAGTACATCGACGCAGACGTCGTGAAGACGTCGTACACGAAAGGCATCGAGTACTCGATCACTTTCGGGGCCAGCTTCAACTTCTGAATCACCCGCATGAATCCCATCGCTCGACATCGACCCCGAGGACATCCAATGAACACGAAGAAGGTCTACCTGACGCGCTGCGCTGGGACCGTCGCGATTCTGGGCCTGTGCGCGAGCGCGGTCTTCCCGAGCGACGATGCGGCGGACATAGCGGAAACGCGCGCCACTCTCGAGAAGTGGGTCGACACGCGGCGCGTGATCTCAACGGAGCGCAATGAGTGGAAGCTTGCTCGCGAGATCCTCAGCAGCCGTGTGGAGGTCCTACAGCGCGAGATCGACTCGCTGAAGTCCAGGATCGTCGATGCACAGGGCAGCATCGCCGAGGCCGACAAGAAGCGGGAGGCGCTCGTCGAAGACAACGCGCGACTCGTGACCTCGTCCGAGGTGCTGGCCACGGTCGTCACTGGTTTCGAGACGCGCACGCGCACCCTGCTCGCGCGCCTCCCCGATCCCATTCGGGATCGCGTGAAGCCGCTCAGTCAAAGGCTCCCCGACGGCAAGGACCAGGTGAAGACGCCCCTGGGCGAGCGGTTCCAGAACGTCGTCGGGATCCTGAACGAAGTCGACAAGTTCCAGCGCGACATCACACTGTCGAGTGAAGTGCGGCAACTCGGAGACGGGACGACCGCCGAGGTCACCGCGATCTACCTCGGTATCGCGCAGGGCTACTACGTGACGGCCAACGGCAAGTCGGCCGGTGTCGGCACCGCGGGCGTCGACGGCTGGGCGTGGACGCCCGCCAACGACGCCGCGCCGCGAATCGCGCGCTCGATCGCGATCTTGAAGAACGAAGGGGTGGCGGAGTTCGTCCCCCTTCCGATGCGCATCCAGTGAGCCGCGAGGTGAACACCATGAACCCGATGAACATCCTCAGCACCCTCACTCTCGCGTGCATCGCGGCGACAGCTCATGCGCAGACGGCTCCCGCGAAGAGCGACGCGCAGCCGACGTTCGAGAGCGCTGCCTTGGACGTGCAGAAGCGGCTCGACTCGAGCGTCGCGGAGCTCGACACTCTGCGGACGCAGATCGTCGACGAGAAGCTGCCGCTGGCGCGTCGGATCAGCGACCTGGAGTCCGAACTCGTCAAGGCGCGGCAGGATTTTCAGCAGACGACGCGACTCCTCGACGGACGAACGCTCGATCTCACGAACCTGCGCGGCGAGATCAAGTCGCGTCAGGACGAAAAGGCATACCTCGCGACGCTGCTCAGCGAGTACGCGCGGAACTTCGAGTCGCGTCTACACATCACGGAGCTCCAGCGTTACGCACCGGAGTTGCAAGCGGCGAAGCTGGCGCACGAGAACACGACGCTGACTCCGGAGCAGGTCCTGGAAGCACAGGCCGCTCTGATCGCGACTTCGCTCGCACGTCTAGAGGACGCGATCGGAGGTACGCGATTCGAGGGCACAGCCGTGAACCCCGACGGCATCGTGAACCGCGGGACGTTCGCTTTGGTCGGGCCGATCGCGCTCTTCCGCTCGACGGACGGCGCGTGGATCGGAACAGCGGAGCAGCGGCTGGGATCACTCGAGCCGGCACAAGTCCCGTTCGACGAACTCGAGGACAAGGACGCCGCCAGCTCCCTCGTCGTGTCGGGCGTCGGAGCGCTGCCCGTCGACACGACCCTGGGCGACGCGCACAAGGTCGCCGCGACCGAGGAGAGCCTGTGGGAGCACATCAAGAAGGGC
>CAZKIY010000229.1:0-4338 GCA_964552875.1 uncultured Planctomycetaceae bacterium
CGTCGCCGTCGAGGACTGGATCGGTCCCTATGCGTTGCGTTTCGATGCGCACGACACGGACTTCGCGCACGTTCCCCTCATCATCGTGGGCGAAGAGGACTTCGACCGTGACGTCTACCGCGACGCCGATTACGAGAGCGCGCACGACGCGCCCTGACGCTGACCAGGACGGCGCGCGCAGCGTTCGCACGCTCCGCGTCGCCTTCGTCGGCGGTGGCACGGGCGGACACGTCGTGCCTGGGTTGCACCTGCTCGCGGACGCGGACGCGCGCGAGGAAAGACCACAGGATTTGGTGTGGTTCACGAGCGGAAGGCCTGTCGAGGAACGCGTCTTCGCGGGCTCGAGCGTCTTGCTCGGTCGCGTTTCGCACCAGCGCATCGCCTTGCCGCTCGAGGCGCGCGGCGGGGGAGCTCCGTCGCGCACCGCCTTGGCGTTGCGCGCGCCCGCGGCCGTCGTCGCTGCGCGGCGCGCACTCGTCGCGCACAAGAGTGAAGTCGTACTCGGACTCGGCGGATTCACATCGCTGCCCGTCGTGGTCGCGGCGCTCGGGCTCGGCATCCCGACAGCTCTTCTCGAGGTCAACGCGGTATCGGGCGCAGCGACTCGGTGGCTCGGACGCATCTCGCAGCGCACGTTCCACGCATTTGCCGCCAGCGCCACGAATCCATCACGCGATGTGTGGACGGGTCCGCCGCTCCCGCCCGAGATGATGCACGGAGCACCCGGCCGCGAGGTGGTGCGTCGAGCGCGCGCAACGCTCGGTCTCGACCCCGAGCGGCCCGCCCTCGTGATCCTCGGCGGCAGCCAGGGTGCCAGCGCGCTGAACGGCTTCGTACGCGCGAATCTCTCACGCCTCCATGCCGGTGGCGTGCAGGTCTTGCATCAAACCGGCCCTGGAAAACAAGGCGAAGCTGCGCAGTCCGTCGAGGCGTACCGAGCCGTCGAATACCTCGACCCGATTCGCACGGCGCTCGAGGCGGCGACGGTCGTCTTGTGCCGCGCGGGCGCATCGACCCTGTGCGAGATCGCAGCGCTGCGCATCCCGGCGTTCGTCGCGCCGTATCCGCGCGCGGCCAAGGATCACCAGACGAAGAACGCGGTCGAACTCGGGCGCGGGGTGCGTCTCGTGCGCGATCACGAACTCGGCGCGTGGACAGCGGATGCCATCACGCGACTCGCGAGAGACGAGGGCGCGACCGAGCGCGCGGTGATGTCGGCCGAACTCGCGCGCGCATTGCCTCTGGACGGCGCGCAGCGCATCTGGCACGAACTCAACGCGATGGCGCGCAGGAACACGTGAGAAGGCGTGAAGAAATCGATACGGCCTCTCAACATCTGGTTGCGCCGTTCCGCGGCGCGTCGCCCGTGAATTCTTCACAGGCTCTGAGTTGTCCACGTTTCGTGGACAGCGCGTGGACAACCCAACGCACGACTCGAACGGAGAAGCTGACTTGATCGACGAGAGGGGAATCGGATCTCGGGGTACGAAGCCGCGCACGTCGTCACGCATGACCATCCCGTCGCGCGTGCACCTGCTCGGCGCCGGTGGCGCGGGCATGTCCGGCGCCGCCCTCCTGCTCCTCGAGCGCGGTCACGTGCTCAGCGGCCAGGATCGCGCGGATTCGAGTTTCGTCGAGGCACTTCGCGCACGCGGCGTGTCGATCGCGATCGAGGAGAGTGATGCGCGAACGCTACCCCTCGAAACCGAGATGGTCGTGCGCTCGGCCGCGATCGGTCTCGACGATCCGCAAGTCTTCGAAGCGACGCGTCGCGGGATTCCGGTGCTCAAGTACGCCGAGCTCCTCGGACTGCTCGGACCCGATCGCCGCACGTTGGCCGTCGCCGGGACGCACGGGAAGACCACCAGTTCTTGGCTGCTTTTCCACGCGCTGCGCAGCATCGCGCAAGCGGTCGGAGCAAGCTCTCCGAGTGCCCTCGTCGGCGGAACGTGCCGCACGATGGGCTCGAACGCCGTCGCCGGTGAGCGCGACGGTTGGTTCGCCTGCGAAGCCTGCGAGTACGACCGCTCGTTCCTCCAACTCGCGCCCGAAGGCGCGATCGTGACGAACGTCGAGCCCGATCACCTCGATTACTACGGGACCTACGAAGCGATCGAGGAGGCGTTCGCGCGCTTCGTCGACCGCGTGCATCCCGAAGGACTCCTCGTCATCGGCCGCGACGTGCCACCGCGAATCGAGGACGCAGCGCGCTGCTCGGTGTGGCGCCTCGGCCGCGAATTGCACATCGATCTGCGCGGCGAACAACAAGGACGATTCCGATTCCGCCTGCGCGGTCCGGGTTGGGCCACACCCGACGTTCAGATGGCCATTCCCGGGTCGTTCAACGTCGACAACGCAGCGCTCGCGATCGCGCTCGCCGTGGCGATCGCGGGTCGCACGACGGACCTGACGCCGGCCGAGTGCGCCGATGCGGCCTCGCGCGGTGTGCAACGCTACGTCGGCGCGCTTCGGCGTTTCGAGCCGTGGGGGACGTATGGAGGCATCGACCTCATCCACGACTACGCGCACCACCCCACCGAAGTGCGCGTGACGCTCGAAGCGGCGCGGCGCTCGTTCCCGGGCAAGCCGCTCCACGTCCTGTTCCAGCCGCACCAGCACAGCCGAACGGCACGATTCCTCGACGATTTCGTCGATTCTTTGCGCGGGGCCGATCGCGTGCTCGTCGCCGACGTCTACGGAGCGAGGCGTCAGATCGATCGCGAAGCAGCCGGTGCGCCCGACCTCGTCGCGCGTCTGCGGCGGGCTGGTGTCGATGCGATCGAGGCCGGAACTCCGTCCGCCGCAGTGAAGTTGCTCGCGCAAGGCTTGCCCAGTGCCTGCGCAGCGTTGATCCTGGGTGCCGGTGACATCGACCTCGCCAAGGATGAACTCCTCGAAAACGTGGCCTTGCGCGGCGCTGCCGCACGCCCCGCTCGCGTCTAGGACCACGATGCGCGTCGGAGGACGCGCGGAGTGGCTCCTCGAGCCGGCGACGCCGGAAGAACTGCGCGCTGCCATCGTCGCTGCGCGCGAGGACGGCGTCGAGCCGCGCATCCTAGGCGGCGGCGCGAACCTGATCGTCGACGACGGTGTGCTGCCCGGCGTCGTGATCACGACGGACCGCATGAAGCGGCTCTTCCGTCCCGTCGAGATGTCCGCGGGTCTAGCGACGGAACTCGATGCGCGTATCGCGCCGTCACCGCGCGAAGACGGACTGCGCTTCGTCGCGTGGGCCGGTACGACGCACCAGAAACTGCTGACGTCCGCGTGCGAACTCGGATGGAGCGGACTCGAAGGACTCGCCGGCGTTCCCGGCCACGTCGGCGGCGGAGTCGCGATGAACGCCGGCGGCAAGTGGGGCGGGATGTGGGATCAAGTCGAGCGCGTTCTCGTCGTCGACGAACGCGGAGAACTCGTCGAGCTCATGCGCGATCAGTGTTCGCCGACGTATCGCAACGGCGGACTCGGTCGCAAAGTCGTCGCGAGCGTGCTCTTGAAGTTTCGACTCGATTCGACGCACGCCGTGAAGCAGCGCGCGCGCGAGTTCCTCCTGGCGAAGAACAAAGTGCAACCCGTGTCGCTCTGGTCGGCCGGTTGCATCTTCAAGAACCCGGATCCGAAGCTCGCCGATGGGCGCACGGCCGGCCAACTCGTGGACGCGGTGGGGCTGAAAGGCACGCGCATCGGTGACGCAGAGATCACGGATCTGCACGGGAATTTCTTCGTGAACCGAGGTCAGGCGACCGCGCGCGACCTCCTCGCGTTGATCGAACGCGCACGCTCGGTCGTCGCCGAGAAGACCGGCGTCGTCCTCGAGAACGAGGTCAAGGTCTGGCTCGCCGGGCCCTGACGCGCGGACATCCAGGGAAAAGACTTCAGGGCACGACGGAGGAGCGCCGATCCCACGGATCGGTCCCGTCCCAACAGCTTCGGAGTCCTCCCCGTGCCCAAGTTCCTCGCGTCGCTCTCGCTCGTTCTCTTCGCGCTCGCCTCGGATGCCGAGGCCCAGATCCTAGTCATCAAGGATCCCGCCGGGTCGAACGCGTATTCCGGGCCGCGTTCCGCGCTGACGCCGTCGGACGACGCCGTGCGCGCGTTCGCGCTGTCCTTCGAAGACGCGGTCAAACGAGGAGCACGCGACGAAGCGTTCGCTCTCTTCGATCACGCGCTGCTCGTCGAGCGCGCGATGAAGAGCATCCCCGCGACCGACAAAGTGAAGAAGGCGTTTCGAGACGGCGCGCGTGCGGCGTGGAGCAGCGACGCGGGTCCGATCGGCTCCGTGCTCGCCACCGTAGCCGGCGGCGGCACCCTGCGTTGGTTGCGCAACGACGATCACGA
>CAZKIY010000229.1:4438-6727 GCA_964552875.1 uncultured Planctomycetaceae bacterium
CTCGCGATCGAAGGTGCGCGGCACGAGGAAGCGCTGACGATCCTCACGTCGATGGACGAGCGCTTCGAGATCGACTGGCGCGGACTGACGGATTCGCCGGCCTATGCGGCGTTCCTAGATTCCAAGCCGGGTTCGCGTTGGCGCGCGCAGGTAGCGACGGGACGCTGAACGACCTGACGGCGAAGGCAGCGGGCCTCGGCTACGCTGCGCGCCCATGGCACGACGAAGCAGCCGGCGCACCACCGATCCGTACGCACCCACTCGCGAAGATCGCTTCACCTTCGGACTGTGGACGGTAGGCAATCCGGGACGTGATCCGTTCGGTGAGGCCGTACGACCGCGCATGTCCGCGACGCACATCGTCGCGCGACTCGGTGACTGTGGCGCATACGGCGTCAACTTGCACGACGACGACCTCGTTCCGTTCGGCTCGAGCGCGAAGGCGCGCGACGGACTCGTCAGTGAGTTCAAGAAGGCGCTCGCCGACACCGGGATGGTGGTACCGATGGCGACGACGAACCTTTTCTCGCACCCGATCTTCAAGGACGGCGCGTTCAGCGCGAACGACCCCAAGGTGCGCGCCTTCGCGCTCCAGAAAACGATGAACGCGATCGATCTCGGCGTCGAGCTGGGCGCGACGACGTACGTCTTCTGGGGTGGTCGCGAGGGGACGGAGGCCGACGCGTGCCGCGATCCGCGCGACGGGTTGAAGCGCATGCGCGACGCGCTCGACTACTTGTGCGAATACGTGAAAGATCGGTGCTACGACCTGCGTTTCGCGCTGGAAGCGAAGCCGAACGAGCCGCGCGGCGACATCTACTTGCCCACGACGGGGCACATGCTGCACTTCATCTCGACGCTCGCGAATCACGAGATGGTGGGCGTGAATCCGGAGGTCGCGCACGAGACGATGTCGGGGCTCTCGTTCGCACACGCGGTCGCTCAAGCCATGGAAGCGGGGAAGCTCTTCCACATCGATCTCAACGCGCAACGGATCGGTCGCTACGACCAGGATCTGCGCTTCGGTTCGGAGGACGTGCGGCAAGCGTTCCTGCTCGTGCGTTTGCTCGAGGGCACGATGGGGACGCCGCGCTACGAAGGGCCGCGCCACTTCGACGCGCACGCGTATCGCACGGAAGACGAGGACGGCGTGTGGGAGTTCGCGCGCGGTTGCATGCGGACCTACAAGATCCTCCACGCGCGTGCGCGAGCGTTCGACGCCGATCCTGAAGTGCGCGCCTTGACGGCGCAGGTCGGGAATCGCGAGCTGGATCCGCTTCTTGCCCGATACACGCCCGCGAAAGCCACAAAGTTGCGTGCCGTGCGTATCGACGTCGATGCGACCGCGAAGCGCGGGCTCGGTTACGAGCGACTCGATCAGCTCATGATGGAGCATCTGCTCGGGGCGCGTAGCGCGTGACGATCGCGATCGGTCTCGACGTCGGCACGCAGGGCACGAAGGGGCTCGCGCTCGATGTCGATGCGAGACGTGTCGTCGCGCGCGCGTCGAGCACGTACGGGCTGATCGAGGGCTTGCCTTCTGGTCACGCCGAGCAACATCCCGCCACGTGGCGGCGCGCCGTCGTCGAAGTCGTGCGCGCGCTCGTGCGCGGAGTCGGAACTCGCGCGAGTGAAATCCGGTCGCTCGGCGTGTCGGGGCAACAGCACGGATTCGTGCCCCTCGACGCCGAGGGCGCCGTGATCCGCCCCGCCAAATTGTGGTGCGATACCTCGACGTCGGCGGAGGCGCGCGAGCTCTCCGAGCGGCTCGGTCGTCCGATTCCGACTGGATTCACCGCATCGAAGATCCTGTGGCTCGCGCGGCACGAGCCGAAGAACTTCGCACGGATCCGGACGGTGCAATTGCCGCACGATTGGGTGAATCGCGAGCTGACAGGCCGCGCGTGCATGGAGGCCGGCGATGCGTCGGGCACGGGCTTCTTCGACGTGCGGACGCGGACGTTCGACGTGCGAGCGATGGATGCGATCGACGCACGGCTCGCCGCGTGCGTCCCCGAGCTCGTCTCGCACGACGCTGCGATCGGCACGTTGCGAGACGACGTGGCGCGCGAGCTCGGACTTCCCATCGACGTCCTCGTGTCGCCCGGCGGCGGCGACAACATGATGAGCGCGATCGGAGCTGCTGCCACGCGACCGGGAGTATTCGTGATCTCGCTCGGCACGTCCGCGACGGCGTTCGCGCACAGCGACACGCCGGTGATCGACCCGGACGGACTCATTGCACCGTTCTGCGGCTCGACCGGCGGCTGGTTGCCGCTCCTGTGCACG
>CAZKIY010000230.1:0-4801 GCA_964552875.1 uncultured Planctomycetaceae bacterium
CCGAAGACCGGCCAACCCGACTTCGCCACGATCCGCATCCGCTACACGCCGAACGAGCGCTGCGTCGAGCTCAAGAGCCTGAAGCTCTACCTGTGGTCCTATCGTGACGTCGGCGCGTTCCACGAGGCGGTCACGAACCAGATCCTCGACGATCTCGTCGCCTTGCTCGCGCCGAAGAGGATCGTCGTCGAGGGTGACTTCCTGGTGCGCGGTGGGATTCACACGGTCGTCGAAGCCAAGCATCCGTGAGCGGCGCGAGTTCGCTCGGCCGTTGAGACTCGCGTGAAGCACGCCGCCACGGCACACGCGACCGCGAGCATTCCCTGGCGAAAGCTGGCGCTCCTCCTCCTCGCGTGCGCGGTGCTACGCGGGTTCCTGATCCTCGCGCCGCCCGACGATTTCTTCGAGAACGGCGCGATCCCGCACGAGGAGATGTTGCGCGGCATCGCGGCGCAGGAACTGCTCGACGGTCCGCTCGCGCCGATCCAGCGCTATCAGGTCAACAACTTCTGGGGCGGGTCGCTCGTCGTCTCGATGCTCGCGACGGTGCCGTACGCGGTCTTCGGCGCCAAGCTCGTCGCCTTGCGAGGCGTCGCGCTCCTCTTCGGCCTCGCGTGCGTCGCGATCCTCTTCGTCCTGCTCCACCGACACTCGAGTCCGCGCGCCGCCTGGATCGGCGCGACATTGCTCGCCTTCGCGCCGCCGGGTTACGCGATGAGTTCGTGCACGACGTACGGCACGCACCTCGAAGCCAATGCGTTGGCGCTGCTCGTCGTGTGCCTCGTGCTGGAAGAGCAACGCTCGCGCCCAGGACTTTCGAACGCGGGGCACGCCCGGACCTTCCTACTCGGTTTCGCGGCGGGCTTTGCGTTGTGGTTCGGATTCAGCCTCCTGCTCGTCCTCGCCGCATGGATCCTCCACGAGTTCGCGCGCGATCGCGCCTTCATGCTGGGTCGCCGCGCAGGCTTCCTCGCGCTCGGATTCCTGGCCGGATTCTGGCCTTGGATCCGCTACCAGCTCGTCCATGGCTGGAGCGGGCTCGAGATCTACGACCAGGGTCTGTCGGGGCACCTGCTCTACGGGATCTCGCGCGGGAGCGCGGCCGAGAAGGTGCTCACCACGTTGAGTACGACCGGTCCGCTCTCGTTCTGTTTTCGCGACACGCTCTCCGTATCCGGGATCTGGATCGGTCGCGTTTTCATCGCGCTCGCGCTGTTCGCCGTCGTGCGCGCAGCGTTGTGCGAACGCACGACGATCGCGGCGCTCGTGCGCGGAACTCAGGCGTCGCGCGCGACGCCCACGACGCTCGCCCTGACCTTCTTGGCGCTGTTCAGCGCGACGTACGCGTTCAGCGCATTCGACGTCGCGGCGCGCGATTGGATCTTCGATCTGCGCTATCTCATGCCGCCCGTGCCGTTCGTGTGCTTGCTCGCCGGCGTCGTCGGAGCGGATGTCTCGCGACAGAGTCCGAGTGCTGGACGTGTCGCGTTCGTCGTCACGATCCTCTGCGCGACGACATGCGTCGTCGCGACGCTACGCCAAGCTCGACCCGCACGCTTCGAAGCCGCTGTCGCGCAGTCGGGTACCTCCGAAACGCAGCTCGTGCGCTTCCTTTCCCGCAATTTCAGCGCGGAGCCCGAGGCGGCGCTCGAAGTCGCCGACCGCATCGTCATCCTCCGGCAATCGCCGCGCCGCGAAGCCCTCTTGGCCGCATTCGGGCGCGGGGTCCGCGTCTTGGCGGCCCGCTCGGGCGGGACCCCGGCGGAGCAGCGTCGCGCCGCAGGGGCGAGGACGTCCGCGGTGTACGTGCCCCAACGCTTGCCGCCGGAGTACGCCCGAATCTTCGGGGATCCTTAGGAGTTCGCGCGTGGCGGGCTTTGCAAAGGACTGGTAGGCTTGACGATGCCCCCGCTCGTTCTCCCGCGCTCGTCCACGACCACGTCCACGTCATGACGCACACCTTCGCCGCGCTCGCGACGATCGCCGGCCTATCCATTCTCGCGCCTTGCCTTCGGGCGCAAGCGCCGAGCGCGGAGCCTCGCGATGACCAGAAGGGTCGCTACCTCAATTTCGAGGTCGGTCCGGTCCGGTCCGTCCTCATCGATGCCGTGCGCGAGCAGCTTCTCGTGCTCGACCAACCGGGCAATCGCTTGGTCGTGCTCGACCCCGTGACGCTGGCGACTCGCTTCGAGATCCCGATCGCTCTCGGTGCCGCGTCCATGGCGCTGCGTCCGGGAGCTAACGAAGTGTGGGTCGTCGATCGCGTGTACTCCTCCGTCCAGGTCATCGATCTCGTGACGCGCACGATCACGCGGACGATTCGTGTCGAGGCCGAGCCGCACGGCCTGACGTTCTCCAACGACGGTCGTCGCGCGTGGGTCAGTTGCACCGGCGCCGACTCGGTCGTCGCGATCGACGCGCACCAGTATCAGGTCGCACAGTCGATCCCGATCCCGGCGGATGCGCCGCGCGGTATCGCGTGGCACCGCGGGAAAGTGTGGGTCGCGTCGCACCTCTCCGGCAACGGCTCGGCGGCGCGCGGCGTCAACGGCAATCCGAATTTCGCGACGGACGTGGGTTCGACCTCTCGGAACGGGTTCACGCCGCTCCCGGATCTCGACCTCTTCGGCATCGTTCCAGGCGCGAGTCCGGGTCCGGACATCCTCGATCCGCTCCAAACGCGAGCGGCGATCGGCACCATCCTCTTCGACGTCGTTCCGCGGCCCGAGAAGTCCCAGGTGTGGATCCCCGGCACCGAGGCTTTGAATTCCGAGCATCGTGGCGAGGCGAGCTTCATCGCGGGCCAAGTCGTGTCGAACCGGATCACGATCGTCGACGTGGACTCGAACGCGCCGCCGCAGATCGTGGACCTCGACGCGATCGCGCCGCCGAACGTCGGTTGTGCGCAGCCGACCAGCTTGGCCTTCGATCCCGTGCAGGCTCGCGCCTATGTGTGCGCGTACGGCAGCGATCTCGTGGCGGTCCTGGACATCGGCGACACGGGGCAAATCACGTGGGCGGGGCACATCGTGATCCCCGCGAAACAGGACTATCCGCGCGGCAGTGGTCCGCGCTCGTGCGTGGTCGACGCGACCGGCGAGACCCTCTACGTCTTCAACCGGAACGACCAATCCGTCGCGCGCATCGACCTCACGCAGTTGCCGACGGCGACACCGTTCGCGGTCACCGCTCCCACCCCGTCCGCTGCCGGTTGGGATCCTTCGAACAGCGAGATCTTGCTCGGTCGGCACTTGTTCACCGACGCGCGCAACTCGGCGTCGAAGACCTCCTCGTGCGCGTCGTGTCACGTGGATGGCCACACGGATGCACTCGCCTGGGACCTCTCGCACTACCTCGAACCCGAGGGCACGCCGCTCGGGCAAACGCTCTTCGGACTCGACGTCAAGGGACCGCTCGTCACGCAGAGCACACGCCGGCAAGAGGAGTCGGGCCCGTACCACTGGCGCGGCGAGAAGCGGACCCTGAACGGCTTCAACGCGTCCTTCATAACGCTGCTCGATCGCACGGATGCGATGGGGCAGAAGGACGACGTCGGCCCGGACTTCCAGTACACGGTCCACTACCTGAATCGGATGGCGATTCCCGCGAACCCGCTCCAAGAGCGGGATCGTTCGCTGACACCCGAGCAAGCGGCGGGGCTCGACCTGTTCCGCAATCGGCCGGTCCTCGGCAACTTGACGTGCCTTTCCTGTCACGCGCTGCCTTTGGGCTCCAACGGCGAAGTTGCGACGAGCGGGGCCCTCGGCGTCCCGACGTCCTTCGACGTCCCGGGCTTGCGCCGCGTCGCGGACCGCGAGCAAACCGAACAGGTCGTCGGCGGCCAGTTCGGGGTGCGCCCGACACGGAACGCCGGACTCACGCACGCCGGAGTTCACGCTCGCCTCGAGGACGTGTTCGCACGCGCGCCCACGGGTCCCACGGACACCCACGCGTTCCAACTCTCCTCCAGCGAGGCGTCGAAGATCGCGGCCTTCCTGCGGGCCTTCGACACCGGCCTCGCGCCGTCCACGACCTGGATGGTCACGGCGCACGCCGGGAACTGGGCCGCTGTCCGCGACGGCGACTTGGCGTTCCTCCAGCGCGAGGCGCGCAAGAAGAACTGCGAGCTCGTCGCGTTCCGCACCGGTCCGGTCGGCGTCGCCGCGTTCGTCGCGAGCGCCAAGTACGACCCGTCGCGCGACTTGTTCGTGCTCGCCGGGGGTGCCGTCGCCGAGGTTCCGACGCGCGTGCTCCTCGGGGAAGCGGCAGCGGGAAGCCCGGTCACGTTTCTCGGCGTGCCGCTCGGGATGGGCAAGCCGATCGGACTCGATCGCGATGTCGATGGGCTCCTGAACGCCGACGAACTCGCCCTGGGTTTGGACCCCGAGCAGGACGACGAGGACGACGACCGCTTCACCGACGGATACGAAGTCCTGTGGGGGAGCGATCCGTTCGTGCACAACACGACGATCGCCGACACGACGGCGCCTTTCCTCGTCGGCCAGGCCCGCGTGATCTACGTCACGAGCAACACGATCAAGTTCGAGTTCGACACGAACGAGTACTGCCGCGTTTACGTCTCGCTCAATGGCGGTCCGGCGATCCAGCGCATCCCGCTGGGCCAAAAGGGGGACTGGAACCACTGGGCCGTGATCGGCGATCTCCAGCCCGACACGGAGTACGTCATCGATCTCGCGATGCGCGACTCGGGGCTCAACATCCGCACCGACTCGACCACGCGCATTCGTACGGCGCCGCGCGCGCTGGTGCGACCCAGCTATGTCACCGGGATCCGTTCGCA
>CAZKIY010000230.1:4901-6716 GCA_964552875.1 uncultured Planctomycetaceae bacterium
TCTGGATCAGACGCACTCGGCGCGCAGCGCGGCGTACCCTGGTTTGATCTTCTGGAAGATCACCCGCAGGCGCTCGTCGTGGTGGGCGAAGGCACTCTTCATGCCGTTGATCGCGAGCTTCTCGAGCTGGTCCAGCGTGCAGCCGTAGTGATCGACGGCCAACATGCACTCCTGCGTCATGCTCGTCCGGCTCATCAGCCGGTTGTCCGTGTTCAACGTCACGCGGAAGCCCTTCTCCAAGTAGCGGGGGAAGGGATGTTCTTCCAGAGATCGCGCCGCGCCCGTGTGCACGTTCGACGACAAGCAGATCTCGATCGGGATGCGGTGGTCGAGCACGTACTGCGCGAGACCGCCGAGTGAAACGACCTTTCCGCCGTAGACGACCATGTCCTCGATGAGGCGCGTTCCGTGGCCGATCCTGTGCGCACCGCAGTGCTGCAACGCTTGCCAGATACTCTCGGGTCCGAAGCTCTCGCCGGCGTGGATCGTGATCGAGAAGTTCATCCGCTTGACGAGCTGGAACGCCTCGATGTGATGTTTCGCGGGATGACCGGCCTCCTCACCCGCGAGATCGAACCCGACGCAGCCGCGCGTCCTGTGCGCGACAGCGAGCTCGGCCATCTGGAACGAGAGCATCGGCGAGAGGTTGCGCATTCCGCACACGATCAGGCCGACGTCGACGCCGAAATCCGACCGGCCCCGTTCCAATCCGCGTAGGACCGCGGACATCACGCCGTCGAGTCCGAGGCCGCCCGCGGTGTGGAAGTGCGGCGCGAAGCGGACCTCGGCATAGACCACGTGGTCGCGCGCCATGTCCTCGACGAACTCGTGCGCGACGCGTTCGAGCGCGCTGGCCGTCTGGAGCAACGCGATCGTGTGGCGAAAGCCCTCGAGGTAGAGCGGCAGGCTTCCGCGCGCGGCGCCGGCCGCGAACCAGTCGGCCAGCTTCTTCGGGTCCTTCTCGGGAAGCTCTCCGTAGCCCTCGAGTCCGGCGAGCTCGAGGATCGTGCGCGGTCGCAAGCCCCCGTCGAGGTGCTCGTGGAGCAGCACTTTCGGCGCGCGGCTCACGAGATCGAGGTCGGGGCGCGCGCGTCGATCCTTGGCCTTCGTCTCGCTCATGCTGCGAATCGTGCCGCTCGATCACGCGCTTGGCCAGCGCGCGGGCGCTATCCTTCGCCGCCCACGTCGCCGCGCGAGCCCCGAGCAATACCACCGTGAATCGTCCTCTCCGCCTCCGTTTCGCTCCGAGCCCGACCGGGAAGCTGCACATCGGCGGCGCTCGCACGGCGCTCTTCAACTGGGCCTACGCGCGGCGCTACGGCGGGAAGTTCATCTTGCGCATCGAGGACACCGACCCCGAGCGCAGCACGAAGGAGCACGAGCGCGCGATCCTCGCTGGACTGCGCTGGCTCGGCCTCGATTGGGACGAAGGCCCGGACGTCGGCGGGCCGCACGCGCCGTACAATCAGATGCAGCGGATCGGGCGGCACAAGGAATACGCCGCGGATCTGCTCGCGCGGGGACACGCGTACCGCTGCTTCTGCTCGCGCGAACGCCTCGAGGAGATGACCAAGGCCCAGGATGCGGCGAAGGTGAAGAACGCCTACGACGGACGTTGTCTGGCACTCGATCCGAATGAGGTCGAACGACGTGCTGCGGCGGGGGAGCCCTACGTGCTGCGGTTCCGCGTCCCCGCGGGCGAGACGCGCTTCAAGGACCACGTGCGTGGCGACGTCGTCTTCGGCAACTCGGAGGTCGAGGACTGGGTCATGGTCCGGAGCGACGGCAACCCGACCTACAACTTCGTCGTCGTGT
>CAZKIY010000231.1:0-6607 GCA_964552875.1 uncultured Planctomycetaceae bacterium
TCGCGACGCGGACGAGAAGCCCTTTCATGCCGCGCGCCAGCGCGATCTCGTCCTGTGCCTCGGCGACGAAGTGCAGATGGTTCGACTGAATCGAATACTCGATGAGCCGAAAGCCGAATCGGTTCGCGCCCGCGGCGAGCGTCGCGCGCAAGAGCGCGAGCGTGCGTTCGCTCCGCAGGTTGGGCAGTCCCGCGAGGAGCCTCGTCGTGACGTGAACCGGCGTGTGCCGCGTCACGCGCGCTCGCGTGTCGTGCGGCACGAGCGCGCGGTCGCCCTTTGGCTTGCGACCCGCGCCGGCTCGCGTGCCGCCGCGACGGAACAGGTCGAGTTGTCGAACTGATTGCGACTGCGTGTGCTCCATCGGACCCTCCTTCAGATAGAACGCGCGGCGAACGCTCGGGTCGTCGAAAATCACGAGAAAACAAGCGTCGATCCAATAACGTCATCTGCGCGCGATTTGATTCCGCGAACATTCGAAGCGCAGTGCGCCACACGCCGCGGTTCGACCGACGTGCTCGAGTCCAAGGAGTAGAGCTCGGACCGCTCAGCTCGAGCACCCGCGAAGCGGCCAAGGCCCTCGAGCCGGGCTGCGATCGAGCGGAATGGTGCGAGGCGCGTCGCTCCGCGCGACGCGCCTCGTCCGATTCACCGAGTTCCGTCGACGAGCGTCAACGGATTCGCGGGCGCTACGGCGTCCACGCCACGCGCACCGCGTTGGTCACGTTGAACACGGCCGCCGTGCAGAATGCGGCCGCGTTGCGGTACCAGACCTGATACGTGGCGACGGTCGGCGGGACGATCCCACCGGCCACCGAGATGGGGAGGTTTCCCGGCTCGGGCCAGGCGATCTGTCCGTTGCAGGCGGTCTTCACTCCGAGGCGCAGAACGCTTCCGCCGGCGCAGCGCAGACCGTCGCCGAACGGCGCGGCCGGAATCGGTCCGGTGCCCTGGAACAAGAGACCCTGCGTCGACGCCGGCAGCCGCAGCGCGTGCATCACGACGAGATCGCCGGAGACGCTCGCGGTGCCGTACGCGCGTAGGCGTCCGCCGATCCCGCCCGAGTGCAGGCAGCCCTCGGCGTCCGTGGGCAGGCTGTTGTTGCCGCACGGACAGGCCACGCTCGCGCCGTCGCCGTGGCAGAAGGAGCCGTGCACCGGCATCTCCGCGATCTGGCCGCGGATCTCGCCGCCCGGGAACGCCGTCGAGTGGATGTTCACGTACGTGTTGCCGGCCAGGATGCCGGCTTCCTGCGCCGGCGTGTAGTTCCAGGTGCCGCACTTCAGCGTGCCGAGCGGCAGCGCCTGGAGGACCCCCGCGTTGAAGCCCGGACCGGCGAATCCGTGGATGTGCGCCGCGGCCTCCGGCGCGGTCAGTCCGGCGTAGACGATGCGATAGGACACGACGTCCGCGACGGTATCGACGGCGAAGACGCCGATCCCGACGCCGGCTGAGGTGTTCGACGGCACCTCCTGCGCGCCGTTGACGCGTGCGAGGAACTCGACCGTCTGCGCACGAGCGCTGGGTGCCCACGCGCAGTGGGCCGCGGCGGCGATCAGGACCGGAACGATGAAGGAGCGGAGACTCATGGGAAAACCTCGAGGGGGAGAGGCGCGCAGGCGCCGACTTCGGGAACGCACTCACGGTATCTCAGCGGAGCCGAATCTGCCCGCCGGATCGACTTCGCGAGCGCTGCCGCATGTCCCGACGGCCGCTCCTTCGAACATCTTGCTCCGGCCCCTTCTCGCGGGAGAACGTGCGCTCCGGAGACTACTGGGGTGATTCCGAAGTTCGCGGCATCACTCAGGCTGAATGC
Organism: uncultured Planctomycetaceae bacterium; assembly: GCA_964552875.1. GTDB lineage: Bacteria > Planctomycetota > UBA1135 > UBA1135 > JAEUHZ01. The sequence goes on from CAZKIY010000231.1 coordinate 1,814, forward strand.
GCCGTCCTGGCAAGGCGCATCGACGACGCCGGTTCGCTGCATCCCTCGGAGGAGCTGCAACGCAGTCCAGGGAGTCGCAGGCGGCCTGAGTGATGCCGCGTACTTCCGGCTCATCCCACCAGCGCGGGTCGCCTCTCAGGATCCAGCCGGCCCAGTCGCGCGGCTCGTACTTCGGCCGGCCGTCCTCGTCGCGCGCATCCCTCAGGCGCTTCTTCGCGGCCCACAAGGCCTCGGCCTTCGGCGTGTGTACGATCCACATGCGCCGGTAGAAGTCGGTCATCAGCTCGCGCGTCGCCTCGTCGGGCACACGCCACAAGCTCGTGATCGTCGAGCGCGCGCCGGCCATGTGCAGTGCGCGCTGGAGGCTCGCGACGCCCTGGCCCGCGCGTCGCACGCCGACGTTCGTGTCGCACGCGGAGAGCACCGCGAGCTCGCAGCAAGAGAGATCGAGCGCCGCGATCTCTTGCGCGGTGACGAGGCCGGGCTGCCGGCCGGCCGCGTCCATCGGGAGGTTCGCGCCGGACAGCGCGAGGCCGCACAGCACGAGCGGGCTCGTGCCGCGCACGCGCAACTCAGGGTCGTGCTCGCTGAGCAGGCTCGCCCGATCCAGAGGGACGTCGTCGAAGGAACGCACGGACTCCGACGCGAACCAGCCGTGCGTCGCAACGTGCAGCCACCGCGCACCCGGCGCCTGGGCCAGGAAGTTCTCGCGCGACGCCTGCTTGCGCTCGAGGACCTGCGCGCGCGATCCGCTCGCGGCGCCGTCCGCGTCGAAGGCCTCGGGAGAAGTACTCGGCCACCGCGCGCACTTCGCCGCGCGTCGCCGGCAGCGTCGCGAAGGCGCGTTCCCAGGCGCGACCGCGGCGCGGAGCGGATGCGGTGCCGCGCGTCGCGGCCTGGAGCTCGCGTCCCACCGCGCCCTCCTCCTCGGGATCGGCGGGAGCGGAGTCGAACGCCGGGTGTCCGATCGCGAGGAGCCGGGGCTCGCCGGCGAGCGCGGGCTCCTCGACGAGCAGCTCGAGCTCCGCGCCTGGCAGCCGGCTCGCCGTGCGCACGAGTTCGCGACCGGTCTTGTCCAGCGCGAGGCGCGCGGCGTCGAGCTCGGCGTTCGTGGCGCCGGAGCGCGCGGCGCGCGCGAGTTCCGCGCTGGCGCGCCGCAGTTGTTCCTGCAGTGCGGCGTGCGCCGGGTCTGCATGCGCCGCGCGGGCGATCCGCGCCGTGGCGATCGCGGAGGACCGGCTCTCCGCGGAGAGGATCCAGGCGGACTCTTCGAGCGCGGCGTCGCCGGGGAACACGCCCGCGCCCGCGGCGAACGAGAGCGCGCGGCTCAGCGCGTCGCGGCCGCTGGCGATCCTTTCCTCGGCCTCGCGCGGTGACGCGTCCGGAATCGTCACCTGCACGCGCGCGCGCTGCGCGGCCACGAATGCTGCTGTCTGCTCGACGAAGGCTCGCCGCAGCCGCGCGTCGGCCGCCGGATCCGCGGAGTTCGCGCGCAGCGCCGCAGCCTCGGCGGCGATGGCGGCCGCGAGCGCCCCGTGCGCGTTGATTCGGCGGGCATCGCCGGCCGACGTCGTGCGCAGTCGATCCTCCAGCACGTGCTCGAGGAGGCCGCGCGCTTCGGTCGCCTGACCGCGCGACAGGAGCACGGTGGCGAGCAGCGCGCGCGCGGACGTGATGTCTCGGTGGCCGGCCGGGAGCGAGTCGGAGAGGCTCAGCAGCGCCGTGCGCGCCAGCTCCTCCGCGGGTTCGTGCTCGCCCTGTCGCAGCAGCGCCGACGCGAGGTCGAGCAGGATTCGCGCGCGGTTGGGATCGTCCTCGCCGCGGACGCTTTCGTAGGCGGCGCGAACGGGACGGGATGGCGACGATCCCACTCCCCGCGACGCACGTCCAGCGCCGCCGCGCCGCGGAAGCCTCCTGGTCGGAGCCCGCCGGAGACGAGTATTCTCTTTCGGCCCCTTCCCGCGGGAGAACGGGCGCTCCGGAGACCAGGTCGGTTCCCGGTGACTGTTCCCGCACGAGACGACAACTCATGTCCAGCCTCCAGGCAGCTGCGCAGGTCGCGCAGCCCTACCCGATCTCCACCCTCCGTCACTCCGTCAGTCACTTGATGGCGTCCGCCGTCGCGAAGCTCCATCCGGGCGCGCAGTTCGGCTTCGGACCGTCCATCGACACGGGGTTCTACTACGACTTCGACGTCGCGCAGCCGTTGACCGACGACGATCTGCGCCGAATCGAGAAGGAGATGACGCGCATCGGGAAGCGCGCTGCTCCGATGACGAAAGTCGAAGTCACGCGCGACGAAGCGAAGCGTCGTCTGGCCGCGAAGGGCCAGCACTACAAGCTCGAGGCCGTCGATCTGATCCCGGAAGGGGAGACGATCACGTTCTACAACCACGGCGATTGGGAAGATCTGTGCGAGGGCCCGCACATCGACAACTTCCAGCGGCCGTTCTTCTTCAAGCTGCTCAGCGTCGCGGGTGCCTATTGGCGCGGTGACGAGAAGCGGCCGATGCTCCAGCGCATCTACGGGACGGCCTTCTGGTCGCAGGAAGAGCTCGACGCGCACCTCAAGTGGATCGAGGAAGTGAAGCTGCGCGACCACCGCAAGCTCGGCACCGAGCTCGACCTCTTCAGCGTGCACGGCGAGGCCGGCAGCGGGTTCATCTTCTGGCATCCGAACCTCGGAGCCGTGCGCCGCGCGCTCGAGGAGTTCTGGTGGGAGGAGCACACGCGGCGCGGCTACAAGCCGGTCTACACGCCGCACATCGCGCGCGAGACGTTGTTCTCGATCTCGGGTCACCTCGAGAAGTACGCCGACCTCATGTACGCGCCGATGGAGATCGAAGAGCAGCCGTATCGGGTCAAGCCGATGAACTGCCCCGGTCACTGCATGATCTACAAGACGCGCAGCCACTCGTACCGTGAGCTCCCGTTGCGTTGGGCCGAACTCGGCACCGTCTATCGCTACGAACGTTCGGGCGTGCTGCACGGCATGCTGCGCGTGCGCGGCTTCACGCAGGACGACGCGCACATCTTCTGCACGCCGGAGCAGCTCCACGAGGAGATCGCGGGCGTCGTCGACCTCGTGCACAGGACGCTCTCGACGTTCGGCTTCAAGTACACCGCGTACCTCGCGACGCGTCCCGAGAAGTCGATCGGCGAGGACGATGTCTGGGCGCACGCGACGGAAGCGTTGAAAAAGGCCGCGGAACTGCGCGGATTGGCGCTCGAGCTCGACGAAGGCGGTGGAGCGTTCTACGGTCCGAAGATCGACTTCAAGATCCAGGATGCGCTCGGCCGCGAGTGGCAGAACAGCACGATCCAGTGCGACTTCAACTTGCCGCAGCGGTTCGATCTCACCTACACGGACAAGGACGGGACGATGAAGCGGCCGATCATGGTGCACCGCGCCATCCTCGGTTCGATGGAGCGCTTCGTCGGCGGCCTGATCGAGCACTTCGGCGGACGGTTCCCGCTGTGGTGCGCGCCGGTGCAGGTCGCTCTGGTGCCGATCCGTGAAGAGCACGCCGCGTACTGCAAGCAGCTCGAGGATCGTCTGCAGAACGAGTTGTTCCGCGTGGACGCGAAACTCCATCCGGGTCACATGAACAACAAGATCAAGGAAGCCCAGCACGACAAAGTGCCGTTCATGCTGATCGCGGGCGACCGCGAAGCGGCTGAGGGCACGGTCGCCGTGCGACGTCGCGACACGCGTGAGCAGGTCGTGATGCCGTTCGAGGAGTTCCTCGCGCTCATCGTCGACCTGCGCAAGCGTCGCGCACTCGACCTGGGCGAGACGGTCGAAGCGCGCCTCGTCGGCTGATCAGTCCGGCAGCGTGAAAATGAGCGGCGTTCCGCCACGTGCGGGGCGCCGCTCGATCGTCTTCGAGCCTTCGCGCAAGGAGAGGTCGCCCGGTGTCGGCGCAGCCACGCGGAACGTGCCGTCGACTCCGAGCTCGTGGGTCAGCAGGGCCTCGACGGCCTCGATCGGCCACCCGGGCGGCGTGAAGGCCACGGACATTCGTCGTTCGGTGTCGGGCGGGGGGCTCACGCGCCCCTCCACGAATTCGAGGGGCACGAAGCGGAGTGCGAGCTCGGCCGACCGCTCGCGCTCGACGACGATGTCGGCCGTGGCAAAGCGCTGCGCACCGTTCGCGATGGCGAATGCGCGCCACCGGCCCGGCGGCACTCGATCGAACTCCACGGGGAACGAGATCCGGAACACGCTGCTCGCCCCAGATCGGATCCGCCCCAGCTCCCGCAGGCCATCCGCGTGGCTGTTCTCGCACTGGTATCCTGACGGGCGATTCGGACGCCACGTCGTCGTGGTGGTCATCCAGGACCCCGCGCCGTCGAATCGGTTGTGGATAGCGACGGCCTACCACGCACGACGATTGCCCGAGAAGGATCGGCCATGAGGGACAAGCTCACGTTCCGCTACGATCGCGAAGCCGACATCCTGATCATCGAGAAGTGCGTTCCTTACGCCGAACAAGCGAGCGAGGAATTGAGCCCGGAGGTGGTGGCGCGGTCGAATCCTCGCACCGGCGATATCGAAGGCCTCGAAGTGCTCTTCTTCTCGACGCGCATGCAGCAGGACGGATCCTTCGACTTGCCGATCACGGCCGACCTCCGTCGCGCGCTCTAGTTCTCGTTCGGTCATGGCGATTCCGTGGCCGTCTACCTCGGCCCGCCAGGGGTCCGGCTCGCGCGCTCACTTCAAATCGAACAACATGAACTCGCTCGGAGCATTCGCCTTCACGGTGAAGCTCTTCTCGTCCTGGATCGCGAGCC
>CAZKIY010000232.1:0-6548 GCA_964552875.1 uncultured Planctomycetaceae bacterium
CACCGGCCGACCGGTCGCTCCGTCGACCATCGAACTGCGCCATCTGTCCTTCGCTCTGGTACCACGCCTCATGGCTTGCATGAGCGTGTTCACCAACTGGGGCAGCGTAGGTTCTCACTCGTGGTTGTTGACCCCGAATGCGCCCGCGGATCCAGGCTGAACCGCCCCTGGATCAAGGGATCTATCCGTCGACGAGCCATGCCGCCAACGGCTCGTCGACGGGGCCACTCTTGAGTCGGATTGCCGCTATCGCCGCGGCGCACGGGCTCGGCGCCGATGCTGCTCTGCGCGCGATCACGATCGATGCCGCGCGGATCCTCGGTGTCGATTCACGTCTCGGGAGCATCGCGGTCGGAAAGGACGGCGACATCGCGCTCTACGACGGGGATCCGTTCGAGTACGTGACGCACTGCGTCGCGACGGTGATCGAAGGCGTCGTGGTGTTCGAGGGCCGGCGGGGACCGGGGTCGCTCGCGTCAGCGCGCGAGCGGCGCGAGCTCGAACGTTCCGTCCGCGCGGGAGCGCGCGTCGAAGCTCCCGTCGGGGCGCTGCCCGTCGACCGGGATGCCGAGGTCGGCTCGGATCAGGCGCGCGAGCATCGCTTCCTCGCGCAACGTCGGGCTCGAAGTCGGCGCCGGCTCGCCCTGAACGAGCACGCGCGCGACCGGCGCGCCGTCCGCGTCGAGGACGACGCCGCGCAGGATCCCGCCGCTCGGAACGACAGTGCTCGTAGCGGACGCGGCCTCGTCGCGCCGCGGCGCGAGCGGAGTGCGCTCGGCCTTGCGCGAGTTCGGCGCGTCCAGCGCCGCTCGCTCGGGATCCGGCACGACGACGACCGGCGGCGATCCGGGCGGTTGCGTGCTCGCGAGCGAAACGGCTTCATCCGCCGGTCGGATGGCGATCCACGTCCACGTCGCGAACACCGCGGCGAGCACGCACAGAGCGATCTTCGTCTTGGCAGTCATCAGTGCGATCCCGATTGCATCCGGCCCGAAATGCGGCGTGCCGAGCAACAGCGGCAAACCCGCGAGCATCGACGACCCGTCGCCGCGACGGTCCGTCCCGAGGCGCGCGCGCAGCTCGAAGTGAGCGCGCTTCAAGTGCGTGCGGACCGTCCCGACCGGCATGTCGAGTCGCGTCGCGATCACGCGCGGAGGCAGGTCCTCGAAGTAGCGCAGGATCACGACGGTCGAGCGCGGCGGTCCTAGCCGCAGGACGGCGGCGACGAGCTTGCGCCGGACTTCCTCGCGCTCGATCAGTGCCGATTCAGGCACGTGCTCCTCGGAGCGCGCCGCAGCTCGCTCGTGACGCGCACGCCGGTCCTCGCCGCGGCGTAGGTTCGACGCGACGTGACGAACGACGGTCGCGATCCGCCCGCGCGGCGAGCTCGAGTCCGGCCGCCGCTCGAGCGCCTCGACGTACGCCGTCTGCGCGACGTCGTCCGCGCTCGCGCCGTCCCGGACGAGCCGGCGCGCGAGTCCACGGACGAAGCGGTCGTCGGCCAGGATCGTCTCGAGCGCGGTGGGGTCCATGGGGCTTCACAATTGGAGCACCGGTCGGATCGGAAACGGTTCGAGGAAGCGGGCGGCGACGTTCATGGCCATCGCCACAGCCGCCCCGGAACAGGACGGCTTTCGCGCGAAGTCAGGCGAGCTGCGCGAACAACGAGCGCGCCGGCACCACCGTCGGTCTCTCGCGCGCGAAGCAGTCCGCACCCACGTGCGGCATCTCCACCACCGCCTGGAATGCGTGCTTCGCGCCCGTCGCGCCCTGGAAGTACGCGAGGTGCGGACTCAAGCCCATGTCCGCCAGTTTCGCCTCGACCAGGAACCACGGCTTCTTGTCGCGCGTCACGAGGAAGTCCACCTCGCGCTGCTCCTTGTCGCGCAGATAGTGGAGATCGAAGTTCCCAAGGCCGCGATCCGTCCACGTCTCGACTGCACGCTTCATGTGCCCCGCGACGAACGTCTCCGCGCGCGCGCCGGGATCCGTCACCGCGGCCCAGTCGCTGACGTACCACTTCGGTTCCTTGCGCAGCGAGCGAGCGACGTTCCTGTGCCACGGCCGCACGAGGAACCCGTGGTGCAGCGTGCACAGGGTCGAGATCCACCGGCGCATCGTGTCGACGGACACCTGCACTTCGCCGGCGAGGTTCGAGTACGAGAGCGCCATCCCGGAACGGTCGGTCAGCAGGTTCACGAGCACCTCGAGCTGATCCAGCTCGCGGATGCCCGTGAGGTCACGCACGTCCTCGCGCACGAGCTGCTGCGTCCGCAACGACTGCCAGCGCGTCGAGAAGCGATCGTCGTCCATCGCGAACGGCTCGGGATATCCACCGCGCAAGCGCAGTCGCTCATAGCGCGCGTCGTCGATCGCAATCGGCGCACGGATCGGTCCGTCGCCCGGCCGCGCGTCGATCAGTTCGGCGATCGTCAGCGGATGCATGCGATAGAGCATGTAGCGCCCCATCAAGCTGTCGCCGCCGCGTCGGTATACGTCGAGGCGCGAGCTGCCCGTCACGACGATGCGCATCGACTCGCCATGCGTGTCGAAGAGTCCTTTGAGGAACGCCTTCCAGCGCGCGAAGCGGTGCAGCTCGTCGAACACGACGACGGGCTTCCCCTCGCGCAGCTGATCGACGCCGACACGCTTCGCGATCTCGGCCGGACCCGCCGAGATCGCACGGCGGTGATCGCTGTCGTCCCAGTTGAAGTAGGCGCCGGGACTCGCGAGAGCGCGGCACACGGTCGTCTTCCCGATCTGCCGAGGGCCGGCGACGAACGCCATCTGCCGCAGGTCGGCGAGATGGTCCTGGAGGACGTGCGTGAGGGCTCGATCGAGCATGCCGACCATCTTACGGCCTATCGTAAAACGGTCGCGACCGATTTACGATTGGCCGTAGAATGGTCGGCACGGTTGCAACCGGCGTCCTTGACGCGGGTTCGGAAGCCTAACTCCGTCACTCCCGAGCGCCGATCGACCCGGACCGTCGTCTCCTCCACCACCACCACGCCGCCTTCGAGCCCCCGTGCGATCAGCAGCCGGATGCGCCCGTTCCGCCCGTACCGCGCGTTCCCTGTGGCCGTAATGTTCGCGACATACCGCGCACTTCGGGCTCGTGCCAAACGGCGCGGCCAAAGGGTACGTCGTGATCGACTCGATCCGCGCCGTAGTGTCCGAGCCTCCGCGTCAGTTCCCCGAGAACGACTGCGACATCGCCTGTCGGAGCAGCATCAACTCCATGAGCGCGGTCGGGTCGCCGCAAGCGCCTTGAGTCTCCGTCGGATCGCCCGGCAGCGTGCCGCCGACGAGCCGATAGATCTCCTCGCTGGGCAGAGGCGAACACAACTGCGCCGTCGCGCAACCGGGATCCACCCCGAGCACGCGCCGCAGGTACTTGAATCCGTTGGCTCCGATGATTGCCCGCTGGTAGTTCACGGCCCCCGTCGGCGGCACGGGAGTCCAAGTTTGCGAGGCTCGCTCGTAGAACATCCCGTTCCGCGAGGCGAGTTCGGTATAGACGAACTCGCGTCCACCGCCGGGCACCGGTCCGGTCGGACGTCGGAGCCAAGGGGCGAAACTCCGACTGTCTAGTTCGGACGGTGGGATCAAAGCCGATGTGTCGGCGTGCGCGAGGTCGGTGATCGTGCGCCAAAGGTCGACGAGTGAAACGAGCGTGTTGCACGTTCCGCCAACCGCTACTCCCGGACCCGCCACGATGAGCGGGACATTGACACCGAGCTCGTAGATATTCGGCTTCGCATGGTTGGGCGGATATGGAGCCACGCCCGGAGAGATCTGCGCCGTGTCCCGCGTCGCCTGGTAGATCTGATCCGGAGTGCCATTGTCCCCGGTGATGAAGACGATCGTGTTGTCCAGGATCTCCGGCTGCTGGGGCGACTTGAAGACCAGCTTCCCGATCAGGAAATCCACGGCTTCGAGCGAGGCCTTGTAGACGAGCCGGGCGTTCCGACTGTCGATCTCCTGATTCGTCCCGACGTGGCAGGAGCGCACGCCGTCTTCGATCTGCATCTCCGTCCCGAGCTGAGCACTCTGGAGTTCGCTCCACGTCTGTACGGACACGTAGGGCTGCGGCGGCACTTGAAACGGACGGTGCGGCGGGTTGAAGGACACGTAGGCGAAGAACGGACGCGCATCGACTCCAAGGCGCACGAGATCGATCCACGAGCGAGCTTCGACTCTCGTGACGTCGGCATCCCACTGCCCATGGATGTCGCTCGAGATCGCTGTGCAACTTCCGCTTACGCGTTGTGCGTCGTGGTGACGCCACTCGTAGTGGTGTTGGCCCCCACCTTCATTGTTGAAGAGGTGGCCTTGGAAGATGTCGAATCCGTGTTCGATCACCTCACACGGATCACCCATGCGGTTAGTGAGATGCCATTTGCCGAATGCTCCGCACGTGTAGGCGGCAGGCACGGGATAGGTGCCGCCGGTGAGCGCCTCCGCCAACGTGATCTCCGCGGACGGCAACGAGTAGCCCTGAGAACTCAGCGGTGAAACGGCCTGCGACTCGGGCAACTGACAGTCAGGGTCGGAAGCCGGGCAGCAATCGTTGGATCCATGGAACACGGTTCCCGGGGGACAGGGGCCTGTCTCTTCCGCGAGGTTCAGCATGCCCGTACGAAACCCGTGTCGGCCCGTCAGGAGCATCGCGCGGCTCGGGCTGCACAGCGGAGCGGAATAAGCGTGCTCGAACAGCACTCCACTCGCACGCAGCTGGTCGATCACCGGCGTCCGGGCGCGTGATTCTCCCCACGCGGGCGTACCGCCGTAGACGTCGAGTTGGTCGAGGCCCACGTCGTCGAGTACGACGACGATCACGTTGGGCGGCCGAAGCGAAATGCGTTGCGCGACGGTCGCCGGCGCGTGCTGGCACACGGCCAGCGCGAGGAAGTGGAGCATCGTGGTCTTCGTCGAACTCGCGAGTGGGAAGCGCTACCCGTCGAGGGACTCGAAGGGGATGGCGAGTCAAGGACTCTGTCCGAGGTTCGCGATTCGGTCAAGCCACGGCACGGATCCGGTCGCCCTCCCCGCTCGGCCGTGCAGGGAGGCCGCCCTACCTGGACCGATTCGCGATGAAGAAATCGCGAGATGTCGACACGCACCACGGGATGAAGGCGGTGGGCGGCCCGCGCGCGCGTCAGATCGGAGTGATGGTCGTGGCCGCTGCATCGAGCTCATCCGAATTGCGCGCGCAGACCATGGAAAGCACGCTTCTCGTGACGGCTCACTCCGTCACTCGCAGGAGCTGATCCGGGCGCGTCCGTGCGTACCGCAGCACCACGTCGCGTCCGTAGCGGCCTTTCGTCGCCACCGCTCGCGCGTCGCGCACGCGTTGCGCGAACGCGTTCTCGAGCTGGCCGAAGAACCCGAACGCGTGGGAGTCGCGGGTGATGTTCGTGACGCGCGGACGACGGAGGCTGACGTAACGATCGAGCGCGTCCTCGACCGGCTGCGTCTCGCTGAGACACCGCGTGAGCACGTACGCGTCCTCGATCGCATAGCATCCGCCTTGCCCGGGGTTCGGCGTCATCGCGTGCGCCGCGTCGCCGAGCAACGCGATTCGCCCGTGGATCCACGCCGGGAGGTCGACGAGTTCGCGCACGTAGTCGTGCAAGATCGCGGTCGGTTCGGTGGCACGAATCACGTCCTCGGTCGGCGCGTGCCAGCCGCGGAAGGTGTGCAGGGCGCGCGCTCGACGCTCGTCGGGCGAGAGCACTTCGCCCTCGGGCGCGTTCCAAACCGCGAACCAGTACAAGCGCCCGTCGATGAGCGGAATGAGGCCGAAACGAGCGCCGCGACCCCAGCTTTCGCTCGTCGGTGTGACGCTCGCGGGACACGCGACGACGGCGCGCAGACCCGAGTAACCCACGTACCGCGCTCGCGCTCCGGGGAAGGTCTGCGCGCGCACTGCCGACCGCCAACCGTCGGCGCCGATCAAGACGTCGCCCTCGGCCGTCGATCCATTCGTGAAGGTCGCGCGCACGCGATCTCGGACTCGTAGGACGTCCGCCAGTTCGTGTCCCAGACGCACAGGCCCCTCGAAACCCGCGCGCAACGCGTCGATCGAGCTCGCGCGGTGCAGCATCAACACGGGCGCGCCGCTTTCCTCGATGACGCTCATCGACATGTCGATCAGCGTCCTTCCGCTCGACGTCATCAGGCGTCCGTCGCCTTGCGCGTGCCCCAGAGCTCGCACGCGCGCGTCGACGCCAATCGCGTCGAGAACGTGCAGCGCATTGGGCCAGAGCGAGATGCCCGCGCCGACTTCGCGGGTCGCGGGCGCGCGCTCGAACAGCTCGACGTCGATACCGGCCTGCCGCAGCGCGATTCCGGCCGCAAGCCCGCCGATTCCGCCGCCGATGACCAGAGCCTTCAGGGGTAGACCGCGTCACGCCGTTGCGCACGAATCGCACGCGGATCCGGGACAACGTACGGGCGACTCCTCCATGGAGGCCGCTCAGCCCACGCGCTCAGCCCACGCGCTCGCCGCGCACGTCGATCGAGCGCGGTGCGGCCGGGGCCGG
>CAZKIY010000233.1:0-4636 GCA_964552875.1 uncultured Planctomycetaceae bacterium
CCGAAGCACAGGACCAAGGGGAACAGCATCGAGCCGAACAGGCTCTCGACGATGCCTCCTGAACCGGCGGGCGGGGTCGCCCCCGCGGGCGCGGCGCCGTCCTGGAGGGGTAGGAAGGGGAGGAAGATCGGATTCGGCATCGCTCGTTCGTGCTTCCTGCGGCACGCGGCCAGCGAGGAAGGGCGGAGAGGGTACTAGACTGTCCGGCCTCGCGAAAGCGCGCTCGACCGCCGCGGCGCACCCCACCCAATGTCCACGAAGCCCCGATTCGTCGTCGCCATGAGCGGCGGCGTCGACAGCTCGGCCGCGGCCTGGATCCTGGCTCAGGAAGGCCTGGATCTGGTCGGTCTGTTCATGCGGAACGGCGTCCATGTGGCGGAGCACGAGTCCTCGAAGAAGTCGTGCTGCTCCGTGAGTGACGCGCGGGATGCCCGCATGGTCGCGGCTCATCTCGGAATTCCTTTTCAAGCCGTCGATCTGAAGGACGAGTTCGGCGGGATCATCCGCTACTTCCTGAAGGAGTACGCGCGCGGCCGCACGCCGAATCCGTGCGCGGTGTGCAATCGCGACTTGAAATTCGGGCGGCTGATGCGTTTCGCGCGCGAGCTGGGTGCCGAAGGCGTCGCGACCGGGCACTACGCACGGCTCGACGTCGTCGACGGCCGCGTGCACGTGCGCCGCGGCGTCGATCACACGAAGGATCAGTCGTATCAATTGTTCTGCGTCGCCGAGGACGATCTGTCGCGCACGCGACTGCCGCTCGGTGGGTTGCAGAAGACGGCTGTGCGCGCACTAGCACGCGAAGTCGGATTGAAGACGAGCGAGAAGAAGGACAGCCAGGAGATCTGTTTCGTGCCGTCGAACGACTACCGCAACCTGTTGAAGGAGCACGGCACGGAGTTGCACCCGGGGAAGCTGGTCGACACGTCGGGCGCGGTGCTCGGCGAGCACGCGGGCACGGAACTCTTCACGATCGGCCAACGCCGCGGTCACGGAATCTCGTCCGAGGAGCCGCTCTACGTCGTCGCGATCGAACCGCACAACGGTCGGGTCGTGCTCGGCTCGCGCGCGGAATGCGGCGTCGCGAGCGCCGTCCTCGAGGAGATGAACTGGATCGGCGTCGATGCGCCGACGCAGGGCGAGCGGCGCGTGCTCGTCCAACACCGCTACCGTCATGAACCCGTGCCGGCGACGTTCTCGAACGCGGGCGCGAAGCCCGAGATCGTGTTCGACGAACCCGAAGTGTCCGTCACGCCGGGTCAGGGCGCTGCTTTCTACGAAGGTGACCGGTTGATCGGCGGCGGTTGGATCGACGCGACGGTGCGAGCAGGGGCGGCGCCGGTCGGTTGAGATCGGCGCCGCGCGTTACTGCGCGGTGGCCGGTCGATACGCTCCGCGACGTCCATGCTGCGCGCTCCCATCACGGCGATCCTGGCGTGGCTCGGCGCCGCGCTGCTCGCGTTCGGAGCGTGGCTCGTGCTGCCGCGCGACCAGACCGCTTCAGGACAGCCGGTGCGCATCGTGATGTTCGACGTGAGCGCGAGTGCGCACGGTGAGTACCTGCTCCCGATGTGGTCCCTGGGCCCGGACCAGCTCGACGTGACGCGAGAGAAGGCCCAGCGACCCGGCGAAGAACGGATCGGCATCGCCTTCGGCCGGGGAGCACGTCGTTTCGACCTCGATGTGCGACCGGACCGCAAGTTCGGTGAGCCCGAGGACGCCACTGATCTGGCCGCGGCGTTCGAGCTCGCGACGCGGATCGCCGAGGAACGCCGCGTCGTGGCGATCGACGTCCTCGGTGACGGGACGTACACGGGCGCGGATCCGACACCGATCGCGGCCCGGCTCGCGGGACGCGGTGTGGCGATCGATCAACACGTGGCCCTTCACTTCCAGGGCGACGAGGCCGGCGTGGCTCCACTCCGCTCACCGATTCTCGTGCGCGCGGGCGCGCCGATTTCTGTGGACGTCGAGGCCTGGCACGCACGCGGGACCCCCGGCCACCACCAAGGGGGTCCACGCACGCTGATCGTCACGGCGAGTCTCGTCGAGGGCGCGCGAACCGAGATCCGTACCGCGCGCCTCGCGCTCGAAGGGCAGTCTTTCGACTTCCGACTTCGTCCCGTGCGCGTGCCGTTCGCCTTCGGGGCGCTCACGGGGAGCGCAGCCGAACTCGAAGTCCGCGCGACGTTGGAAGTCGCTGGGCAGGAGCGACCCACCCTCCTCCCCGAGAACGACGTCGCGCGCGCGACGATCCGCGTAGAGGGTCGAGCTCTGGTCGTCGTGGTCGGCACTCCCGAGCGAAGCGCTGCGTTCGCACAGCGACTCGAACCTGCCGCGCGCGACCTGGGCTTGCGCTTCGCGGATCGTGTGACCGCGGACGCGCTGCGCGCAGCGGACGCCATCGTGTCCATCGCGCACGAGTTCACGGCCGAGGAAGCGACGCTGCTCGACGACGCCGTCGCGCGCGGTCGCGGCTGGATCGATCTCGCCGGCCCGAACTTCGCCGGTACCGCGCGTCCGCGCGCGACGGCGCTCGTCCCCGCCGGTGACGAAAATGGACCGCGCGGCATCGTCGTCCTGGTCGATGCGTCGGGCAGCATGAACGGCGAGCCTGGTCGCGTTTCGCGCGCGGCGCTCGCGTCGCTCGTCGATTCCGCGCCGAGCGCGGACGCACTCGAAGCGCGCTGGCTCCACGACGGCGGCGTGCGCGTCGATTCGCTCGGGAAAGCCGACGAACGCGTCGACGCAGCACGTCGCGCCGCGTTCCGCGATCAGGCCCTCGCCGGGCCGAATCCACGCGGTCCGACGCAGATCTGGTCCGCGCTCGAGGAACTCGCGTCCGGTCTCGACGGATCGCGCCGCACGCTGGCGATCCTCGTGTCCGACGGTCGCGATCCCGACCGCGCCGATCTCGCAGCGCGCGCGAACGCTCTGCGCGCGCAGCTCGCGGCGAAGAACGCGCGCCTCGTCGTCGTCGAAGTCGGCGGTGATCCCGATCGTGAATTGTTGGCGGCACTCGCGGGCGCGGACGCCGAAGTGCTTGCCGCCGGAGATCTCACGTCCACGCACGCGGGCACGCGGCTCGCCGAGATCCTCACGAGCGCGATCGCACGGGGGAGCATCGAGGAGTTCTCTCCCGCGCGCACCGCGAGAGTCGCCGGCGGCGACACGTCGTTCGCCGCGGCGTTCCAGGGTGTCGCGCCTCCGACCGTGCGACGCGCTCTGCGCGCGCGCGCGGTGAACAGCGCAGAAGTCGTGTGGACGACCGACGACGGCGCGCCCCTCCTCGCGTTTGCGCGCACCGGACTCGGCGTCGCGGCGACGATGGCCTTCCCGCCCGATCCAACGTGGCTCGGCAGCGAACACGATCTCGTCGGATCGATCGCGACGGCGATCCGTGCTGTGCTGCCGCCGAACGTCGCCGGCGCACCCACGTTGTTCGAGCGCGACGGCGATCTGGTCCTCTTCGACCCCGCGGGTCTCGCGCCGCCGATCGTGCGCCTCGAACTCACCTCGAAGCGGGCGGAGCGACTCGGCATCGTCGACCTCGTCGCGGGTCGGTCGGGCCATGATCTGCTGCGTGAGCGCTCGGCCGCGCTCCCCGCGGTGCTCTCTCGCCTCGAAGCCGGCGAGACGGTGGAAGCGCGCATCCAGGGCGATACGACGGGGCTCGAGAGCTTCGGCTTCACTGCGCCCCGCGCCCCCGAATTCGCGCGCCTTCCAGGGCATTTCACGCCGCCGGCCCCGATGCGTGCCCTCGCGCCGACGGCGCCCGGGCCGAACCCTCTCGGCCGGTGGGTGCTCCTCGCCGGGATCGCGGCCCTCGCTCTCGCCACCGGCGCGGGTTTTTTTTCCGCCTCGCCGCGCCGCGCGGCCTGAACCGGTCAAGTCCTTCCCGGTTCAGGACGACAGGAGTCGCACGGGTTCATCGGCCGTGCGCCGGACCCCGCGCGAACCATGTCGAACCACCGCACCTCGATCGCCGCCTTCTTCCTCATCGTCTTGTCCGCGTCGTGCGTCACGACGGTCCAGTCGCCGAAGATCGAAACGAACTCCTCGGGCTGGCTCGAGCCCTCGCCCGCGCTGCGTCAGCAGATCGAGGACGAGGCCAAGCGTCTGCCGTGGACCCACGGGCTCGAGCGCATCGAGACGATCCACTGGTTCGCGAGCGTGGGTGAGCCCGCGTATCCGACGCTGCTCCAGATGGTCGTGGATCCGCGCGCGGACGTCGCCGGTGCGGCACTCGCGTCGCTCGGCGCCACGAAGGACAGCCGCCTCGTCGAACCGCTGCGCGAACTTCCGTGGCCCAAGGCCGAACACTCCGATCTCGCGCTCGAACGTTCACGCACCCTGCTGCGCCTCGGCGACTGGCAGATGGTGCCGCGACTCGTCGCCGGCTTGCGCGACGAGCGCATGATGACGCGAGCGCTGTGCATCCAGGCGCTCGACGAAGCGACGCACGAGCGCTTCGGTTTCGATCCGCGCGGCGCAGCCGAACCGCGTGAGGCTTCCGTGGTGAAGTGGGAAGCGTGGGTCCAAGATCGACTGTCCGACCCGCTGCTCGCCGGTAACCCGTCGAGCCCCGTCCGCGGCGCTTCCGCCGACAGGGACGACTGAACGACGGAACGGCTGC
>CAZKIY010000233.1:4736-6534 GCA_964552875.1 uncultured Planctomycetaceae bacterium
GCGCAGCGCGCGCAGTAGCGCTGCAAACCGCGGGTCCTCGCGCAAGCTCGCGAGATCCCCGTCCTCGGCCAAGTGGTCGGCATCCGCGTAGCCGTGCAGGATCGCGCGCTCCAACGTGCGGAACGCCTCGTCCGCGTGGCCCGTCAGCGCCAAGGAACAGGCCAGGTTGTAGAGCACGTTCGAGTCCTCCGGGGCACGGTGCGCGAGCTCCCGATCGATCTCGAGGCCCTCCTCGTAGCGCCCGAGTCTCGTCAGGACATGCCCCAGATCCGTGAGCGCCGCCAGGCTGCCGGGCTTGCGCGTCAGTTCGCGGCCGTAGAAGTCGGCCAGGAACTCCAGCCCGCGCCGTTCCGCGCGGCTTTCCAGGCCGGTCGGCAGGTCCTCGGACGACTCCTCGGGTTCGGCGGTTCCTTCCAAGGCCTCCGCGAGCTTACATCGTACCGGCGGTGAGCCCTCCGATTCGGACTCCGAGTTGCAGTCACGACCCCGTGGTGCATTCGGTCCCGCACGTCGGCGCGGCTCGGCCCGGCACCCCAGAGGCTCTCGCGAACCCGATGAAGATCCACTTCTGCGACCTGTGCAACGAGTCGATCCCGCAGGCAGCGTTGGACAGCGGCGCGGCGCGCCTCGTCAAAGGACGTGTGATCTGCGCGACCTGCGACGCCGCGATGACGCACGCCGCCGAGGCGGAGCGATCGGCCGCCGCTTCCGCGCACGTGCATCAACCGGCAGGTCGTGCGCCGGTGCACGTCCCGCCCGGGCCCGTCGGTCCGGGCGGTTTCGTTCCGCCGCCCAGCCCGTCGCCGAACCCTTCGCAGTCCGTGACCTCGCCCTCGATGTATGCACCGGCGATCGTCGTGTCCCCTGTCCTCCCCGCGCCGCTCGTCGTTCAGGCTCCGGCCTCCTCGAACACCGGCATCGCTTGGGTCGCGGGCCTCGCGATCGGGTTCACGGCACTTTCGATTTTCGTCACGGACGACCGTTTGGCGCGCGTGGGGCGATCGCAGACGGCGCTCGAGAACGAGCTCGCGAAGCGCGACGACGCGCTGCACGGCCTCTCGACCGAACTGAACAAGGTTCATCCGGCGTTGGCCGGTGTCGAAGCGCGTCTCGTCGAGAGACTCGACGCCAGCGTGGCCCGCGACGCAGCGGCGAGCGCCGCGGTCGGCGCGCTGCGCGAGGACGTGGGCAACTTCACGGCGCGCCTCGACGCACTCGGAGTCGAAGTCGAACGCCTGCGGGCGCGCGTTTCGGAGCCCGGTCTCGGTCTCGCCATCGAGAAGCGCTTCGACGAGATGAGCGCGCGCATCGCGAAGGCCGATGACGAGCGGCGCGCCCTCGCGACGCGTCTCGCCGCGGCCGAGAGCGCCGTGCCCGCGGAGAAGCCGGCTGCCGCACCGGCCGTGGCCGTCGCACCGCCGGCGGTGTGGAAGAAGTTCCTCCCCGATCTCACCAGCGCCGAGGAGACGGTGCGCTGGGACGCGGTCAGCGCTCTCGGCGACGCGAACGATCCCGCGGTCGTCCCGCACGTCGTGCCGATGCTCAAGGATCCGACGTGGGTCGTGAGGATGGCGGCTGCGCGCGTGCTCGGGGAGAAGCTGCGCGCGCGCGCAGCGGTGCCGGCGCTGATCGAAGCGCTCGAAGACACCGAACCGGCCGTGCGCGAGTCGGCTTGGATCGCGCTCCGTGCGATCACGGGCAAGGACCTGAAGTTCGATTCGTCCGCGCCCGAAGCCGAGCGCTCGAAGCGCGTCAAGGCTTGGAGCGAGTGGTGGAAGAAGGACGGCGACGGCGACGC
>CAZKIY010000234.1:0-2478 GCA_964552875.1 uncultured Planctomycetaceae bacterium
CCAGGCCGCTTCGTACTCGCGCGTCGTCGTTCCCTCGACCTCCGTGATGCGCGTGACGACGGGCTCGAGGCGCGTCCTCCGATTCGGCCGGCCGACGCGCATGTCGGAAGTCACCGTGATCCCGTCACGCGTTTCCACCCAGCGCTCGCGCTCGTCCAACAAGCGGTCGTACGAGGTGAGGTGCAGTCCCAGGACGTAGATGCCGCCCGGTGCGAGTGCTCGCGCGATCGCCGTGAGGTGCGAGTGCGCGCTGTCCTCGTCGAGCAAGTACTTGAACGTCGAGACGAGGCAGTGCGCGAGATCGACGGGATGGGGGACCGTGAAGTCCGCCATCTCACCTGCGACGAGGTCCGCGGACAGTCCAGTTCGCGCAAGTCGCTGGCGTGCGTACGCGAGCATGTTCTCGTTGCGGTCGAACCCGCGGACGTTCCATCCTCGGCGCGCGAACTCGGCCACCAGTCGGCCGCTGCCGCACGCGGGCTCGAGCACGCGCCGGCCATTCGAGCGTCCGTACCGCAGTGCAGCAGCCTCGAGGAAATCCGTCTCTTGCGCGGTCCCGACGTCGAACACGACGTCGTAGAGCCGCGGCACGTCGTACCAATCGATCGGCGTGGGCGTGACCTTGGACAAGAGCGCGAGGATGGCGTCGGGCGTTCTGATTCAGTCTTCGTCGGCGCGCAGCATGCGTACGCGCACCGTGCGACCCTTGACCTTGCCGCTCATGAGGGCCTGGAGCGCGCGCTCGCCGATGCGACGGTCGACCGCGACGTAGGTCGCCGAATCGTTCACGGTGATCTTGCCGACGTTCGAAGACTCGAAACCGGCCTCACCCGTCAAGGCACCGAGCACGTCGCCAGGGCGAATCTTCTCCTTGCGCCCACCGAGGATCTGCAGCGTCACCATCGGCGGCACGAGCGGACCGTGACCCTTGGGTTCGAGTTCGGACAGCGAGCGCAATTCCGTTGCCGCGCCGCCCTGCATGTCCTCGATGCGCTGAAGATTGCCGGCGTCGCGCGGACCGACGAGCGTCAGCGCCCAACCTTCTTCGTCGACGCGACCGGTCCGACCGATCCGGTGCACGTGGACCTCGGGATCGCGCGTGACGTCGACGTTCACGACCGCCTCGAGGCCGTCGATGTCGAGCCCGCGCGCCGCGACATCGGTCGCGACCAACACCGAGCAACTCTTGTTGGCGAACTGGACGAGCACTTGGTCGCGCTCGCGTTGATCGAGGTCGCCATGCAGTGCGAGCGCCACGAAACCGTCGGCGCGCAGGACCTCGACGAGGTCACGGCACTGGACCTTCGTGTTGCAGAACGCGAGCGTGCGCACCGGCCTGAAGTGGCGCAGCAGACGCGGAACCGCCTGCAGGCGAGCCATCTCGTCGACCGCGTAGAAACGCTGTCGGATCTTCGTGGCGGCGTGCTGCTCGAGCAGCTTGACCTGATGGGGTTCACGCAGGAATTGTCGGCTCAAACGCACGATGCCGTCGGGATACGTCGCTGAGAAGAGCAGCGTCTGCCGCTCGACCGGGCACTGCTCCGCGACGGTGACGATGTCGCCGTAGAAACCCATGTCGAGCATGCGGTCGGCTTCGTCGAGGACGAGCGTGCGCAACGCATCGAGGCGCAGGCTGTCGCGCTGGAGGTGATCCATCACGCGCCCCGGCGTTCCGACGACGACGTGCGCTCCGTGTTCGAGGCTCGCGAGCTGCGGACGGATGGGCGATCCGCCACACAAGGTCAGGATCTTCAGGTTCTCCTCGGCCCGCGCGAGCCGTCGGATCTCGGTCGCGACTTGGTCGGCGAGTTCGCGCGTCGGACACAAGACGAGCGCTTGCACCGCGAAATAGCGCCCGTCGAGCCGTGAAAGCAGCGACAACGCGAAGGCGGCCGTCTTGCCGCTTCCCGTCTTCGCCTGCGCGATCAAATCGTGACCCGCGAGCGCGAGAGGCAAGCTCGCGGCCTGAATCGGCGTCATCGTGTGGTAGCCGAGAGCGACGAGGTTCTCCAGCGTCGCCGGCGAGAGCGGTAGCACGTCGAACGACGCGCCGCTTTGGGGCGAGCCGGGATCTTCAGGTCGAGAAACCGCGGGGGTGGTCAATTGGAGAGCGATCGTAAGGGCTTCGCTGTCGATCCGCGCGCCCTTCGCGCCGAATGGCTCATTTCAGCGCGAAAAACTGGACACCGCGCTGCCGCGCTCGAGCCTGTCTCGCCCGCCCAAGGACCTTCGGTAAGCCCGCGCCCGAGTACGCGCTCCATCCGTCCTGAATCCGAGCTCGCCCCCCCCCATGTCGACGTCCTCCTTCCCGTTCGAGTCGAAGCCGACTATCCCGAGACTTCGTCGCGCCTTCTCGCCGTGTGCGGGATCTTGTTCTTCCTCCCGAAGACGTCGTTGCTCTTGCCGCACCTCATCATCTTTTGGTTCCTCGGCATCGTCATGCTGTTCGCGGCGTGGATCGGTTGCTGGGCCGTGCTG
>CAZKIY010000234.1:2578-3970 GCA_964552875.1 uncultured Planctomycetaceae bacterium
CGCGCGATGCGCACGCCGCGAAAGACTGCGTACGCGAGCCACAACGGCAGGACCACGCCGAAGAAGGCACCGGGGTTTTGGAAGCCCGAGTCTCCGGCTGCGAGCAGCCCCCAGATCGCCAGCGGCGCGACCAGGCCCACGATGCAGCCGGGTCCGTCGGCACGCTTCTGCTTCTTGCGCAGCTCGTCGAGGGTCGTCGCGGCCTCGGCGCGAGCGCGCGATGCGCTCTGCACTTGGTTCGCCGCGTCAGTACGTACGCGCGCATCGTGCGGCAGTCCTGAATTCGCGGGGAGGTGAGCCGACCCACCGGGGCCAGTCGCTCCGAGATAGCGCTTCTCCCAACCGGGCAGATTGGCTGGTGCAGACCGACCCGCGGCCGCGGCGAGCTCGTCGTGCCGTCGTGCGAGGTCCTCGATCCAGCGCCGGTCGAAACGGAAGAAGTTCCCCTCCGACAGGATCATCTCGAACGAACCGCGCTCGTTGCGCACGAAGCCGAGATCGTCGCTGGCAGCGCTGAGGTGACGTCGCCGCAGGACCAGCGATGCTTCCACTCCGAGCGGCGTTCCGCGCCACGATTCGAGCGCGACGGGAGAGCGGTTGACCTCGACGTTCGGGAAGTCGACTTGCGCGAGTGCGGCGACGAGGTGTTCCTCGGACCACATCGGAGTCGTGACGAGTCGTACGCGTACCATCGGGGCCACAGAGCGTGCCGCTCCGCGAGTCGCGCCGCAACGACGCTCTACTTCAGCGCACGCGACCGCGTCGATTGCGAACGTAGTCGACCAGGACGAACGAGCCCAGACGGTCGAGCTCCGAGTAGTAGGCTCGCCCGTGGTTCACGCGCGTGAATTCCTCGACGAATTCCACGAGAAGTGGGTCGCTCGTCAGCATGAACGTCGTGATCGGAATGTTGAGCCGGCGACATGCTTCCGCCTCCTCCAGCGTCTTGTTCACGACGCGGCGGTCGAGGCCGAAAGGGTTCTTGTAGATCTCGCCGTCGGGCTCGGTCAGCGCCGACGGCTTGCCGTCCGTCAGCATGACGATCTGCCGATTCTGCTGGCGCGTCTTGCGGAGAATGTCGCGCGCGAGGCGCAGTCCGTCGCGCGTGTTCGTGTGATATGGACCCGCCGAGAGGTAGGGGATCTCGTCCATCGAAACGCGCCACGCCGTGTCTCCGAAGAGGCACACGTCGAGCGAGTCTTTCGGGAAACGCGTGGTGATCAGTTCGCACAGCGCCAGAGCGACTTGCTTGGCGGGCGTGATGCGGTCCTCACCGTAGAGGATCATGCTGTGCGAGACGTCGATGAGCAGGACGGTAGCCATCGAACTCACGTGCTCGACCTCGTGGATACGCAGGTCGTCCTCGGTGATCTGGATCTCGTCGATGCCGGC
>CAZKIY010000234.1:4070-6499 GCA_964552875.1 uncultured Planctomycetaceae bacterium
CGACCTCGTGGATACGCAGGTCGTCCTCGGTGATCTGGATCTCGTCGATGCCGGCGCGAAGCGCCGCGCTCTTCAGCGTGGCGACGGGATCCAGACGATCGAGTTCGTCGCCGAATTCCCACGCGCGCGATTCCGCCTGGCGCTCGCCGCCCGAACCCGTCGATGCGACACGGTGCTCGCCTTCGAGTCCGCGACGCATACCGGCGAACAGCGGCTCGAGCGCCGTCGTGCGCAGGCCCTGCTCGCCCTTCTTTGTGAGCGTCATCGCGCCCCCGCTCGCCTTCGCGATGGTGCCGCGTTGCTCCAGCCAGCGCTTGAAATCCTCGATGCCGAAACGTTCGTCGAACCACTTCTGGCGCGCGCCGAGTTGTTCGAGCACGAGGAGCGCCTGCTCGACGTCGCCGTCGAGTGCGACGACGAGCTGGTCGAACACCTTCGACAGGAGCTCGAGGAGCTTCTTCAACCCCTCGGCCCACGCGTCGTACTCGGCGTAGCGCCAGTCCATCTACTTGCCCTTGTTCGGCCGACGCGGACCGTCACCAGGCTTCTCGTTGGGCTTCTTCAGGCCCTTGACCATCTCCTCGAACATGTCCTTGAAAGAGCGACCTGTCGCCGTCTGTTCGCGCGAGAGCAGCGAACTCGCGGCGAGCCCTTCGAGGACGAGCTCCATGCCCGCCGCGATCTCGCCCGGCGAATGCGCGCCGAGGTGCTTCGTCGCGACTTCCTCGAGTCCCGGCACGGCGGCGAGGCGTACGTGCAGTTCTTCGTCGGAGAGATCGTCGGAGAGGTCCACCGTGCGTCCGCCCGAGAAATGGCGCAGAACCGGTTTGAACGAGCTGTCGGCGCCGCCCGACTCGCCGTCGCGATACGCGTCGGGGAATCGCTTCTGGAACACCACCTGCAGCGCCTGCGCGACTAGGGCGGTCGCGACCTTCTGCGTTCCTTCGCGCTCGCCTTCGTAGACCAGCTCGAGCTTGCCCGTGATCGCCGGAATCGCTGCGTGGAGGTCTCCCGGACGCGCCGTGATCTGCGTGCGACCGCCGCGCAGTGCCCGACGTTCGGCGTTCGAGACGACGACTTCGAGCAGGGAAATCGTCATGCGCGCGCTGACGCCCGAGTTCTGGTCGACGAACTCGCTCGCGCGCGCTCGGAACGCGACCTCCTCGACCGCCTGACGCATCCATTCGGGTAAGTCCACGTGGACCGCGGACCCACGATCGAGCCATGCTTCCTGAGCGGTGATCGTCATCGCATCGTCCAGTGTCCGCGGATAGTGCGTCAGGATCTGCGAGCTGATCCGGTCGCGCAGCGGCGTGATGATTCGCCCGCGGTTCGTGTAATCCTCGGGATTCGCCGAGAAGACGAGCTGCACGTCCAGCGCGAGCCGCACCGGAAAACCGCGGATCTGCACGTCACCTTCCTCGAGGATGTTCAGCAATCCGACTTGGATGCGCGCCGCGAGGTCGGGCAGCTCGTTCACCGCGAAGATGCCACGGTTCGCGCGCGGCAGGATGCCGTAGTGGACGACCTCCGGATCGGCGAGCGTCAACTTGCGCGTCGCCGCCTTGATCGGATCGACGTCGCCGATCAAGTCGGCGATCGTGACATCGGGAGTGGCGAGCTTCTCGCGGTAGCGCTCCGCGCGCGGGATCCACTCGATCGGAAGTGCGTCACCATGCTCGGCGAGCATGCGCCGCGAGCGTTCCTCGACCGGATTCAGCGGGTCGTCACGGATTTCGCTGCCCGAGACGGCGGGTATCTCGGCGTCCAACAGATCGGCGAGGCCGCGCAGGATCCGCGTCTTCGCCTGACCGCGCAGGCCGAGCAGGATGAAGTCGTGACCCGCGAGGATCGCGTTGACGACCTGCGGGATCACCGTGTCGTCGTACCCGACGATGCCGGGGAAGATCGGCGTCTTCGTGCGCAGCCGCGCCAAGAGATTGTCCCGCAGCTCCTGCTTCACGGTGCGGGATCGCCAGCCCGATTCGCGGAGCTGGCCCAAAGTAGTCGGTCGTCGTTGCATGCTTGTGGGTCTCGGTGGAGCGACGATCTTGGATCGGACCGGCGTCCGAAGCTACCCCGCAACCCGACGCAGTGCATTCGAAGTGAGCGACCGTCCGGATGCCATGAACCGCGGATCCGCGACAAGATCGTGAGGTCGATGATCGCGTCGTCGTCCGCGAGCAAGAACGCCTGGCCAGCACGATCGCGGGGTGCGATCACCTTCGAACGGCAGGTGGACTTCGAACCGCTCGCGCATCAACTCGAGCAGCGCCGATCGCCTCGTCGTGGATCGTCAGGACGGACGGCATCGGCAACGCACGAGCCTATCCGCGCTCATCGGATCCGAGAAGCCGCGCGACCTCTTCGAGAGCTGCACGCTCCGCCGGGGTTCCGGGGAGCGGCGGGAACTCTCCATCCGCATTCGT
>CAZKIY010000235.1:0-4078 GCA_964552875.1 uncultured Planctomycetaceae bacterium
GCGCAGTCAGCCACCCTCGGGGTGGAAGTCCTTCTCGAAGAGCACCGCAGTCACGTTTCCTCCCGTGATCACGACCTCGCACGGGGTGGTGAACGCGCACTCGAAGTTCTCCGGGAAGGCGAACGTCGTGACGTGTGCGCCTTGCGGCATCGCGTCGACTTCGCGCGCGTTGGCCAGGTCATCCCGCGGTTGCACGAGGAGCAATTGCCGTGAACCGTCGTCTTTCGAGGCCAATTCGCGCAAGTGCTGCGCGCAGTGCGGGCAGCCCTGGCGCCAGAAGACGATGCTGCCTTCGACGGGCAACAATTCCGGCGCGACCCATTGCGTGAGCTGCGCTTGGTCGATGATGGGCTTACCCATCCACGTCGAGGGATCGAGGAACGCGTAGCGGATCTCGCCCGCCGACGTCCGCACGACGCCCGTCGTCGTGTCGATGACGAGCGGTCCGTCGTTCGAACTCGAGGAACGAATGAGGAGCCACGGTGCGGCCCACGACGCCGCGATCCCGAGGGCGAGCAGGAGCGCGGAGCCGCCCTTCTTCCCGAGGTTGGACCACGGTCGCGCGGCGAGTATCGCGAGGAGCAACACGCCGTCGATCGCGAGCATCAGGGTCGGCGGCATCTTGATCGCGCCGCCGCCGCAGCCGCAGGACTCCGCGCCGGCGATGACCATCGGCACGAGGATCGCGATGAACATCGCGTAGATCGCTGTCAATGGGAACCAACCGAGTCTCGGCTTCACGAGCGTGAGGAAGAAGATCGAGAACTCCAGCGCGATCGCGACGCGGAACGTCGTTTCGGGTCCGAACGGTGACGTGTCGCGCACGATCTCCGGGAGGCTCTGAGGGTTGCCCTTGAAAAGCTTGAGCGCGGCCCACGCGACGAGCCAAGCGGCGGCCGCGTAGACGGCGATGCGGGCGAACTTCGTTCCGTGGCTCTTCGACTTCATGGTGCTTCCGTGCGAGGTCGACGAGGATACGAACCCTTTCGTGAGTTACGAGGAACCGATCCCTTGTGTGAGCACGGTGTCGCGCTCAGATCCAGGAGATCCTCGTCCCGTCGGCCAGGGACGCCGAAGGCTGCGGCCATGTGGCCGGGGTGCCGAACCACGAGAATTCGGCCGGCTTCAAGCGGGAAAACGCTCCGAGCTCGAGCGCGTGCTGGCTCGCGGCTCGGCGAGCCCCGAGGGTCTCGAGCATCGTGCTCGCCGCATCCGCGCGGGACCGGATCCGAATGTGGATCGGATCGAGACCGTACCACTCGGATCGTGCAGCGACGAACGTCGCACCGTGCTGCGTAGCCATCGCGCGCAATCGAGCGTCGAGGTCCTCGGCTTCGGCGAGCACGCGCGCACGCTCGATGCGTCGCGTCGGGAAGAGCAGCATGCGCACGGTGTGAAAGCGCAGCGGACCGAGTTCCCGCAGGCTCGCGAGCGGCAAACCGACGATCACGACGCGCGACGATCGCGTGAGACGCTCGACGACGGCTCGAATCGCGCTCGCGATCGGTGCTGCAGCCGAACCGTACGCCAGGTCGTTGCCCACATCCGCGACGAGCGCGAAGTTCGGCGCGTCGCGCGCCTCTTCGAAGCGCCAGAATGCGTCTGGCGCGATGCGATCCAGTCCGCGGCCGAGCAGGCGACTCGGTCCGAGGTACGAGCGGCCGCTGCCGTGCGAAGCGACGACTTCGAGCGGCGAGCCCAGTCTCCAGCGTGCTTCGCGCACGAGCTCGGGTAGCGCGCGCCGGACGTTGCTCGCGCCGAGCAGGAGGAGCCGCGCGTGCGGCGTGCGATCAGGAGTTTCCAAGGCGGATGAGTTCGTCCCACAACACGCGTTCACGTCCGAACACGGGATCCCATGCGGCGACGAACGTCATCGCGCGCAAGTCGTCGAGAGCATGCGCTCCGATCTCGTCCTCGAAGAGCGCCAGTTCTTCGTCACGCGCAGGGTGGCCCGCGACCACGCGCGCGAGGCCGTCCTCGAGCGTCATCGGCTCCTCCGCGCTGACGACGAGCGAGCTTTCCGCGGTCCAAGTGCGCGCTTCGATCCCCCGCACGCCGCACCAGCGTGCGGCGAGCGCCGGTCTCGCGAAGCCGATCACGAAAGCACGTTGGCGAACGCTGCGACCGTCGCGTCGACCTTCGAACGCGGGCTGGGAAGCGACGGACAGGAATCCCACGGCGTTCAGCGCGAGGAGTTGCGCGCGGATCGCATCGGTCTCGACGTCGGTCGCCGGAGCTCCCCACCCGGGGAAATGCGCGCACCGTCCATCGAGGAAGGCTGCGCCCAGCACGAGCAACTCGTCGAAGCTCTGTGCCGCGCGCCACGCTGCGATAGGGGACTCGATGTCGAGCGGCTCGAAGTCGCGAGCGATCACGACGAGATCCTACACCGCGCTTGCCGCTCGGGCGTTCGAGTACGTACCGTTCGACCGCTCGTGCAAGACGTCTCGAAAGCTCGACTCGCGCTCGTTGCCGCTGCGGTGCTCTTCTCGAGCGGCGGCGCGCTGATCAAGGGCACGGAATTCAACGCGTGGCAGATCGCGTGCTTCCGATCGCTGGTCGCGGCGGCTGCGTTCGTCGTGCTGGTCCCCGCGGCGCGGCGCATTCCGAACCGGGCCGAATGGCTCGTCGGCATCGCGTATGCGGCGACGCTCGTGCTGTTCGTCATGGCGAACAAGCTCACGACCGCGGCGAGCACGATCTATCTGCAATCGACGGCGCCGCTCTACATCCTGCTGCTCGCGCCGTGGTTGCTGGCCGAGCGCGCGACGAAGCGCGACATCCCGTTCTTCGTCGTGATGGCCGTCGCGCTCGGCCTCCTCGTCGTCGGCACACCGGGCGCACAACGCACGGCGCCCGATCCCGTGCTCGGCAATCTCCTCGCCCTCGGATCGGGCATCGGCTGGGCATTCACCGTGATGGGGTTGCGGCGACTCGAGCGCGGCGGTCCGGGTTCTGGCGGCGGCACAGGCGCGGGCGCCGTCGTCGCGGGCAACGTGATCGCGGGGGTGGCGACGCTCTACTTCGCACTACCGGCGCAGGGCAGCTTTCATCCGGACTGGACCACGATCGCGTTCCTCGGTGTCGTGCAGATCGCGCTCGCGTACCGCTGCGTCACGTATGGACTCGGGCGTCTTCCCGCGCTCGAAGCGTCGTTGATCCTGCTCGTCGAGCCGGTCTTGAGCCCGATCTGGGCTTGGCTCGCTCACGGTGAACAACCGGGACCGCTGGCGATCACCGGCGGGGTCCTGGTGGCAGCCGCGACGACCGTGAAGGCGGCGCTCGACGCGCGATCGAGTCGCTAGAGACGCGCTCGAGCCTGCGCGCGGCCCGTGCGCACACGGCTGCGGTCCACGCCGCGGCGAGATCGCGCTCGACAGCGCGTTCGACAGCGCGCGGGTCGGGCGTGGGTCCTCCGAGACGACCCGAGCTTTGGCTTCCCGCCCTTCGAGCGCGCCGTTACCCTCCGCGCGCCCATGGAATTCCTGAAGAAGCTCGTCGACATCGCGCTCCACCTCGACAAGTACCTGAACGCGTGGGCGGCCGACCTGGGTCCCTGGACCTACGTCCTGCTCTTCGCGATCATCTTCGCCGAGACCGGGCTCGTCATCATGCCGTTCCTGCCCGGCGATTCGCTCTTGTTCGCGGTGGGGGCGCTATCCGCGAGCGAGGGGTCGCCGATCCACCCCGTGCACGTCGCGCTGCTCCTGATCGTCGCCGCGATCCTCGGCGATGCGGTCAATTACTCGATCGGCAAGCGCATCGGACCCCGGGTGTTCACCGAGGGCTCGCGCTTCTTCAAGAAGCAGCACCTCGAGCGCACCCGCGCCTTCTACGAGAAGCACGGCGGTAAGACGATCATCCTGGCGCGCTTCATCCCGATCGTGCGCACGTTCGCGCCATTCGTCGCCGGGATCGGTCACATGTCGTACCGCAAATTCGCCGCGTACAACGTGATCGGCGCGATCCTGTGGGTGACGATCTTCGTGTGGGCCGGGTGGCAGTTCGGCAAGACGCCGTTCGTGCAGAAGAACTTCCACTACGTGATCGTCGCGATCATCGTGCTCTCGATCCTGCC
>CAZKIY010000235.1:4178-6485 GCA_964552875.1 uncultured Planctomycetaceae bacterium
GGCCTGCGCGAACTGCCACATCATGAATTCGCAGTTCGACTCGTGGCAGAAGGCGAGTCATCACACCGTGGCGGTCTGCGTGGACTGTCACCTGCCCGCGTCGGGGCTCGCGAAGTGGATCGCGAAGGCGGACAACGGTTACCACCACAGCAAGGGTTTCACCTTGCAAGACTTCGACGAGCCGATCTGGATCAAGCCCCGCAACGCACGCATTCTCCAAGAGAACTGTCTGCGGTGTCACGCCGACCTGCTGCATGATCAGGTGGCGGGGTCGACGACAGAGCGCGACGCGATCCAATGCGTGCACTGCCACCGCGACGTGGGCCACGGCGAGAAGGCCGGACTCGGAGGCGCCGACCGCGGCATCGAGAACGAACGGACAGCGAGGTGATTCAGATGGTCGAGTCGAAGAGTTCCGGACGCGGGAAGTTGTTCCTGGTCCTCACGATCGTGATCACGGCCGTGTGCACGGCGCTCGGTGTCGCGCTGCTCATGAACATCTCCGAGCGCAAGGACGAGGGGCGGCACCCCTACGTGCTCCTGAAGCCCGTCACCGAGGACGACACCGACCCCGCCGTCTGGGGCGCGAACTGGCCGCGTCAATACGACGGCTACTTGCGCACCGCGCAGACCACGCGCACGCGATTCGGCGGCCACGGCGGCAGCGAGGCGCTGCCCGCGGAGAAGATCGAGCGCGATCCGTGGCTCAAGCGAATGTTCCTCGGCTACGCGTTCTCGATCGACTACCGCGATCGGCGCGGACATGCGTTCATGCTCGCAGACCAGGAGTCGACCCAGCGCCTGTCGAAGCCTCAATCGGGCTCCTGCCTGCATTGCCACGCGTCGATCATGCCCCTCTACCGCGAGCTCGGCGGCGGCGACGTGATGAAAGGCCTCGATGCGACGCACGCGATGTCGTACCAAGAGACGAGTGCGAAGTTGCACGAACTCGGCCACGCGCACCCGGTCTCGTGCGTGGACTGCCACTCGCCGAACGACATGCACTTGCGCGTGACGCGGCCCGGTTTCATCCGCGGCATCCAAGCGCTAGCGGAATCCGACGCGGAAGTGCCTCACCTGCCGAGTGTCGCCGAATGGCGCGCCGGCTCGCGGAAGCTTCCGTACGACCCCAACGTGGACGCGCGTCGCAGCGAGATGCGCTCGTTCGTCTGCGGGCAATGCCACGTCGAGTACTACTGCTCGACCAAAATGCCGCTGACGCTCCCGTGGGGGAAAGGTTTGCGAGCCGACCAAGTGGAGACCTTCTGGAACGCGACGACGTTCCCCGACGGCAAGCGCTTCTTCGACTACGAGCACGCCGAGACCGGCGCTCCGATCCTCAAGGCGCAACACCCTGAATTCGAACTGTGGAGCCAAGGCATCCACGCGCGCAGCGGTGTGTCCTGCGCCGACTGTCACATGCCGTACATGCGCGAGGGCGCGACCAAGGTCTCCGATCACTGGGTGCGTAGCCCGCTCCTGAACATCAATCGTGCCTGCCAGACCTGTCACCACGCGTCGGAGACCGAGATGGCCGCGCGCGTCGACATGATCCAGCAGAAGAACTACGACCTGATGCAGCGCGCGGCTCGCGCGCTGATGGATCAACTCGACGCGGTCGTGAAGGCCAAGGCGGACGGCGCGACGGCCGAGCAGATCGCGCCGGCCCTCGAGCTGCAGCGCCAAGCGCAGTGGCGCATCGACTTCATCGCAGCGGAGAATTCGATGGGGTTCCACGCCCCGCAAGAAGCCGCGCGCGTTTTGGGCGAAGCCGCCGATATGGCTCGCCAAGGCCAGATCTCGGCGATCGAGTGGCGCAAGAACGGCGGGCAGTAGCGCTCTACCGGCCTAGGTAACCGCGCGAACCGGCGCTGCGCTCCGACTCCTACGGTGCGACGCCCGCGCCTCCGCCGCGCTCCTCACTCACGGAACGCTGCCGAAGCGCAATCCGTCAGTCAGTCCGGTCCCGAATGCCGGGGCGTCGAGGAGATCGCGATACCACCACTGCGCGTAGACGATGTGAGTACGGTGCCGGGAACGACCTGGATCCATTCGTCGTGAGCTCGGGTGGGTTCCGCAAGCTCACGCGCTCCGCTGTTCCCTCGAAGTCCCCCCGCGACCCTCGTGTTGGCCGAGAGGCACGATCCGTAGCAGCGCGAGATCCGTGCGCATGTGTCGAAGTCGTTCCTGGCACCGTACCGCGGCACCGTGCCGCTGGCACCGCACCGCTGGCACCGCACCGCTGGCACCGTACCGATACGACGCGGCCCGGCGTGGAAGCCGGGCCGCGCTCACAGCGGTCGGATT
>CAZKIY010000236.1:0-6450 GCA_964552875.1 uncultured Planctomycetaceae bacterium
GCGATGTGCGCCGAGCGAGCTTCGAAGATCGCGCGCCGTTCGTCCTCTTACAGCGCCCACCAGGCTTCCGACTTGCAGATCGGGATGAGGACCGCGGCCGTGCTGCTCGGTCGACCCAAGCCGGACTGAATCGCGGCGAGCCGATCGCGTTCGGGTCGCTCGGTGTAGCGTTCGTGACTGCGGACGCCGCCTAGGACCCACGAGGCTTGCGGATGCTCGAGCGACTGGTCGTTCTCGACCCGCTGGAGCCCAGGACTCGCCACCAGGCTCGTGCCGAGCAGGGACCGTCCCCGACTCCTCATCTTGCTCCGGCAGTGCTCTCACACCGCGAACTCCGCGGCATCGTATTGGGTCTACGTCGCACCGCGGCACCTGGGACACGCGTCCGTGCCGCACGATCCCGGCGGCCGCTCACCTGTCCGTCGAGTCTCGCCAGTCAGAGGCTACCGCCGCGGATCGCCACGAACTCCTCGAGCGCGTGCCGATCACTCTCGGCCATGTCGTGCAGGAAGACGGCGATCTCCCAGTGATCGATGCTCTTCGAGATCCGCTCGCAACGCACGACCGCGCCGTGCGCTTGCACGCGCGTGCGACCGACGGGCGTCGCGAGATCGAAGGCCACGCCGAGCACGGTCATCAGCGGCACCGGTCGGTCGAGGAAGAAACACACGCCGGCGCGCGACACATCGCGGACTTTGGCCTCGCTCGAGCCGTCGGGGCCGATGAGCGTGATCGGCATCTCGGCCAGCGCGCGCGCCCAGCGGCGGCGGTTGCGACCGCCGTCTTTCGACGAGGGGGCGGATTCGGGGCGACCGGGGAGAGCGGGCGTGGGGGGCATGAGCAGGTCTCCTGTGCGAGCCCACGATCCTACGCGATGGCCGCGCGATTCAGGAGAACGGCGCAGTCGGAAGGGTCGTTTCCGCGGACCCTCCGCGGGGCTAGACTCCGCGCACTCACGAGCGTGCGGCCCGCGCGCTCTCCATTCCGACGACTTCCTAGAGCGGCCGCGCGCCGTAGCGACACGACTCATGGCGAGCTTCAACAAGGTCATCCTGATGGGGAACCTGACCCGGGACCCCGAGGTGCGCATGACCGCCAACAACACGGCGATCTGCAAATTCGGGATCGCCGTGAACCGTCGCTTCAAGGACGGCACGACCGGCGAGTGGAAGGAAGAGCCGACCTTCGTCGACGTCACGATCTTCGGCGCGCGTGCCGAGCCGTTCGCGAAGTACCACACGAAGGGCAAGGCCTGCTTCATCGAAGGTGAACTGCGCCTCGACACGTGGGAGGACAAGAACGGTGGCGGCAAGCGCTCGAAGCTCTACGTCGTCGCGAATCAGTGGGAGTTCGTCGGCGGCGGTCGCGGTGAGGGCGAGCGCGCCGGCGGTGCGGAACGCGGCGGCTTCTCGGGCAGCCCGGGCGGCGAGCCTCGGCAGAGCGGCGGCGGGGACTTCCCCGATCGCCCGGCCGAGTACCAGGCGGCGGACGACACGCCGTTCTGATCCCGGACGTTCGTCGAGCCCGCGATTCCTCCATGGACGTCACCGTTCGGCTTTTCGCCGCGCTGCGCGAGCGCGCAGGAGTGGATCGCATCGTCCTCGAGAACTTGCGCGATGGCGCGACCATGAGCGAGCTCAAGGTCGAGCTCGCGCGACGTCATCCGGAACTCGGCTCGCTGGCGCACGTCGCGGGCGTCGTGGGCACGACGTACGCGAACGACGCGCGCGTGCTGCGCGTGGGTGACGAAGTGGCGCTCTTGCCGCCGGTTTCGGGCGGATCGACGGACGACGACTACGAGGCCGGCGTGTTCGAGCTGGCGAGTGAGCGCATCGATCCCGCGGACGCTCAGTTGCGCGTGGCCCACGATTCCTGCGGGGCCATCGCGCTCTTCACGGGCACGACGCGCGCCACGAACCTCGGCCGCGACGTCGTGCGACTCGACTACGAAGCCTTCGGCGCGATGACCGCCCCAGAGATGTCGCGCATCTTCGCGCGCTGTCGCGCCGAGGTGCTGGGCGGAGAATCGGCGCGCATGCTCGTGCTGCATCGCGTGGGAACCGTCTCGGTCGGCGAACCCTCCGTCGTGATCGCTGTCGCGAGTCCACATCGAGCGGCGGCCTTCGCGGCGTGTCGCTTCCTGATCGACGAGCTGAAGACTTCGCTCCCGATCTGGAAGAAGGAGATCTACGCCGACGGACACGCGTGGATCGGAGATCGCTCGTGACCGGCCCCTTGCGCGCGTTCGTCGTGCCCGTCACGGCGTTCCAGCAGAACTGCTCGCTGCTCCTCGACGAATCGAGCGGCGAAGGCGCCGTCGTCGATCCGGGCGGAGAGATCGAGCGCATCCTCGACGTGGCCAAGAAGCGCAACGTGACGATCCGACAGATCCTGCTCACGCATGCTCATTGCGATCACGCCGGGGCGACGGCCGATCTGGCCGAACGACTCGACGTGCCGATCGTCGGCCCACACGAAGAGGATCGCTTCTGGATCGACAGCCTCCCTGAGCAAGCCGCGATGTTCGGTCTCGAGCCCGCCCGGAGCTTCGAGCCCGACCGTTGGCTCGTCCAAGGCGACGTGGTGCGCGTCGGATCGCTGGATCTCGAAGTACGGCACTGCCCGGGTCACACGCCGGGACACGTGGTTTTCGTGCACACCGCGTCGAAGTTGGCGTTGGTCGGCGACGTCCTCTTCCACGGCTCGATCGGGCGCACGGACTTCCCGCGCGGCGACTACGACACCCTGATCCGCTCGATCCAGCGGGAATTGTTGAGCCTCCCCGACGACGTGCGCTTCGTGCCCGGGCACGGTCCGACCTCGACGATCGGGGTCGAAAGACGCACGAATCCGTTCTTGAGCGGGCTCTCCTCTGAACCGCGCGTGTAGGACGCCCGGTCGATCGCTATCCTGCTCGGCCCAACGGCCCGATACGGAGTCCATCCCGGCCCCTTCGAAGCGCCACGCGGACGGATGAGCATGAACGCACCGCGCCAGTACTCGTTGAACCTCGAAGGCGTCGAGCGCGAGGAACTTCCCGTCGACGTCCTCCTCGTGGGCGCGGGTCCAGCGAACCTCGCGTGCGCGATCCACCTCCAGCGCTTGCTGCAGGCGCAGGGCATCACCGACAAGACCGTGCTCGTGCTCGAGAAGGCCGAGGAGATCGGGAACCACACGCTGTCGGGCGCGGTGATGAATCCGCGCGGTATAGCCGAGCTTTTTCCCGATTGGCGCGAGCGCGGTTGCCCCGTCGAGGCCGACGTCGGCCCGGATGCGATGTGGTGGCTCTCGAAGACGGGCGCCACGCGCTTCGAAGGCGTGCTCTGTCCGCCTCAGCTCAAGAACCACGGCAACGTCATCGTGTCGATGAACCGCGTCGTCGCGTGGATGAAGGATCAAGCGGAAGCCGCCGGAGTGCAGGTCTATCCCGGTTTCCCCGCGGCCGAGATCCTCTTCGATGGCGATCGCGTCGTCGGCGTGCAGACGCGCGATGCCGGCATCGACAAGCACGGCGCGAAGAAGGACACGTACCAGCCGGGCATGAACGTGAAGGCCTTCGTCACCGTCTTCGGCGAAGGCGCGCGTGGGCATCTCGCGAAGCACTTGATCCGACGCCTCGCGCTCGACGAAGGCCGCAATCCACAGACCTACGGAACGGGCATCAAGGAAGTGTGGGAGGTCACGCCCGAGATCGGCGCGCAGTGGTGCGCGGCTGCTTCCGAGGCCGGCGCGCCGCGGAAGGGACGCGTCGTGCACACGGGCGGCTATCCGCTCGGCATGGACGGCTACGGCGGTAGTTGGATCTACGGTCTGCCGGACAATCGACTTTCGCTGGGCTACGTCGTCGGTCTCGATCACCACGACGCGAAGCTCGATCCGCACGCGCTGTTCGTGCAGTGGAAGCAGCATCCCGAGATCCAGAAGCTCCTCGTCGGCGGCAAAGTCCTGCGCTACGGCGCGAAGGTGGTGCCGGAGGGCGGCTACTTCGCGATGCCGAAGCTCCAGGGCGATGGGTTCGTCCTCGTGGGTGATGCTGCGGGGTTCTTGAACGCGAGCACGCTCAAGGGAGTGCACTTGAGCATCAAGTCGGGGATGCTCGCGGCGGAAGCCATTGCCGAGGCGCTCGCGGCGAACGACACGTCGGGTGCGAGACTGGCGCGCTACACGGAGCTCTTCGAAGCTTCGTGGGCGCGCGAGGAACTGTGGAAGATCCGCAACTGGCGCCAAGCGTTCGACCAGGGGTTCCTGGGCGGCATGATCGATGCGGGCGTGCAGATGATCACGGGGGGGAGAGGATTGGTCGCGCGCCGCAAGGGGCATGCGGATCACACCACGACGCGCCGGGTCGCCGAATCGCGCATGGTGAAGCCGGTGTTCGACGATGCGCGCTCGATGGACAAGCTGACCGATGTGTACCACTCGGGCACGATCCACGAGGAGGATCAGCCGGCGCATCTGCTCGTGCTCGACACGACGATTTGTGTGGAGCGGTGCACGAAGGAGTTCGGCAATCCGTGCCAGCACTTCTGTCCGGCGGCGGTGTACGAGTGGCCGAAGGAGGGTCAGCCGAAGGGGCCGACCGTGAACTTCAGCAATTGTGTGCACTGCAAGACGTGCGACATCGCGGACCCGTACGAGAACATCGAGTGGGTCGTGCCGGAGGGCGGGGGGGGGCCGAAGTATCACGGTATGTGAGTAGATTGTGGTGCGAACCATGGGTGACGCGTGCGGCGGGTCGCGCGTGCGTCGGCTAACGCGTGCGTCGGGTAACGCGTGCGTCGGTGCGGACTGCGGTTGTCGGAGTTCTCACACACGCTTCGTGGCGTGCGATCCTGACTTTTGCGGCCTGCCGCCCAAACGCGCGGCCGCACACAGCGCTGTCCTTCGATCTCTCCATCACTACGCGCCGACTGTCGAATCCGTGCATCGCGCGGCCAGACCGTCACGTACGTTTAATATTGGTCTCCGCTTCGCTTCGACTAGTAAGTCATGAAACTCACCCACATCGAATCCCACGCGCGCCTCGACGCGCACGAACTCGTCGCCGTCCTCGCGGAGGAAGGCACGAAGCCCGACGTCGGCAAGGAACTCGCCGTGCGCGACTACGCGTGGAACGGTTTCTCCGGTGAATTCCGCGAGTCCCGCAGCGCGGACGCCGCCCACCAGCGCGTACTCGGAGTCGGGGTCGGCAAGCTCAGCGCGCTCGACGCCGAACGCCTGCGTCGCCTCGGAGCGCTCATCGCTCAGAAGGCCGAAGCTCAGGGCGCCAAACGCGCCGCCCTGATCGTGCCGCGCGCGATCGTCGACAAGATCGGCGCCGCGGTCGTCGGAACTGCGCTCGCCGAAGGCGCACTCCTCGGCAGCTACCGCTTCGAGAAGGGCAAGAGCAAGTCGAAGTCGCTCAAGCTGGAGACCCTCTCGATCGTCGCGCCCAAGGACTGCGCCGCCGGCATCGAGCGCGGCCGCATCCTCGCCGAAGCGTGCGCGTTCACCCGCGACCTGCAAAACGAACCCCCGAACCGACTCACGCCGATCGAACTCGCGAACGCCGCGAAGGGGCTCGTGAAAACGGGTCGCATCACGTGCGCGATCCACGACGAGAAGGCGATGGCGAAGCTCGGCATGGGACTGCTCCTCGGCGTCGCCGCCGGGTCGCGCCAACCGCCGCGCCTCGTGCACCTCGTCTACAAGCCCAAGGGCAAATCGAAGGGTCGCATCGCACTCGTCGGCAAGGGCCTGACGTTCGACTCGGGCGGCATCTCGATCAAGCCGGCCGCGAAGATGGACGAGATGCGCTACGACATGTCGGGAGGTGCCGCGGTCCTCGGCGCGTTCCACGCGTTGCGCTCGATCGACGTGCCCTACGAAGTGCACGGACTCGTCGGCGCCACGGAGAACATGCCCGGTGACAACGCGACGAAGCCCGGCGACATCCACGTCGCGATGAACGGCACGACCGTCGAAATCTTGAACACGGATGCCGAAGGTCGACTCGTGCTCGCGGATCTCCTCTGCTACGCCGGCGCCAAGGTGAAGCCCGACGTGGTCGTCGATCTCGCGACCTTGACCGGCGCGGTCGTCGTCGCGCTCGGACACGAGGTCGCCGGCATGTTCGCCTCGACGGCTGCACTCGAAGCCGAGCTGCGCGCAGCTGGAGAAGCGACCGGCGAACGCCTCTGGCCGCTGCCGCTCCTCGACGTGCACAAGGACGCGATGAAGGGCACGTTCGCCGACCTGAAGAACATCTCGGGCGGAGATCTCGGCGCCGGATCGTCGGCGGGAGCCGCGTTCCTCACCGGTTTCTGCCCCCAAGGCGCCGCGTGGGCGCACCTCGACATCGCGGGTGTCGCGTGGGGCGGATCGAATCGCGACTGGGTCGGCGGATCGCTCGGCTCGGGCTTCGGTGCGCGCCTGCTCGTCGAGTGGCTCACGCGCCGCTGATCGCGTGAG
>CAZKIY010000237.1:0-5012 GCA_964552875.1 uncultured Planctomycetaceae bacterium
GGGCGGACTGAACTACGCTGCGAGCTTCACGCTGATGCAGGCGACGCACGGCACGCTCGCGACGAAGCAACCCTCGATGACGGCCGCGACGCTGGCTGGAATCCTCGAGGAATCCTCGGGGGCGCACCGCGCCGAGGAAATGGCCACTTTCGTGGCGCGAATCGTGCGATCGCAGATCGCGGCAGCACTCGGCAACGTGCTCGCGGTCGCCGTCGGCGCATTCGCGTTCGACCGCCTGTGGCTGGCGATGAACGGCGCGCACTTCGTCACGGCGGAGAAGGCCGAGGCGATCCTCGCCTCGATGCACGTGTTCCAGAGCGCGACGATCTGGTACGCCGCGCTGACGGGCGTGTTTCTGTGGCTCGCCAGCATCACCGCCGGCGCGATCGAGAACTGGACCGCGTACCGCCGCATCCCGCGCGCGATCGCCGAGCACCGACTCGGGGCGCGATTCGGTCGAGAACGCATGGAACGCGCCGCGTCGTGGTTCGCACGCAACGTGTCGGCCTACGCGGGCAGCATCGTGTTGGGATTCTTCCTCGGCCTGGCGCCCGCGATCGGACGCTTCACGGGCCTTCCGATCGACGTGCGGCACGTGACGCTCTCGACGGGACAGGTCGCGTTCGCAGCAGCGGCACTCGGGACATTCCTCGACAGCCGCGTGGCCTTCGCGCTCGGCGGCGTGGCCGTCATGTTCGTCCTGAACCTCGGTGTCTCGTTCGCGCTGGCCTTGTGGGTCGCGCAGCGCGCACGCGGAGTCGGCGCTCGCGAGCGACGTTTGCTCCGCGCCGCTGTCCTGCGACGACTGATGAAGCGGCCGCTCGAGTTCGTGTTGCCGGCGCGAGCGGCAGACAGCGCGAAATAGCCTGTTTTCAGGCCCGATCGAGCGGTTGGAGATCTTCGAGGATCCGCTCGAGCGCCACGGCACGGATCCTCTCCCCCATCGGGAACGTCTGCTGTCCCGCGTGGAAGACGTCGAGCGATTCGAGCTCGAGGTGTTCGATCGCCGCGTGCATCGACCGCGAAGTTCGCGGCTCGTCGGTGAACTTGATCTCGAAGCCCAAGCGACGTCGACCGCGGACGACGAGAAGATCGAGGGACGGGCCGCCGTAGAGCCCAAAGGAGAAACACTCGTCGTCGCGCGCGCCGAGTCGGCGCACGATCTGATCGATGACGAAGCCTTCCCACGACGCTCCGACTTTCGGATGGGCGAGCAGATCGTCGCTCGATTGGATCCCGAGCAACGTGTGCAGCACACCGGAGTCGGCGAGATACACACAGGGCGACTTGACCGCGCGTTTCCCCGCGTTCTCGAACCACGGGTCGAGGCGCCGCACCATGAACGTCGCCTGCAAGATGTCGAGGTAGCGCCGCACGGACTTCTCGGTGACCCCGAAAGCCCGCGCGAGTTCGGCACCGTTCCAAGTCTGTCCGTGGTAGTGCGCGAGCATGGTCCAGAACCGGCGCATCGTCACAGCCGGCACGCGGATACCGAACTGCGCGAGGTCGCGCTCGAGGTACGTCGCGATGAACTCGCGGCGCCAGTCGTTGCTCACCGCTTCGCTCGACGCGAGGAACGAGCGCGGGAACCCACCGCGTACCCAGAGCTCACGCGCGCTCCCACTCGAGATCTCCGAGAGGTCGAACCCGCCGAGCCGATGCCACGCGATCCGTCCGGCCAAGGACTCGGACCTTTGCCGCAGAAGTTCGGCCGACGCGCTGCCGAGGACGAGAAACCGCGCGGGTACGCCGGGTCGATCGGCCAGGACGCGCAGTGACGGAAACAGATTGGGTCGATGCTGGATCTCGTCGAGGACGACCAGCCCGCGCAGCGGCTCGAGCGCCATCATCGGTGCCTCGAGGCGGGCCGCGTCACGTGGGTCCTCCAGGTCGAAGCGATGGAAGCCACCCGGCTCTCGTGCCGCGATCCGAGCGGCCAGCGCGGACTTGCCGACTTGGCGCGGGCCCACCACGCCCACGACGGGATTCCAGGCGAGGAGTTCCCGGACTCGGGCTGCATGCCCCTGTCGATCCAGCCACATCGATTCCATGG
This sequence comes from uncultured Planctomycetaceae bacterium, assembly GCA_964552875.1. Lineage (GTDB taxonomy): Bacteria > Planctomycetota > UBA1135 > UBA1135 > JAEUHZ01. The sequence continues at coordinate 2,054 of CAZKIY010000237.1, forward strand.
GCTGTATTATCGGGAGTCTGTGTCCCGATTTTATACCTTAATTCAAGCAAGCCGTACCGACTTGCGCCCCTAGGGGCCGAGGAATGGCCGGACGGGCCTGCTTGACGCTTCCCGTCGGACCCGTTGGGATCGGTCCATGCGCTTCCTCGCTCTCGCGGCCTTCCTGTTCCTCGCCCAGGCCGCCGCGGTGGACTCGAAGGCCACGAAACCGAGCGCCCCGCTGAGCACGCCCGCGCCGGCCGATGCGCGCGGCGTTCCGCTCGAAGGGCTCGAACTGATCTCGTGCACGAGCTGTCACGCGGACATCGTTCTGGAGTGGGCCACGACCTTGCACGGTCGCGCGTGGGTCGACGAGGCGTACCGCGAGGAGCTCGCGGACGTGCGGCGACCGGAGAGCTGTCACAACTGCCACATCCCGGAACCCTTGCACCTGCAACTCGGCGCCGACGGTGCGCTCCCGCAGAAGCCGAAGACGCGCGACGCGACGTTGCGCAACGTGCCGATCCCGGATGTCGATGCGCACTTCGGCGTGTCGTGCGAGACGTGTCACCGCGGGCCGGACGGGACGATCCTCGGTCCGTGGGGCGCGCCGACCGACGCGCACGTGTCGAAGAAGCACGCGTCGTTCTTGCCCGAATCGAAGAGCGCGCTGTGCATCGCCTGCCACGCGACGACGGTCGGCCCCGTGATCGGGATCGCGAAGGACTTCGCCGAGTCGAGCCCGGCCGCGGCAGGCCGTAGCTGCGTCGACTGCCACATGGCACCGGTCGAACGACCGGCGGCGGTCGAGGCGGGAAAACCTGCTCACCCTGCGCGCCCCGGCCGCAGTCACGCGTTGCAGACGCCGCGTGATCCGAGCTTCCTCGCGCGCGCGTTCGACATCACGGTCGAGCGTCGGGGCGAGACGACGGTGGTCGTGCTCACGAACGCGAGCGGTCACCGCATGCCCGGTCGCGTCGGCCGCGTGTTCCGCTTCGCAGCGGAGCTCCTCGATGCGCAAGGGACGGTCGTCGCGACGGCGAAGCACGCGATCGAGACGCGTTTCAGCTTCCCGGCCGACGGAACTCGGGAACTCGTGCTCAAAGGGATAGGCGCGAGCGTGCGCGTCGTCGCGACGCACGAAGCGCCGGCGTTGCCGGACGACGTGAAGTTCGTCGACGTGAACATCGCCGTACCCTGAGAGCACGATCGATGCCGGCGACCTGACCTCCGTCTGCGTTTTCGCGCCGAAACGAGTGCTCAATCCAAGCCGAGGTGACGCTCTCCGATCCGGATCCAGGCGCGGGCGACGAGGACCGCGAAGCTCACGATCCGGACGGATGGCGCAACGGCGAGCGCGCGAGCGACGAGGTTCGGCCCACGAGCTCCTCGGGACTCGTCCGCGCGCATCACACGCATCCAAGCGGGCGCGAGGCCCACGATCCTGCCCGCGAGTAAAAGCACGATCGAAGTGAAGCCGAGGAGGTCCATGGTTCGGGGAGAACACCAGGGCGGGAGGAAACGTGCGCGTCGCGCGGGATATCCTGCGCGACGTCATGCGCTCGCACTGGATCCTCGTCGTTCTCGCAGCCGTGCTCTCGCTGACACCAGCGGCGAGCGCGGTCGAGGCGGATCCGCTGGCGAAGCTCCAGCAGAAACTGCACCGCATCCGGCGTGGCGAGCTGAGGTTCGATTCGAGGGTCGCGGAGGACCTCGCCGGCCTCGTCTCGGATGCGCGTCTCATCTGGGCCGTCGAACCGGCGCGCGGACGCGACGCTGCGTATGCGCTGCTCGACGTCGCTGGTGCGTTCGCGGAGGCCGACGCGAGGTCTGGCGAGGAACAGGCCGCGGCCGCATCTCTGCGTGATTCCGCGCTCGAGGCCCTACGCGCCCACGTCGACACCGAGTTCGCGAAGTGGCTCGCGCACGACATCCTCCCTGCAACCGCGCAACCGTTCGAGCGCCGACTCGCAGCGGTGCGCCTGCTCAAGGATCAAACGCAGCCGGCCGTGAAGTTGGCGCTCCTCGCGGCAACGCAGGAGAAAGAACCGCGATTGCGTCACGAAGTCCTCGTGAACCTGTCCGGTTGGGACGACCCGGCCGTGCACGGCGTTTTCCTACGCGAATTGCAGCGCGAATTGGCCGGTGATCGCGCGGCGGAGGGCGGCCTGGCCGAGAAGCACTTCGCTCAGGTCTCGGCGGATCCCGAGAAGCGATTCCTGCCCGAGCTCGAGCCGATCGTGAAGGGCGGACTGACCTCGAACGACTGGCGCGTCGCAGTCCGCGCTGTCCGGCTGTCGCGGCCGTTCGAGAGCGCCGCGATCCTCCCCCACCTCATCGAAGCGATGTCGTTATGGAAAGCGCGCGGCTCGCAGTTCGGGCACGCCTTGCGACTGCAGATGGAAATCGAGCGCGAGCTGCGCTTGCGCTCGGGTCGCTCGTTCGGGCTCGACGTCGACCTGTGGCGCAAGTGGTACGGCGCGATGCGACGCGGTGAGCTGCCGCGCACGGGTGGTTTCGGCGCGAACGTGCCGTCCGAGCGCACGAAAGCCAGCTTCTTCGGGCTGCGACCGATGAGCGACCGGATCGTGTTCGTGCTCGACCGTTCGAAGAGCATGGAGATCGGCTTCGGTCCCGCGGGCAGCCAAGGCGCGATGGGCGATCGGTGGGACGAGGCGGTCGAGCAGTTGTTCGGGTTCCTCGAAGCGATCGGCGAGGAGAGCCGGTTCGACATCGTCCTCTTCCACGATTACGGCGAGGCGTGGCGAATGGGCGAGCTCGTGCCGGCGGACGCGAAGAGCTTGGTGAAGGCGCGCGAGTGGATCGACGTGCAAATCCCGAATGGTGGGACGGCGTTGCGGATGGGCGTCGAAACGGCGCTCGCGATGGACAAGCAGGGTCGCATCGATCTCACGAAGCTCGAGGCGGATTGCGTCGTGGTTCTGTGCGACGGGGACACGAACGAGGGGTCGGGCTGGGT
>CAZKIY010000237.1:5112-6424 GCA_964552875.1 uncultured Planctomycetaceae bacterium
CGCATGGGCCGCCGCTACACTCCCCCGACATTTTTTAGAAAGGCCATGCTCGGGAACGCGCCCCGACCCTGGCCTCCGCCCCCGGTCGTCCCCCGCATCCGCCCCCGCGGAGGGACCCCGCGCCCAGGCCTCGATGCTCGAGAACTACGCCCCGCTGCTGATCCTCCTGGCCCTCGCGCTGGGCTTCACGGTGTCGCAAGTCGTCCTCAGCGAGGTCGCCGGACGACGCCGCAAGAACGTCGGCAAGGGTGACCCCTACGAGTGCGGCATGGAACCGGTCGGAGGCGCGCGCATCCGCCTCTCGATCCATTTCTACCTCGTCGCGGTGCTCTTCATCCTCTTCGACGTCGAGTCCGTCTTCCTCGTCCTCTGGGCGGTCGCGGCGGAAGGTTTGAAGGAGCAGGGACTCGCTGTCTTCGTCTTCGGGGAGATCGCCGCGTTCGTGCTCATCCTCGGTCTCGCGCTGGCCTACGTCTGGCGCAAGGGAGGTCTCGAATGGGATCGCTGAAATCTGCCGACGGACACGCCTCCGACACGGGCTTCTTCGTCACCCAGGTCGACTGGGTCGTGAACTGGGGTCGCAAGAACAGCTTGTGGCCCATGCCGCTCGGCCTCTCGTGCTGCGGCATCGAGCTCATGGCCATGATCGGCCCGAAGTTCGACATCGCGCGTTTCGGCGCGGAAGCAGCGCGTTTCAGCCCGCGGCAGTGCGACCTCATGGTCGTCGCCGGCACCCTGACGTGGAGGATGGCCGAGGCGGCGCGCCTCATCTACGACCAGATGCCCGACCCGAAGTGGGTCATCGCGATGGGCGTGTGCTCGAGCTCGGGTGGCATGTACGACAGCTACAGCGTCGTGCAGGGCGTCGACATGATCCTGCCCGTCGACTTGTACGTGCCCGGATGTCCGCCCCGCCCGGATGCCGTCATCGACTCGATCCTCAAGCTGCAGAAGAAGATCGAGCGCGAGCGTCCGTTCCAATTGCTCCTCGAGGGCGATGTGGTCGGTGAATACGACTCCGGCACGAAGCGCTTCTTGCGCGCGCCGAACCACGCGGTCGAGACGACGCGCAGTCACGAGGTCTTGCCGCCGTCGGGCAAGAAGGGTCGCGCATGAACACGGTCGGGCTCACTGCCGAGCGGATCGCGAGCGCGCTCGGCGGCATCGCGCACGAATCGATGACGATGCGGGACGGATGCCCGTCCTACCGCATCGCGCCGGAACAAGTCATCGCGGTGATGACCGCACTCCGGGATCGCGCGGGCTTCGACACGAACGTCTTCGTCACGGCGATCGATCGTTTTCCCGAGGA
>CAZKIY010000238.1:0-6399 GCA_964552875.1 uncultured Planctomycetaceae bacterium
CGGGGATCGCGCCCAGCACCGGCAGATTCACGGCCTCTTCGAGCTCGGCCGAGCTGACGACACCTGAATCCGCGGTCTCGAAGATCCATCCGGCGATGAGCCCCGCGATGAGACCGAGGATCAGACCAGCGATGAGATGCACCGGGATCGAAGGACCAATGGGTTTGCGCGGGGGTTTCGCGACATCGATGTAGTCGGCGGCGGCGAGCGTCGAAGCCCGAGCGATTTCGGCCTCTTTCTGCCGAGCGAGCAGGAGTTTCACGATTTCGGAGTGGGCTTCGAGTCGACGTCGCGGCTCGGCCAGCACGCGTACTTCCTCGGGCAACTCTCCGAGGCCCTTCTCGATGTCGCTCGCGGCGCGCGCCAAGTCCTCGCCGCGCGCGGCGACGGCACCCGCGCGAACGGCCAAGTGCGTGCGCAACCGACCTTGGATCTCGTCGACGGCCGTCGCGATGCGTGCGCGCTCGTCGTTCGGCGAAGCGGCGAGGCGCGCGTCGTAGCCGCTCAGGATCTTGGCGTACTCCGCGGCGCGGGCTTCGAGACCGGCGAGCTTCGTGCTGCCGATCGCGCGGATGCGCGCGCGCAACCCCTCGGTGGCGCGAACCCCGGCCAACACGTCGGGATGCTCGTCGGTGAACTGCTTTTGGAGCTCGGCCAAGGACGCCGTCCGCGCCGCGAGTTCCTCGGCGTAGGCACGCGTCAGCGGATCGTCGCCGCGGCCTTCGGGATCGACCGCTGCGATGCGTGCCGTGGCCGCGTCGTCGCCGGCATCGAGGGCCGCGAGCGCGTCCGTGAGTGCGGCGCGAGAGACGTCGAGCGCATCCGCCGCGAGCTGAAGCTCCGCGGATTTCGCCTGGACCATCGCGCGCCACGTGCCCGCGTCGCTGCGTCCTTGCACTGCGGATTGGCCTTGCAAGGCCGCGATTTGTTCGACGTAGGCTGCCGCGACGGGGTCGGCCAATTCCAGTCCGAGTCGCCCGAGCCCGGACAGATCGCCCGCGTCGAGCATCGCGCCGGCCTCCCGCAACGACGAGAGGGACAGCGCGAGTTCCATGCGCTCGACTTCGACGTCCTTGAGGCGCTCGATCAGCGCTTCGGCCGACTTCCCGACCTCGATCGAGCGCGGAGTGCGTTGCTGCAGTGCGACGACTTCCTTCTCGGCTAGCGCCAGGTTCCGCATCTGCTCGGCCAACTGGCCGTCGATGAAGACCAGCGTCTGCGAGGCACGACGCTCGCCGCGCTGCGTGCTACGCGCGAGGTAGCCGTTGCACAGCGCGTTGACCGTGTCCGCGGCGCGTTCCGGATCCGAATCGTCGACGGTGACTTCCACGACACCGCTGTTGCGCATCGTCTCGACGGCGCGCGTGCGCTTCTGCACACGCTCGAGCGCCTCGTCGGGTTCGAAGCGCTCGATGTGATACGTGCGTCCGACGACGTCACCGCGCGTTTGGAGCCGGATGCGCAGCCCGGCGAACTCGAGGACGGATTCCGGCGCCCAATCGAGTTCGACCGATTCGGCGCACGACGGCGACCACGCGTCGATCCCGGCGACTTCGAGGTGCACGCGCTGCGGGTCTTCGAAGCTGGCGATGATCTCCTTGGGCGCGTCTTCTTCGACTGGATCGAGCGCAGCGAAGAGCCGCGCCGATTCGCCGGTCGGCATGGGCGGCCGACGCGCGCCGAGGTCGAGTCGCGCGAGCGGCTCGCGAGCGACGTCGTCCACGACCGTGGTGAGGCCCAGCGCGCGCACGTCGCGCGGATCGGATGGCGAGACGAGTTCGTCACCGGCCGGACGCGCGACCGTCGCTTCCGCGATCGAGCGTGAGGTGAGGACTTCGATCTCCGAGCTCGCCAGCGGCGGTCGCGCCAAAGCGGCGAGATCACCGAGGATTCCGCTCGCCGGACGATCGCTCTCGATCTGCAACGAAGCGGTCGCGCGGTACACCGGCTCGCGCACGGCGAGCACGAGCGCTCCGAGCAACGCACCGCTGAGAGCAATCCCGCCGACGAGCTTCCAGCGGCGTGCCGCAAGGCGACCGAGGTCGTGGACGGTGACGCCCCCTTTCGGCGCGCGCGGGTTCTCGCGTGCCGATCGGTGATCGAATGCAGTGCTCATTCGCTGAGCTGGTCCTCGATCAGGAGCACCGTCGCAATGGAGCCGAGCGCGGACCCGACGCCTTGCAGAACCGGCAGCACTTCATGGCTGAACCGCCCCGCTCCGCTGCGGCGCACGAAGAGGAAGTCGTCGGGTTGCACCGCGACGAGCCCCTCGACCATGGGAGTTTCGCCGTCGAAAACGTGAACTTCGAGGTTGCCGGGACGTCCGCGTAGCAGCACGACTTCTTCGCGCCGTGCGGTCGCCGTGAAGCCCTTGCCGAGGCTCAACGCTTGGTAGAGATCGAGCGGTCGATCGAGGACGTAAGCACCCGGCGCCTGGACCTCACCGAAGAGATAGAAGCGTCGCGCTTGCCACTCGACGACGGACAAGTCGATGCGCGGCTCCTTGACGTAGCGCGCGAAAGCGACGGCGATCGCATCGCGAGCCGCGCTCACGGTGAGACCGCGCACAGCCACGGCCCCGGCGAGCGGCAACGAGAGGTTGCCCTCGGGATCGACGCGCGTGCCGCTCGGAGTCGCGAGGACGGACGTCGAGAGCTCGGGATGTCCGAACACGCCGACACGCACGAGGTCGCCCGGGCCGAGCGTTACCGGCGCGGTCGCGAGATCGCTGGAGAGCGTCGAGACGCGCGCGCTGGCCTCGGGGAGATCGCGCTGCGAGGAGCAAGCGCAGAAGACCGCGAGGAGGAACGCTGTCCGGGCGCGCGGAGAGGCCGCGAGATTCAGGGGGGAGTGCATGGAGCGACCGGACGAACACCGGCTCGATACCGGGATCGGAAATCGCTTCCGACTCCTTGAGCGCCTCCCCTCGCGGCCCTCAACAGTCCCAGGTGCGGGACCACGCCGCGTTTCGCTCCTGCTCTCTGCGTCGCGTGTCGAGAGAGCACTCGGAGACCAATGACCACCTGGATCGTCGGCGACGTGCACGGCTGCGCGGACGAGCTCCTCGAGCTCGTGAACCTGCTGCGCCTCGGCTCGGACGACGAGTTCGTCTCGGTGGGCGACCTGGTCCACCGCGGGCCGGATCCGGCCGGCGTGTGCGCGATCCTCTCCGAGCGCGGTGCGCGCTTCGTGCTCGGCAATCACGAGCACGCGGTGCTGCGCCGCGCGGGACTCGCACCGCGCACGTTGGACGGCAAGGACGCGCCGACCGCGCCGGCTCGTCTACCGGATCTGGAACCCGAGGACCTCGACGGCGACGGTCGACAGCCGTGCCTCGTCGAGGAGGACCGGCGACCCGAGATCCTGCGCTACCTCGTCCAGCACTCGGGCTTCGCGCTGCGCGGCGGCGACCTGCGCGGCAATCCAAGGACGCAAGACGGGCGCGCATTCCTCGTGGTCCACGCCGGACGGACTCCCGGCGTCACGTTGGAGCGCGACTCGATCCAAGCGCTGACTTCGATGCGCCGCGTGGAGGGACCGGGACGACCGTGGTGGTACGAGGACTACGCCGGTCCCGAGCTCGTCCTGTTCGGTCACACACCCAGCCCCTTGCCGCGCGCATGGCGTCGCGGCGGGAAGCTGGTCGCGCTCGGCCTCGACACGGGTTGCGTGTACGGCGGGATGCTGACGGCCTATGCGCCCGAGCTCGACGAGTTCGTCACAGTGAAAGCCCGGCGCGCGTATGCGCGGGCGTCGGGCTGAAGACTGGGGGCGAACGCGCTGCGCAGTTCACTCCACGATCCGTCCACACAACCGCGCCGGGATCCGAGTCGGTGGTGTCGTGAGGAGTTCCCGTCGACGCCAGCCTCGAGCCGCTGCTCGAACACGCCGCCTGAGAATCCGCTCGCGGCGCGAGGAATCGCAGAGTCGTAGGTCGAGAGCTCGTTGCGCGACTCCGAAGCAGCCTTGAGTCGTGATTCTGCATCGACTCTCGGATCGACTCGATGTTCGAGCTGCACGACGCTGGGGCCGAGCGCGCATGGCCGTCGCCGGGATGCAGGGTTCGTGATGCTCGATGCAGCGCGATGGACGAGGGATCTGCGCCGAGTCAATCCGCCGATCGAGGGCTCGTTCCTCGAGATGCAGACCTCTTCGCCCTCGTTGCTGGTGCACGACAGCTTCGGTGCGAGTCGGTTCTTCAGTTCACCGAAGCGCGACTCGCTCGTCCCACGTTGGAGGATCAGCTTGAAGCCTGATCCTCAGCGGGCTTCTCCGAGTCAGCGCCTCGGACCAGGAAGGACCTCGCCCTACACTCCCGGTTGGCTGCGGATCGGTCCGGCGTTCGTGGCCGCTGTGCGTACTGAGCGACTACCGTAGGGACTCAGCACGGGATCTCGCCCGCAACCGACGTGACGCGCGGCGCGAGGAACCCGGAACTCTCGAGCTTACGGCGCGGCTTGCTTCGCCGCTTCCGCTCGCCACGGCGCCATATCGAGCCCGTAGCGCGCCACGAGCGCGTCGCGCGACAGGATCCCCGACTGCAAGAACGACTGCCGATCCTGGCTGGCCATCTGCAGGCCGATTCCCTGCAGGTCCTTGGGCGTGATCTTCGACACGTCCGCGTCGCGCACGCCGTCGAGCCGCACGAGGAACGCGTTCGTCGAAGCGCGATCGAGTTCGGGCTTCGGAACGCTGCCGAGCTTGTGCGTGAGCAGTCCCGTCGCCGAGCGGAAGTAGTTCGCCGCGGTCGGGTCCTCGTCCGCCACCGGAGGCGTGTTCATCTCGGCCCACTCGCGACGCTGCGCGGTGAATCCGGCATCCGTGACGGCCTTGAGGAACGCGTCGCGGTCGGCTTCGGGCTTGAACGGCGGTGAGGTCGCGTCGTTCGGATCGGGGCGCGCGCCGAGTGCGTCACGGACCTTGTCCAGCTTCTCGACGGCGAGTTTCTTGGCATGCTCGCGCGCCCAACCGGCGAGCACCGCGTCGGCGACCTCGGAGTAGTCCGGGAGTGCCGGCGGAACGCGCTCGGTCGTGCGGCCGACGACGAAGCCCTTCGCATCCACGACGACCGACGGGAAGAAACCCGTCGTCTGCTCGGCCGAGAAAATGCGCTGCAGCGTGTACTGACCGATCCAGGGCACGGTCAGTGCAGTCCAAGCGTCCTGCGCGATCGGATCGATCTGGTTCCGGTACGTGAGGCCGATCGCGGCCGCCTCCGCCGGGAAGTCGAGCACATCACCTGCGGCGGTGCGATCGACGAGACTCTTCTGCCACGCAAGGAGCGAGTTGTAGATCGGCGCGTGACGGAGAGCCTGCTCCTTGGCCTCGTCGAAGTCCATGCGGAAGTCCTTGCCCGGCTCCGGCTTCTCGCGGCGATACAGCGCGTAGCCGAAGCCCGCATGAAAATCGCGCGCGGCCTTTTCAGCGTCCTCGTCGGGAGGCCGCGGATACTTCGCGAGCAAGGCCGACGCGTCGAACTCGCCTTCGAGCGGGAATGCCGCCAACTCGGCCGCAGCCTGTTCCTTCGTGCGGTAGGCGTTCTTCTCGACCTCCGGGAGAGCCTCGTACCACGCGCGCAATCCCGCGGCATCGGGCGCGAGCGTGCGCGCCTCGTTCTCGATCGAAGCGACGGGCAACACGACGTAATCGGCCGAGTATTCCTGGTGCTGCGCTTTCCAGCGCTTCTCGACGGCCACGAGGTCGGGCACGGCGGCGGGCGCCGTGATGAGACCTTGGAACCGGCGGTAGCGGATCACGCGACGCAGCGCGTCCTCGAACTCCTTGCCCGACATGCCGTAGCGCTTCGGGAAGGCGAGGTACTGCTCCTTGGACGGGAAGTTGTCCTGGACGAACTTGGCGACGTCCTTGTTCGTCGCGATCACGCCGGCTTCGGCGGCCGCGCTCTCGAGCACGAGGAACGACGCGAACTGTTCGTCGGTGATGTCGCGATCCGAAACGCCCGGGAACGCGAAGAAGAAGAGCGGGGCGAACTTGCGCTTGTCCGCCATGAACTCAGCACCCGAGAGCGCCTGCACCGAACCGTCCGCGCGCTTCCAGCTCACGTACGAGCCGCTGCCCTCGGCGCCGCCGCCGAACACGTTCAGGACCTGATCGCTGACCGTGAACGTCGTCAGCACGAGGATCACGATCAGGAACGTCATGATGAAGCGGCCGCGCTTCGTGCCGCGCGGCGCGATGATCACGTCGTCCTGGTGCGCGGCTTGCGCCTTCGGGTCGAGGTGTTCCTCGCCGGGCGTCTTCTTCTCGTCCACGTTCGACATCGGGTCCTTTTCTAGGCGGCACTAGGTCCGCCGGCTCGCGCCCGCGGCAATCGAAGCGCGGCAGTGTAGGGGCTCGGTTTCCCGAGGCGCAAGACGAAGGCTGCTCCAGGAGGCCGAC
>CAZKIY010000239.1:0-1537 GCA_964552875.1 uncultured Planctomycetaceae bacterium
CGCGCGCGCGGGCGTGCACAGCGGCGCGGTGCGGAACTGCTCGAGCACCAGACCGCTCGCCGCGAGTCGATCGAGGTTCGGCGTCGCGATCGGAGTCGTCGCGAGCCCGCTCCAACCCACGTCGCCCACGCCCAGGTCGTCGGCCAGGATCACGACGACGTTCGGATGCGCGAGCGGTGGCGCCTCCCTGCACGCCGAGAGCGCGAGAAACACCGTGATCGCGGCCGGGAACGACATCAGGAGGCGCGCAGGTGCGAACTTCAACGCGGAACTTCCAACTGCGTCCGAGCATACCCGTAGCGCACACGGCGCGTGCAGGATCGCACGACCGTTCTCGCGCCCGGTGCTTGCCGCGGTCGCCGCCGACGGGCACGTTGTTCGCAGTCGGAACACGCTCTTCCGGCCCCTTTCGAGTGAACCCCATCCTCTCCCACCTGCGCGTCCTCCTCGTTCTCACCGCGTCGATCCTCGCGAGCTGCGGTTCGGACTCGAGCGCGATCACGCCCCGCTCGAGCGGCCCCGGCCTCGTGTTCGAGAATGCCGACGCGGCGCGCCCCTACTTCCACGACTTCGGTGATCGCTTGTGGGGGGAACGGATCGAGCACACCTACCGCCTCGTGAACCGCGAAGGACGCACGATCGTCCTGCAGGATCTGCTCCCCGACTGTGGTTGCACGCAACCTCAGGCTGCGGTCGTCCTGGCGGATGGGTCGCGCGTCGAGGGCGGATTCGAGACGCGCTCGATGGGCCTCGCGATCCCCGATGGAGCGACGCTCGAAGTCCGCATCGCTCTCGACACGACGCGCGTCGAACGACCGAACCAGCACAAGCTCGCGCAAGTGCGGATGCGCTGCGATTCCGACGTCACGCCGTATCTGACCTTCGAACTGCACGTGCTCGTGAAGCGCGCGTTCCGCGCCGCGCCGACCGAAGGCGTGCTCAAGGACGTACCCCAATCCGCGGGGAAGAGCGTGCGTCTGGACGTCACCACGGAGATCGCCGGCGACGGCTCGAGGATCCGCGGTATCGAGCTCGTCGAGGGTCCGTTCCACGCCGAGCTCACCGAGACGACGGTTGGCTCGGAGAACCTGTGGGTGCTCATCGTGAGCGCCGATCCGGGTTCGAACCTCGGGCCCCACTCGGGCAAGGTCGTGCTGGGCACGACGACGGACGACGGGACGGGCGTGGGTCAGAACTTCGAAGTCCAGGTGCGCGCGATCGTCGTCGAGGACTGCGTGATCGATCCCCGCGTCCTCTCGATTCCGCGCGAAACCGGCGCCACCGCGATCGCGTCCGTCGTGGCACTCGTGCCCGGGGCGAGGGTCGGCGTGCGGGGCGTGAGGTTCGAGGGCGGAGCGTCGACGACGCTGCGTGCGGATCACGAGCCCGATTCACCCGACACGGATGGACGAGCGTCGCGGTGGCGAATCGTGATCCGCGCGGAGGGCGAGCTCCCGCGCGATGGGTTCTCCGGACGCTTCATCGTGGAGCTCGACGACCCGTCGCTGCCCTTCATCGAAGTGCCGTACGCGGCGCC
>CAZKIY010000239.1:1637-4232 GCA_964552875.1 uncultured Planctomycetaceae bacterium
TCGTGGAGCTCGACGACCCGTCGCTGCCCTTCATCGAAGTGCCGTACGCGGCGCCCCCGCGCTGAGGGCCGGGTCAGCGCACGATCTTCGCGAAGCGCGCTTTGCCCGTCTGCACGAGCAAGGGCAAGTCACCCTCCGCGTACGCGCGGAGCGGATCCGCGACGACCGCTCCGTTCACTTTGACCGCGTTTTGCTGCACCAAACGACGCGCGTCGGAGTTCGTGTTCGCGAGCTTCACGGCAGCGAGCAGGTTGGCGAGCGGTAGCGATTTCCCCGCGTGTTCGCTGGGCCAGCGTCGCTCCTCGACGTCGCCCGGTCCCTCGCCGCGCGCACGGCGCTCGTACTCGTCGCGCGCCGACTTCGCCGCGTCGGCACCGTGGAAGAAGCCCGTGATCTCCGTTGCGAGCCGGAGTTGCGCATCCCGGTGATCGCCCGCGAGCAGCGTGGCGACTTCGGTCTCCGGCACGAGCGTGAGCAGCATGTACCAGGCGCCTAGCGCCGTGTCCGGCACCGTCTTCACGACCTTCTGGAACATGTCGAAAGCCGGCTCGAGGAAGCTGATCGCGTTGCCGTAGCTCTTGCTCATCTTGCGGCCGTCGGCGCCGTTCACGAGCGGCATCGTGAAGCAGATCTGACCGACCTGGCCCTCTTGCGCCTGGAGATCGCGCCCGCGCAGCAAGTTGAAGAGCTGATCCGTCCCGCCGAGTTCGAGATCGCAACGAATCATGACGCTGTCCCAACCCTGCATGAGCGGGTAGAGCAGCTCGTGCACGCCGATCGGCTCGTTCTCCGACATCCGCTTCTCGAACGTGTCGCGCTCGAGCATGCGCGCGACGGTCGCGCGACCGAGCAGGCGCAAGACGTCTTCGAAGCGCATCGAATCGAACCACTCCGAATTGCGGCGCACTTCGGTGGCCGACATGTCGAGCACCTTGCCGGCTTGATCGACGTACGTCGCGAGATTCTTGTCGATGTCCGCGCGCGACAGCGGCGGGCGCAGCTTGTTGCGCCCCGAGGGATCGCCGACCATCGCCGTCGCATCGCCCACGATCAAGACGATCGTGTGACCCAGTTCCTGGATCGCGCGCAGCTTCATGAGCTGTACCGCATGGCCGACGTGGAGGTCGGCGCTCGTCGGGTCCATGCCGAACTTCACGCGCAGCGGGCGACCGCTCGCGTGACTCGCGCGGATGCGCGCCTCGAGCTCCTCGGCATCGATCAGGTCGACGACACCGCGGCGGAAAACCGAGAGTTCGTGCGCAACGCGCGGATTCGTGTCCGGGGTTTCCATGGGTGGCGCGAGTGTCGCGCGCGACGGCGCGCGATCAAGGCTCGGCCGCGATCACGGCTTGGTCACGATCACGGCTTGGTCACGATTACTGCTTGGTCACGATTACTGCCCGGCGAGGTTCGGGCGCAAGCCGCGCGGCAGGACCGGCTCGCTGCGACGACGGCTCTCACGTCGATCCTGCGCACGCGCTTCGAGCCAGCTCGACCACGTCGCGCCGTCTCCACCGCCGTGCGCGTCGGGTGCGAGCCAGCGCAACGCCGACGCGAGTTTTTCGGCGCGGGGAGCCTGATTGAGGTCCGTAGCGAGGGGCGCCAAGTCGTCGAGCACGGCCTCGCGGTCCTCGCGCCGCACGCGCAGCGCGATCTCGAGCAAGTCCTCCGGCCGCGCATCCGGATCGAGCGCCGCGGTCTGCATTTCGCCCAGTGCCGCCGGACCGAGGCCCAGCAGTCGTCCGGTCAGCAGCACGAGTTCGCCGTCACGGACGTCGATGCGCTGCGCAGGCAACGCGCGCTCTCCGACGCGCACGGAACCCGATCGCAGCCGCAGCTCGGCCGTGAGTCGCAGCGCGCGTGCATCCACGGGCAATTCGAGCGGAACGGCCGCGAGCTCGACGATGCCGGTCCCTTCGGCGGGAATCTCGACCTGCGCGAGTTCGTCGAACGAGCGCGTTTCCGCGCCTTGACTCGACAATCCGCGCACATCGATCGTGAGCGCCGTGAACGCCACGGTCGCGGGCCCCGGCACGAGTTGGCGCGCGATCCCGTCCTTCGAGCGCGCGGCCAAGCGGACGAGGCACGTTCCCGCGCCGGGTCGCGCCGGATCGGGGGACCAGACGCACTCCATCCGCAGATCGAGTCCCTGCAGCGCCTCACGACCGTCGATGATCCTCTCGTACGCGCGCGCGAGATCGAGCGCCGCACCCGTGGGCTCCAGCGCGAAGAGTCGCGCGAGCACCGCACGAGCGAGCATCACGTCGTCGTCGGCCAGCGCCGCACCCAGGGCGAGCAGCGCCGGCTCGAGTCGCGGCTCCACGCGGGAGTCGAGGAGGAGTGTCGCCTCGTCCGCCTGGTCGCGCGCCGAGCCGCGCGCGCCGAGCTTGCGGATCTGCGCCGCGGCCGCGCGGGCTTCCGCGTCGTCCCCGTCGCGCAACGCGGCGTCGAGTCGCTCGATCGCGCGTGCGACCGAGGCCTCGCGCTCCCCGTCCTCCGCGCTGGCGCAGCCGACGAAGGCCAACGCCGCCAGGGCCGCGGCCACGAAGAGACCCGGAACGAACGGACGGCGCGGCGCGGGACGAACCCGCGCCG
>CAZKIY010000239.1:4332-6380 GCA_964552875.1 uncultured Planctomycetaceae bacterium
GCCACGAAGAGACCCGGAACGAACGGACGGCGCGGCGCGGGACGAACCCGCGCCGCGCCGTCCGCGGACCCACGCACCGAGGCGCGCAGGACCTCGTTCATCAGGTCGGCTCTTCCACGGGAGCAGGTTCGGCGGAAGGAGCCTCGGTCTTCGGCGCTTCGGCCTTGGGCTTCTTCTCCTTCTTCGGCTTCGGCTCGACCGGCGCTTCCGCGCCCTCGACCGGCACCGGCGGCGCTTCGGCCGCGAGCTTCAGGATGTTCTCGTTCTCCTCGAAGTCCGAGTGGACGAACGAGAGACCGATCTTGCGCTCCTCGACGTCGACGCGGATGACCCGCACTTCGACCTTCATGCCGATCTTGAGCACGTCCTCGACGTTCGTGACCTTCGAGTCCGACAGTTCGGAGATGTGCAGCAGACCTTCGAGGTCGTCCTCGAGCTTCACGAACGCGCCGAAGTTGGTGATCTTCGTCACGTAGCCCGACAGGAGATCGCCGACGTGGTAGTTCGCCGGGATCGTCTCGAGCCACGGGTCGGCGTGCAGTTGCTTCTTGCCGAGCGCGATGCGCTTCTTCTCGCGGTCGACCGAGAGGACGACGCACTGGAGCTTGTCGCCCTTCTTCACCATCTCGCTCGGGTGCGTGACCTTCTTGGTCCAGCTCATGTCCGAGACGTGCAGCAGGCCGTCGATGCCTTCTTCGATCTCGACGAACGCGCCGTAGCTGGTGAGGTTGCGAACCGTGCCCTCGATGACCGTACCGATCGGGTAGTGGTTCTCGACGAGATCCCAGGGGTTCATCTCGGCTTGCTTCATGCCGAGGCTGATTTCCTGCTTCGCGTGGTTGAACTCGAGCACGACGACGTGAGCCTTGTCGCCGACCTTGACGATCTCGCTCGGGTGATTGATGCGCTTCGTCCAGGACATCTCGGAGATGTGGACGAGGCCTTCGACGCCGTCCTCGAGCTTCACGAACGCGCCGTAGGACATGATGTTCACGACTTCCCCGTTGTGCTTGCTGTTGACGGGGTAGCGCGCCTCGATGCCTTCCCACGGGCTGGCCGTGCGCTGCTTGAGGCCGAGCGCGATGCGCTCGCGATCTTGATCCACGCGCAGGACGACGACTTCGATCTCCTGGTCGATCTTGACCATCTCGCTCGGATGGTTGATGCGGCCCCACGACATGTCCGTGATGTGCAGCAGACCGTCGATGCCGCCGAGATCGACGAACACGCCGAAGTCGGCGATGTTCTTGACGATGCCCTTGCGCACTTGGCCGTCCTGGATGTCGTTGAGCAGGAATTCCTTCTGCTTCTGACGCTCCTCCTCGAGGAGCTTGCGGCGCGACACGACGATGTTCATGCGCTCCGTGTCGATCTTGATGATGCGCGCGCGCACCGGCTCGCCCAGGAAGTCGCCGATGTCGTGCTGACGACGCAGGTTGACCTGGCTCGCGGGCAAGAACACGTTGACGCCTTCGACGTCGACGAGCAGACCGCCCTTGATCTTCCGCGTGCAGATGCCCTGGATCTCGTCGCCTTCGTTGTACTTCGTCGAGACGCGCTCCCACGCGCGCAGTCGATCGGCGCGACGCTTCGAGAGCATCGCGGTGTCGGAGTCGTCGAGCCCCTCGTAGAAGACCTCGTAGGTCTCCCCCATCTTCGGGAGGATCTCGCCGAACTCGGAGATCGGGATCTGCCCCTCGGACTTGCCACCGACGTCCATGACGACGGTGCCGGTGCGCTCATCCACCGAGTCGACGGTGGCGATCACGATCGATCCAGGCTTGATGTCCTTGATCGAGGTCTTGAGTTGCTCCTCGAAGTTCTCGGTGGTGATGCCGCCGAGAGCGGACAGGATCTTCGATTCCAGCTCAGCCGGGTCGATCTCGAATTGCTTGATGCGGGTCCAGGCGGGCGCCATGAACGTGGGAGTCTTTTCTAGAGGTCGAGGGATCCGCGGCGGCCCGAAATGGGTGACCGGGGCGCCGGGATGTGGCGCGAGAAGCGCGACAAGGTAGCGGTGAACCCGGCCCGCGGGCAAGGACGGTGTC
>CAZKIY010000240.1:0-2050 GCA_964552875.1 uncultured Planctomycetaceae bacterium
AGCGGATAGGTGGCGACCTGCGCATCGATCCAGGCTTTGTCGACCTTGGCCATCGCGGCGGCGACGTCCTTCTCGTACGCGGGGATGCAGCCCGTGCAGCACAGACGGACGAGCTTCGTCCCGCTCACCACGTCGATCGGTTCACCCTTCGCGCCGAGCTTCTCGCCCGAGATCGGACACGTGGCGAGCGGATACGTCGGCTTCTGCGCGCCGATGACGGCGGCGTCGATCTTCGCGATCCACGCGGCCTTGTCCTTCTCCGCAGTGGCTTTGCAATCCCCAGAACACAAGCGGACGAGACGGCCGTCATAGACGACGTCGATCGCCTTGGCATCGAGCTCGCGACCGCTCGCCACGCACTTCGTGAGGGGATATGAGGGCTTCTGCGTGCGCAGGATCTCCGCGTTCTCGGCGGCGGTTATGGATGCGCCCTTCGGCGCCTCGCTCGGCGTCTCTGGAACCGACATGGCCGAGCCGAACAGGACGACGAGAGCGAGGGCGGATGCGATCAGGGTTTTCATCGAGGATCTCCAGTGGTTGCGCACAGCCTACGCTCCGGAGCCCGGATCGAGAGTCGGCGCGCGGAGCTGGTCCTCAGGAGCAGGCCGTTTCCCGGGTCATGGGCTCGTTGCCCGGGCCCTCCTTGCGGCGGTGCCCCCGGCCCCGGAGGATCCCGCGCCGATGACCGATCCGAAGAAGACGATCGACCGGTATCGCGCCGGACTTCCGTTGCGCATGGTGCGACGCGTCGGCCGACTGGGCCTCGGGATCGGTGCGACGCTGCTGCAATCGATGCAATGGATGATCGCGAGTCCGTTCCACCACGGCCCCGAGCGATCCCGAGCGTGGCGCGTGCGTTGTTTCCAGGGCTGGGCGCGATCGCTGTGCCGCATCGGCCGCATCGAGATCGAAGTGGTCGGTACGCCACCGAGCGGGCCGTGCGTGCTCGTCACGAACCACATCGGTTACGCGGACATCCTGACGCTCGCCGCCGTGCTGGAAGCTCCGGCCTTCGTCTCGATGCACGAGATCCGAAGTTGGCCGCTCGTCGGATTCATGGCGGCGAAGATGGGGACGATCTTCATCGACCGCACGGACAAGCGCTCGATTCCGGCCGTGAATGCCGCGATCGGAGCTGCGCTGGCCGACGCGCGCATCATCGTCCTGTTCGCGGAAGGCTCGAACTCGGACGGCAGCGTCGTGCGCCCGTTCCGACCGCCTCTCTTGGATCCACCGGCTCGTCTCGGCGCGCCGTGCGCGTGGGCGGCGATTCGGTACGAGGTCGACCCGGGCGATCCGCCGCCGTCGCGTTCCGTGTGTTGGTACGAGGAGCCGATCCAAGTCCAAGCCGCACGTTTCCTAGCGTTGGACCGCATCCGCGCGCGCATCGAGTTCGGCGAGGGTCGGGTGTGCGCCGGCGATCGCAAGGAACTCGCTGCCTTGCTGCATGCACGCGTGCTCGCGCGATTCGTGCCGATGGAATGAGAACAGCGCGTGCCGAGCTCACGCTCGGCGCCGCGCTGTTCCGTTCTGAAGCCGTGAACTACGGCTTCGCGTACGACACGGGTCAACCGTAGGCCCGTGACGAGTTCGTGGCCACCGCGCGTCCCGCCTTGAGGTCGGCGATCGCGGCATCGACGTAGTTGATCGGCTTCGCGTCACCGTCGACCTTGCCGGCCGGTGCGTTGTCGAGGCCGCCGCCGTAGACGAGGACGCCCTTGGCGTCGATCACGAAACAGTGCGGCGTGGTCTTCGCGCCGTAGGCGCGACCCACGGTGCCCGACGGATCCATGAGGATCGGCGACTTCATGCCGTGCTTCTCGACGAAGGCCATGTTCTTGTCGGCCTTCGCTCCTTGGTGCTTCTCGTTCTGCGAGTTCACCGCGAGCCACACGACACCCTCGCTCTTCAGCCGGTTCGGCTGTTCGGCGAGGGGGCCTTCCGCGTACGCATAGACGCAGTAAGGGCACGCGGGGCTGAACCACTCGAGAACGACGGTCTTGCCGCGGTAATCCGACAGTTTGTGAGTCTTGCCGGAAAGGTCCGTCAG
>CAZKIY010000240.1:2150-6376 GCA_964552875.1 uncultured Planctomycetaceae bacterium
GCGTTGCCGCGGTTTCGCGCGACCCGCTCTTGCAGGCAGCGAGACCGAGCAGCGTCAGAACGGCGGCGAACCGCCACGTCGAAATCTTCATGCGGGAATCTTTCTCTTTCTCTGGGTCATTCACTGTCCCGCCGACGGCGGGACGAACAGGTGATCGATTCGGTAGTTCGTGACACCGGCGTCGGTCGTCACGGTGAGGACGCCGCGGATGCGCGGCTCGTCCTTCGGGTCCTTGCGCTCGAACTCGAAGTTCGCGCGCAACGTCGCGCCGCTCTTCCCGGCATCGGCCGTCCGACCCGCGAGCTTCACCGGTTCGACGTCGAGCGGGAAGTACTCGACCGAGTTCGCGCCCGGCACGACGATCGTCAAGCGCGGTTCCGCCTCGGTGCCGGACCATGTGATGCGCGCCTTCGCGAGCTCGGCCATGGGCTTCGGCAACTGCGCGCGCGCGGCCGCGAACACCTTGTCGTTCACAGTCTTTCCCGCGTCGGCGACGGCGATCTCGACGCTCGCCTTGCCCGATCCGGGCACGCACAAGTCGGTGCAGACGAGCCAACTGCCCTCCACGCCGATCGTGACCTTGGATCCGGGCTTCGCGTCTGCAGGAATCGTCACGTCGGCGAGGAGGATGAGCTCGCGCTCGAAGATGAACGTGGTGATGTCTCCCGGCAGTTCGTGGCGATGCGGCGCGGGGAAGCGGACGTCACCGACCTTCCAGCCTTCCGGCGCTGTGAACTTCGCGCGCGTCGCCAAGCCGGAATCGCCGGGGTTCTCCCAGTACACGTGCCACTTCGGCTCGATCGTGTAGCGCACGGCGAGCGTCAGTGTTCCACCCGGCTCCACGGCTTCGTGATCGGCGAGGAGCGCGACCTGGACGAGCTTGTTCCCATCGGGAAACTCGTCGTCTTCGAAGGGGAGGGCGGGGACTGCGGCGAGAAGGAGAGCGATCAGGGTCATGGCGGTTCCGTTGCAGCGAGTACGACGCCGAATCGTAACCGTGAGCACTCCGTCGTCGTCCCCGGCCGTCGAGTTCGACACGAATCGAACGGATGGGCCGGGGTTCCTCGGAAGAAACCTCCAAGAGACTTCCGTCGGCGGCACTCCCGAAGGATCCTCGGGTCCGGTAGCAACACATGTCCGATCCGCGCATCGAGGAGATCGTCGAAAGGCTCGCCCCAGTCGGCGCAGTACGCGCGCGCCCGATGTTCGGCGGGCACGGGCTGTACCTCGCCGGCGTCTTCTTCGGAATCGTGGCCGATGACGAGCTCTACTTCCGGGTCGACGACGCGAGTCGGACGGAATACGTCGAAGCCGGTAGCCGTCCGTTCCAGCCATTCCCGGACAAGGCGTCGATGGGCACGTACTGGCGCGTGCCGGATCGTGTGCAGGCGAGCGATCACGATCTGCGTGCGTGGACACTGCGCGCACTCGAAGCCTCGCGCACACGCGTCGCCCGCCGCTCGAAGCGCTCACGCTTTGCTTCCAGCGCTGAGCCCGACCCCACGATGTCGATCCTGCGCATGCGGATCCCGAACGTCGGGCCGGCCGCGCGGCGTTGGTTGCGCGAAGTCGGCGTCGCGACCCGCGGAGACCTCGAACGTCTCGGATCCGTCGCGACGTTCCGCGCCGTGCGCGCGAACGGCCGGCGCGCGAGCGTGGACCTGCTGTACGCGCTCGAAGGAGCCTTGCTCGGACTGCGCGGAGACGTGTTGCCCGACGTGGTGAAAGCGAACCTGCGCGAGCGTGCGGACCGCTGAGCCGGTTCGGGCTATCCTCTGCGCCCCGATGTCCGCCCGGCGCCGCACCAGCGTGATCCGCGACCCCGTGCACGGGGACGTGCACCTCACCGACGAGGAGATGCGGATCCTCGACACGTTGGAGATGCAGCGGTTGCGCGGCGTGCGCCAACTCGGCACGGCGTACCTCGTGTTCCCCGGCGCGTTGCACACGCGCTTCGATCACTCGATCGGCTCGCTGCACACGGCGCGCGGCGTGATCGAGGCCGTGAACCGCAATTTCGAGCTCGATCCGGCCGGCAGCGTCGCGATCGGCGAGGAAGAAGCGCGCGTCATCCGCATCGGAGCACTCGTCCACGACGTGACGCACGTGCCGTTCGGGCACAGCATCGAGGACCAGGACGGGATCTTCGGTCGTCACGACTTGCCGCATCGCTTCCAAGCGATGCTCGGTCCGCGAACCGCGCTCGGGAAAGTGCTGCGCGACCAGGGCGTCGTCGAGGACGTCCTCGGGATCCTCGAAGCCGGCGGTCGCACCGCGCAAGTGCCGCCGTATTGGCAACAAATCGTGGGCGGAACGCTGGCGTCGGACATCCTGGACTACTTGGCGCGCGACGCGTACTTCACGGGGCTGCGCCTCGCGATCGATCCGCGCGTCACCGGCTATCTCAAGGTCGATCGCGCGACGCAGAACCTCTACGTCGATCTGGCCAAGCACGACTTGTTGCGCGAGGACATCCTCTCGGAAGTCGTGCGCCTCCTCGAAGCGCGCTACCACTTCTCCGAGCGCGTGTACTACCACCACGCGAAGGTCGCCGCGGGTGCTCTCGTTGCGCGCGCGGTCGAGCTCGCGCTCGCCGCCGGCGTCGTGCAGGAATCCGACTTCTACGCCGAGACGGACGCGTCGGTGCTCGAACTGTTGGAGCGCCGCGTCGAGAAGTCGCCGCGAGCGGTGAAGGAGCGCGTGCGGAGCCTCGTGACGCGCTTCCGCGAGCGCCGGTTGCCGAAGCGCGTGTGCGTGTTCCCGCGCTACGAGAACGCCGCGCACCAAGAGAGTTTGGTCGCGCGCTTCTTCGCTCCCGGCGGCGCGCAAGCACGTCAAGACGTCGAAGCGCGTATCGCCGACCTCGCGCGCTTCGCGACCGGCCGCGACGTCGACGTGATCGTGTACTGCCCCGCGCGCGCGATGCAGCTCAAGGAAGCCGGCATGCACGTGCGCTGGCCGGGAGTCGCGGGTGTCGCGCCGCTGTCGCAGTTCCAAGCGCGCGTGCCGCGACTCGCGGACCTCGAGGCGAGCTACAGGAACCTGTGGAAGTTCTACGTGTTCGCCGACGCGCCGCCGGAAGTGTTGCCGAAGATCGCCGAGATCGCCGCGGCCGAGTTCGCGCCGGCCGTGAACGCTTATCGGCCGAGCGTGCGCTGACGAATCCTTGCCGCTCGCTCCAGCGCGTCCCCACCATCGAGTCCAGCGCCTCGCACAGCTAGACTCCGCCCGCTCTTCCCCCCCCCGGTCCGATCGCCACCATGCACGCAGCCCTCCTCACGCTCGCACTCGCTCTGCCCACGTCGTCCTCCCAGGACACGCCCGAGACGCCGCCCGAAATGGCGTCGCCGTTCGACTCGATCCAGTGGGTCGAAGGGCCGGGCGAGGGGATCCTCGGTGACCGCGCCAAGGTCGCCGTGCCCGAAGGCTTCCGATTCACCGGCGCTGACGGGGCCCGCATGCTCCTCGAAGCGATGGAGAACCCGACCAACGGTCGCGAGCTGGGTCTTCTCGCCAACGATTCCGAGGAGGAGGGCCAGAGCTGGTTCGTCGTCTTCGAGTTCGCCGAGTCGGGCTACGTGAAGGACGAGGACCAGGGCGATCTCGACGCGGATGCGCTCCTCGCCTCGATGAAGGAGAGCAACGAGCACGGCAACGAGCTGCGCAAGTCGCGCGGGTGGGAGACGATCGAACTCGTCGGCTGGAAGCGCGAGCCGTTCTACGATCCGCGCACGCAGAACCTGACGTGGGCGACGCACGCGCGCGCGCACAGCGGCGGCGAGAGCGTCAACTGGTCCGTGCGCGTCCTCGGTCGGCACGGCGTCATGAACGTCGATCTCGTGCTCGCGCCGGAGGCACTCGACGGAGCGTTGCCGGAGTTCGAGAAAGTCATCGACTCGTTCGAGTACACGGACGGTCAGCGGTACGCGGAGTTCTCGGCGGGCGACAAGGTAGCCGAGTACGGACTGGCGGCGCTCGTCCTCGGTGGCGGCGCGGCCGTCGCAGCAAAGACTGGATTGCTCGCGAAATTCTGGAAGTTCATCGTCGCGGGCTTGGTCGCGCTCGGCGCGGCGGGCAAGAAGCTGTGGGGCTTCGTCAGCGGTCGCAGCAGCGAGAAGTCGACCGAAGGCGAGACCAGCTGAACGCCGCGGCATGAGTGCTCTCGGCGAGCTCGTCCTCGTCCTCGCCGGACTCCACGCGGCGCTCGGACTCCACTGGTTCCCGCG
>CAZKIY010000241.1:0-1752 GCA_964552875.1 uncultured Planctomycetaceae bacterium
GACAGCGTCGTCCACGCCCGTGGAAAGCGTCGCGAGCAGCGAGTCCTCTTGCGCGGTGAACGCCGCGGCTCCACCGGTGATCAACCCGGCCGACACGAGGGACAGAGCACGATTCCCGGCGATGGCCCAGTCGTACACGACTCCGGCATCGGGATCGGGCAACGTCGCCGCTGTGAGGCCGTTGAGCTGGCCCTCGAGGCTCTGGTAGCCGGGCATGCCGTGCACGACCGCTTCATAGAGCGTGACCCCGGTGTAGGCGTAGACGCGCGCGGCGCGCGGCGGGTTCGTGCTCGTGTCGCGCACAGCTCGGTAGAGCGTCTCGTTCCACTGGATGGCGACCGCGGAATCGTAGGTCCCGGTGGCGGCGGACGTGGGCGGCGGGTTGGAGTTCGACGAGTTACTGTTCGAACAGGCGGCGAGGGCGGCGAGTCCGAGCGCGGTCGAAGCGCAGAGGAGCGGGTGTTGGGTGTGGCTCATGGAGAAGGCGGTGACGGATCGGGTCTCGAAGGTGGCGCGACTTGTCGAACGTGTCGACTATCTTCCCACTCGATGCTGAAGTCGGTTGATTCGAACCCGAGGATGGTTGAGCGCGCAAGGGCGGAAGAGAAGGCGGGCAGCGCCACATGCTGATTCCTTCATACCTGGCGATCGCGCGCCTAGAAGGGCTTCGCGCGAGCCGCACACCGGCGTCGCGGACGCGCCGGGGTCGCGCAGCGCACGCGCTGCTTCTCGTCATCCCACTCGTCCTCGTGGGGGCCGTCGCGTGGCTCGTGCTGTCCTCCGACGCGGAACCGAGGCGCCCACCCGATCGGCAACCGACGACACTCGCGGCGACCGAGGCCGATGCGCCGATCCCGATCGCCGAAGCGAGCGATCGCGCCCCCGCGATGGAGTTGGGATCGGAGCCGAGTTCGACGACGGCCGACGATCGGCCTTCGCTGCTGCGCTTCGAGGTCGTGGACGCCGCAGGCCAGCCCGCGGACATCGGTTTGGAGGTCGATTGCAGCATCCAGTTCGGCGATCCGGGACGCGCGCCAGCACCCGAGCAGTTTTCCGCGCAGGGTCCGCGTGTCGAACGAGCGCTGCCCGCTTCGTTCGTGCCGAAGTCGGGCCGAGAGGTGATGGTCGTCGTGCGCAGTGGGAGTCTGCGTGGAGAGGGCGTCGTGTCGACATCGCGGGCCACGGACACGACTTGGCCCCGGATCGTGCTCCACCCGACGTTCTTCGTGCGCGGACTCCTCGTCGACGCGCAGGGCGCTCCGGTCGAAGGCGTGCCGATCCTGCTGCGGGACGACAACCCCGGGAAGGAGGCGCATGCTCGCGCGCGCACCGACGCGGCGGGCGCGTTCGCGCTCGAAGCGCTGCCGCATGTCGCGAACCGCCTGTTCGTCGGCGATGCGATCTACCCGTGGGTGCCGGTGATCGCGATCGACGCGAAGAACGGACCCTTCGTGCTCGAGCCCATCCGCGTCGAACTCCACAGCGCGAGCTTCCGCGTGCAACGCGCCGACGGCGGTCCGGCGAGCGGCGCACGACTCGAGGGCATCGGTCTCGAGGGCGGTCGCTTCGGCGTGACGCTGGATGAAGACGGCAGCGCGGCCATCACGACGCTCCTACGCGGCCGCTGGCGCATCAACGCCTCCGACGCGACGCACGGACGCGCGAGCCGCGCGATCGAAATCCCGCTCGCGAGCGACGAGCCCATCCTGATCCTCCTGCCGCGCTGACAGATTGACGATGGTGTCAGTTGAA
>CAZKIY010000241.1:1852-6338 GCA_964552875.1 uncultured Planctomycetaceae bacterium
ACCATGACGAGCAGCGTCACGTTGTGATTGCGCGGCACCATCGCGTAGTCGGCCGTCGACTCGGCCATCGCGCCGATGCGCACGCGCAACGTGTTCGGCGACACGCGCGCCACGGTCAACAGGCTGTTCAGGTCGCGGCCCGCGACTTGACCCTGGAATTCGTTCGCGAAGAGATCGGCCGTCAGCTTGCCCGCGAAATCGCCGGGCAAGGAGAGCAACGACAGAGCGATGCGTTGGATGTCCTGTTGCGAGCGCGAGACCAGTGACGACTCCAAGTTGTCCGTGACGAGCAAGGGCAGGACGACGGGGCCCGTTCCGCCGGTCGACGTGCCGCTCGAACCTGCGTCACGCAGCGAAACGCCCGGCGCCGCGCGCACGACCGGAGCTCCACCACCACCGCCGACCGCGTCCTGATTCTCCGGCGCGAAGAAGGACAGCGTCGTGTACGCGTCGTACGGCTGGTGACGACGACGTGGGATGAGGCTCACTTGCAAACGTACGAGATACGGCCGGAATCCGGTCGGAATCACGGCGTCGCGCAGCACGCGGTTCAAGATCTGGACTTCCTGGTAGAGCGAGTTCGCGTTCCAGACCTCCATCATCGCGTCGGGGCCTTCGAGCCTGTCGGGCACCGCTGCGAACGTCGACGACTTGATCGGCTCGGGGCCGGTGGGTGCGCCGAAGATGCTGGGCGACTGGGTGGCCGACACGGAGGTCGACACCGAGCTCTGGCGCGACTCGAGGCTCTGGCGCGTGTCGCGGATCACGCGACCGACCGCTTCGTCCGCCGTCAGCGTGAAGCGCGGCGACAGCGCGTCGACGTAGTGCGACCACGGCGCGACGGCGAGGACCGTGACGTGCACCGATCCCGCATCACGCTGGTCGATCGCGCGCGTTTCGCGATAGAAGGCCGGCGCGGTGCAGGCGGCGAGGCCGAGGGCAGCGAGGGCTGCCAACGACAGGGGGGCGAGTGCGGAGGCTCTCATGCGGCTCTTTGGAGATGCGAACGGGGGCGGAACGAACACGGCATCTTCTAGGGACGACTTCCGCGGGCGAGGACCGACAGTCGAGCCGAGGCGAGCGGCGCGTCTTTGGGTTCCTTGCCGACGACGGTCGCGATGTGGGTCTGGGAGAGCCAGGGGGTGCGCACGCCCTCGTGGAGGATCCACTCCTCGCCGTCGCGAGTCCACCTCGTCTCGGCGTTCCCGTCGCCGTCCGCGTCGAGGAGCGCCAAGTCGAACGCGCCGTGATCCCGTCGGTCGTAGAGCGCCAGCCGACGTCCGTCGGGGAGGAAGAGGAAGGCCGCTTCGGGCTCGAAATCGGACGGTTTCGCTGCGGCGCTGGCCGAGCGGGCGGTGAAGTCGACGAGCACCGCGCGCGGCCCGCCGTCGTCGCCGAAGAGGAGGATGTCCTGTCGCGCGCCGCCCGCCGGGCTCGTCGCGAACTCGAAGCAAGGCCCGGGTTCGAAGCTCACGGGGAGGCGCGCGAGGAACGGGTGCAGAGCCTCCGTCTGCGCCGGATCGGTCGATTTCCACGGCGGAGGTCCGAGCTCGGGCCACGCGGTGTGCAGGGGCAGTTGGAACACGAACCCCTTTTTCGTCGGCTCCGCGCTCGCGGCCGCGATCCCACGGGTCGCCGGTTCCGCGAGCAGTTCCTCGAACAGGCCGCGCGTCGCTTTCTCCTCGCTCCACCCGCGCGTCGTGGTCGGATCCTGCGACAGGTCGCGCAACGCGAGCACCGGATCGGACGGCTTGCGCGGCACGGCGAGGACCCACAGGCTCTCGACGCCGAGCCCGTCGTCGGTGACGCGCGTCCACGGCACGATCTCGAACTCCGCTCCCGCCTTGGGTTCGAGTCGTGGCGATCGATCGTCGAGCGGGAACCGACGTTGGATGCCGTAGTTCGCGTCGATGTAGTAGACGTTCGCGTCGACGATCCCGCCGCCCGACTTCTTCAGGCAGACGCGGATCTCGTCACCGGGAGCGATGCCGGCGCCGGCTTCCAAGCGCCGGACGGCGCTCGATCCGCGCTCGCGTCGCTCGACCCAGACGTCGAGTGACGGATCGGGCGCACCGAAGAGTCCGCACACGCGTCGCATCCCCGACGCGCGTCGGATGCGATGGAGGATCAGCGGGACCTTCGAGGGCGCGAGATCGAGCACGTCGGGCGAACCGATGCTCGACTTGGCTCGCAAGTGCATCAGCGCTCCGTCCACCACGATCCGCCAATCCGCCTCCCCGCGGACGGTCGTGACGCGGAACTGGCCGGCTGCGGCGTCGAACAGCACGCGCACGGATTCGGGCAGCGCATCGAGGCCGAGCGGTGCCCCGCTCGACGACTCGATCGCGATCGCCAGCGTGAAATCCCCCACCGGACGCCGAAGGACGCGCGCGCGCAGCGTGGTCGGTTCGGTCGGAGCCGTACCGGATCGCAGCACGCATTCCGCGTCGTACGTGGTCGCGTCGACGACCTCGACCTCGGCGATCGGCGCGGCGTCGGGCGCATCTCCGTCCGCCATCACGCCCAGGATGGTTCCGCCCTCGATCCCGCCGAGAATCCCCTGGTTCAACCGCGGCGCGCCGTTCCCGAACTGGACGAGGATCGGCGGATCCGCGACGCGCTCGCCGCCGCCGACGGGGCGATCGAGATCGCCCTGCGCCATCGGAACCGTGAGGTGGCACGGGAAGGCTTGATAGGCGGAGATCACGCGCTGCGCGAGTTCGCCGTACGTCGCGCTCGCTCCGACGCGCCGCATCTCCTTCGCGAGCAAGAACGTGAAGAGCCCTTGCGGCCGCGCGTCGCTCGCGCCCTCGGGCAACTCCATCTCGGGCGCGGAACCGAAGCTCTGCGCGCCGTAGAACGCCGCGATTCCGACCGTTGGCGCGCGCGGTGCCGGCGAGGCGTCTGTCACAGGGGCCACGGAACTCGGCCGCGCGGTCCCGCGCACGCCCAGCTTGTCCCCGGGCAATCCGCGCACGCGGTGGTCGCCGCCGCGCAAGAGCGTCCCGGAGTTGCAGGCGTCGACGACGAACCAGATCTCGGCGCCCTTCTTCTGGATCGCGGCGAGGAGCAGCGCCACTTCGTCGTCGACCAGCGCATTCGGCACCTTGGCCCCGTCCGGAGCGGGACGCACGTCGGAGGGCAGGAAGATCTCGTCGAGGCCGTCCGTCTCGTCGTCCAGGCTCGCGCGCGAACTCGGCTGCTGCGATCCGTGACCGGCCAGGAAGATGACGACCCACTCGCCGGGCTTCGCGTCGTTCGCGAGCTTCTGGAAGGCCCGCTGGATGTTGTCCCGCGTGGGCCGCGCCTTCTCGTCGTCGGGCCAACCGGCGAGGCGCGTCATCGCGCTGTCGGGGACCCCGTACACCTCACGCAATGCGCGCGCGAAGAGCTCGACGTCGTTGGCGGGGCCGCGCAGCTCGATCGTGTTCGAACCGGGGACGGCTCCCGCTTCTTTCAGGTACGGATACTCGGTGCAACCCACGAGCAGTGCGCGCGAGGCGCGCGGAGCGGCGGGTTTTTCCTGCGCCGATGCGGAGCAGACGAGGAAAGCGAGGGCGGCGAGCGAGCGTGGGAACAGCAGCATGTGGGGAAGCTTTCGAGCGGGCGTCACGCGGACTTCCACGGAAAGACAAGGTCAGCCAGACCCGTGCGCCTCGCAAGCGAACGCTGGAACGCGCGAGCGAGCGTTCACGGTGTGGACAGGCCGAGGATGATGCGGGGGGATCCAAGACAAGGCGAACCTCGTTGCCGAGTTCGCTCACGATGCCCGCGCGGGTGCGCGACGTCCACTCGCACGACTCGTCCTTCCCATGCCATGACGTGAGCGCCGTGGAAACCGAGATCACCGCCCGTCCCCGCCTTCCCATCGACGACTCGAAAAGAGGATCGGGCCGTCGCCGCTCTACGCCCCGAATCGACAGCCCCTGCCCGAAGGAGTCCGAGCCCATGCGCGGATCGACACTCCGCGGCGGACGCGTCGGTCATCCGGACGGTCACGGGTCCGGCGTGGAAGTGTCCCGCAGTGCGCGCGACACGATCTCGGCCAACTCGGGCCCGAAGCCCGGAAGCGCGGCAATTTCCGCGGTACTCGCGGCCGCGACGCCCTTCACGCTGCCGAACGCGCGCAGGAGCGCTTTGCGCCGCTCTGGACCGACGCCGGGAATCGAATCGAGGCGTGAGGCGATCTTGCCGCGCTCTTTACGGTGGTACGTGATCGCGAAACGGTGCGCTTCGTCGCGGATACGTTCCAAGAGATGGCGCGCGCCGCTGTGTTTCGGCAATGGAATCGGTTCGACGGCACCGGGAACGAACAAGCGTTCGTCCGTGGCTTTCAGGCGCGCCCCGCTCGCCGAGCGCGCCTTGGCGAGCCCGACGATCCTGACATTCCACGCTGCGGCCTCGTCGCGCGCTTCGATGGCTTTCGCGAGCTGCTGCGCGCCGCCGTCGATCACGACGAGGTCGGGCAAGTCGTCTTCCTCGACGC
>CAZKIY010000242.1:0-6275 GCA_964552875.1 uncultured Planctomycetaceae bacterium
TGCCGAGTGCGAGGCCGAGTGCGAGGCCGAGTGCGAGGCCGAGTGCGAGGCCGAGGCCGAGTGCGAGTGCGAGTGCGAGTGCGAGTGCGAGTGCGAGTGCAAGGCGGAGTGCCCTGCACCAGACCCAGCTCGTCCTCGCGAAAGTTCTCGATCCACGTCCGGTCGACGCGGGCATCGATTGAACCGATGCCGAACTCGCCGGACACTCTCGCCGAATCTCCGCGGAATCGAATCGCGCTCTCTCGCGGGTGCTCGAGCCGAGTGATCCGAGCCCAACTCCTTGGACTCGAGCGCGTCGGTCGAACCGCGACGCGTGGCGCATGGCGCTTCGAATGTTCGCGGAATCAGACCGCGCGCGGAGGACGTTCTTCGATCAATGCTTGTTTTCTCGTGATTTTAGACGACCCGAGCGTTCGCCGCGCGTTCTATCGGAAAGAGGTGGTCGATTGAGCACTCGCACACGCTCATGCAGTCTCAGTCGCCGTCACGCATGCAGTCGCCGTCACGCATGCAGTCGCAGTGACACATGGAGTCGCAGTCCCAATCCGTTCGCCAGATCTACCTGTTCCGTCGCGGCGGCAAGCGAGCCGGCGCAGGTCGCAAGCCGAAGGGCGACCGCGCTCTCGTCCCGCACGAGACGCGCGCCCGTGTGACGCGGCGCACGCCGGTTCTCGTCACGACGAGGCTCCTCGCGGGACTGCCCAACTTGCGGCGCGAAAGCACGCTCGTCCTCCTGCGCGAGACGTTCGCCGCGGGCGCGGATCGATTCGGCTTTCGGCTCATCGAGTACTCGATCCAATCGAACCATCTGCACTTCGTCGCCGAGGCGCAGGACGAGATCGCGCTGGCGCGCGGCATGAAAGGGCTTCTCGTCCGCGTCGCGAAGGCGCTGAATCGCGCGTGGGAACGGACGGGCCGCGTCGTCGGCGACCGCTACCACGCGCGTGCCTTGAAGACGCCGCGCGAGGTGCGCAACGCGCTCGTCTACGTGCTGCAGAACGCGCGCAAGCACGGCGCGCGCATCCTCGGCATCGATGCGCATTCGTCGGGCCCGTGGTTCGGCGGATGGAGGGATCGGACGCCGAGGAGAGATCGTGCGTTACCCGAAGCGATTTCGTGGCTGCTCCTGTTCGGATGGCTGAAGGGCGGACGCATCGCGACGAGTGAGGCACCGCGGCCGGCTCCAGGTGCGGGGGGCCGAGCGGGATGCAGGGTGTGATCCGCTGGCGGCGCTCGCCGACGCGTACGGTGTGAGCTCGTGCGACGCGGAGGCTGCCGATCAGAACAGCGCGCGCGGACGCTCTCGACCAACGAGGTTCACCGGCGCTCGAGTCGTGGTCCCGGAGCGCGGGGCCGGCGGGCCAGCACGGGGGCGCTGACCCACCGAAGCCGATGCCCAGTTTCTTCACGGTTTCTGAGACAGATCGCGTCCCCTCCCGCTCCAGTTACGGGGTCCAGACGACGATCACGCCGTTCGTGAGGTTGAACGTCGAGCTCGTGCAGAACGCCGCAGCGTTGCGGTACCAGACCTGATACGTGCGCGTGCCGCCGGTCGGCGGCAGAGCCCCGCGCACGGACACCGTGAGGTCGCCGAACACCGGATACTGGGAAGCACCTGTGCTGTTCAGCTTGGTCCCGAGGCGCAGGATCGTCCCGGACGCGCAGCGCAAGCCGTCGCCGAACGCCACGCCGGCTCCGGCGGATTGTTGAGCGGTCCCTTGGAAATAGAGCGCGCTGCTCGAGGGCATCGCGCTCCCCGCGAGGACCAACGTGTCGGCGGACACGCTCGGCGTCCCCGTCGCGGCGAGCACACCACCGGTCAGAAGCGAGTTCTGGCAGCCCGCGATCGGAATCGCGGGGCTCGAGTTGCCGCACGGACACGCGCTGCCGCTGCCGTCCCCCGGACAGAAAGCGAGGATCAGTCCCGTGCAGTCATCGGGCACACCGTTCGAGTCGAGATCGCTGCTCGATCCGCCGGCGATTTCGCAGGGATCCCCGACTCCGTCGAGGTCACAGTCCGATTGAGTCGGGTTCGCGATCGAGTCGCAATTGTCCGTGCAGTCGAACGCGCCGTCGCCGTCCGTGTCGACATCGGGAACTCCGCACCCGCACGCTCCCGGTGTGGTTTTCAACGGATCGATCGGGCACGAATCGAGACAGTCGGGGAGACCATCCCCGTCGCTGTCCGTATCGGCCACTCCACATCCGCAGAATCCGGGTGAAGTCTTCAGTGGATCGAACGGGCACTGGTCGTTGTCGCAGTCGTAGGCTCCATCGCCGTCGGTGTCCGTGTCAGGCACTCCGCAACCGCAGATCCCCGGTGTGATCTTCAGCGGGTCGTTCGGACAGGCGTCGTTGCAGTTCGCCGTGCCGTCACCGTCACTGTCCGTGTCGGGAATTCCGCAACCGCAGATTCCCGGCACCGTCTTCAGAGGATCACTCGGGCAACCGTCGTTGCAATTCGGAGTTCCATCGCCGTCCGAGTCGGTGTTCGGCACTCCGCAGCCACACACTCCGGGTGTGATCTTCAGAGGATCGAGCGGGCAACCGTCGTTGCAGTTCGGTGTACCGTCACCATCACTGTCCGTGTCCGGAATCCCACACCCGCAGACTCCGGGCGCGATCTTCGACGGGTCACTCGGACAGCCGTCGATGCAGTTCGCCGCGCCGTCACCGTCAGAATCCGCTTCCGAGACTCCGCAACCGCACGCACCCGGCGTGCTCTTCAGTGGGTCGTTCGGGCATCCGTCCAGCGGGCAAGTGTTCGCTGCGAAGCCCGGATTCCCGAAGCCGTCGGCGTCCGTGTCCGTGCACGAGTCGCAAGCGTCGCCGGTCGCATCGCCGTCCGCGTTGCCTTGCGTCGGGTTCGCGACGTTCGGGCAGTTGTCGCTGCCGTTCGGCACGCCGTCGCCATCGTTGTCGGAGCCGCTCACGACGAGAGTGAACGGATCTTGGTCGTAGCGACGCACGTTGTCCGTCACGCGCAAGCGCGGCGTGTACGTGCCCGAAGCAGTCGGGGTGCCCGACAAGATTCCGGCCGACGTGAGCGTCATCCCGGGAGGGATCTGCGAGCCCTGCAAGGTGAAAAGAAGGGCACCCGCGTTCGTCAGCGTGACCTGCCCGCTGTGCGATGCCGGGATGTGGAACCCGCCCGCTTCACCGCGCGAAATGCCCACGATCGGCGTCAGGTTCGTGTTCCCCGAGCCGTACTCGAAGCGAATACGTCCGTCCGCGAAGAGCACGACGGCAAAGTTGCATGCTGTCGCGCTGGCGAAGTGCTCAGCTGCCCAGCGTATGCGCACCTGACCGGTGACGCTCGTGTCGACGAAGATGTCGCGGCCGCTCGTGTCCGTGCGCAAGTCGTCCCACAGCGGCGCGATGCGCAGTGCGAAGCGCAACCAATCCGCGCGGCTGTACGGCTCCGCGCCGGTCGCAGCGAGGTCGATGAACCCGTTCGAGCTGACGCGGATGCTCGTGTACTGCGTGTCCCAGTACGGGAATGCGAAGGGCAAGGAGAGGCTCCACACTTGCTCGTCCGACCGCCAGTTCTGCGCCGTCCCGCCGAGCGAAAACGACTGCGGTCCGAGGCTAGCGACGGCGTACGTCGGATTCGCGCGGTACTCGCTCCATGTCTTCGGGTTCGTGCCGCCGGTCGAAGCGAGGGTCGCGCTGTAGACCGAACCCGTCGTGGCAGCAGCGAGACTCGCAGTCGTGATCGTGGGCGCCGAGCTGTTCGTGTAGTTGAACGTCATCGTCGGCGCCGAGGCGCTGATCGACGTCAGTCGGTTGTTGTTGTCGAAGCTCGAACCAGCCTGGTACGCGTCCGTGTTCGGCGTGCTCGAATTCGTGATCTGGTTCGTTCCACCCGATCGATACACGTCGCCCGCGTCACCTCGGCCCGAGTTGTTCTCGAGGTCGAAGTTGCCATCGGCCTGCAACAGTGCAACGCGGTAGTGCTTCGCGTTCCCCGGCCAACCGATCTGTCCCGGATAGCCTTCCTCCGAGTTCGGATTGTTCTGACCGAGCTCGCCCTTGCCCTCGTCGCAGTGCCAGACCGCCAGTCCCCCTTGCGGCAATTGCAGGTCGAAACCGACCTTCTGTCGATTTTCGACGAGCAGGTATTCGCCCGGCGGATACCCACTGTCGATCTTCGCGATGACGGCGTTCGACTCGACCTGCGCCAGCGATTGAGTGCCGGGAAGGATGGTCGTCGGGACGACCCAACCGAGCTTGACCTTGGCCCACGCGGCCATGTGCGACGGGAATTGCTGCGACGAGTCGAAGCCCCATGATCCCGCAGCCATCAAGCACCAATTGCCGATTCCGCTGCTCGGATCGCCGATGCCGCCGGTGTCGTACAGATCGGGCAGGCCGAAAAAGTGTCCGAGCTCGTGGCAGACGACGCCGATGCGTCCCGGGCCTGAGCCGGACGTGCTCCACAGACCGGGCGAGATGTTGTAGTCGGCGACCTTCACGCCCTCGGCGCTGGTCCAGGTGGGAATCTCCCACTTGTGCGACCACATGCGGTTCGTGGACGTGGTGCCGTACTGATCCGTGCCCCCCCATTCCGCTCCATAGCCCGAATGCAGGAACGTGATCGCGTCGATGCGGCCATCCTGATCCTGGTCGAACTGCCCGAAGTCGACGAGCGGATCCGCGGCCGCGAGGCCGGCTTGAATGAGTTCCCACGTGCGCGTCGTGAGCCCCGAGTTCGCGTTCGCGTAGTACGCCTCCGTGTTCGGCACGTCGATCCAACCGACGACGGTCGAGTCGATCGTGAACTGTCCGTAGGAAGTCTCGAGGTAGTGATCGCGCACGCTGCCCGTCGGCGCGAGCGTCGGATCGCCGCCGACGGCATTCATGATGGTCGTGAAGTTCGCTTGAGTCGGCAGCGTGCGGTTCTGCCCCGTGGGACCGTGATTCGAGAAGCGCAGCAGGAGGACGAGGTTCTTCACCGAGCCCGCGCCGAGTGCGAACGCACCACCGCCGCCTTGTCCGGCTGGCGCGAACGAGTGTCCGGCCTTGGCGCGCGGATTTCCCGGGCGCAAGAGCCCGGTCGCTCTCGTAGGCACGACGCGACTCGGGATGCCGAACACGCTCGGGTTCGCCTCACCGACGCGCGCATCCGTCGCGACGAGCGCGCCGTCGTTCCCGAGTCGCGCATAGACGAAGCCCGCCGCGCTCTCGACGATCGGATGCCCCGCGCCGTCCTCGAGCCAGTGCGCGAAGGCATCGCCGCGCTGGAACACGACGATCTTCGAGCCGTCGGGTTGAGTTCGTTCGAGTGGCCCCGGATGCAGGGGAAAGACACACTCCTGCGCGCTCGAAGGCGCGGCGACGAGCGAGACGAACGCTGCCGCGAACGCGGCGAGGAGCTTCTGCATGGATCGGAGGGTCAGGACGGTGGGCTTGCGAGCTCCTCGTCCAACGTACCCCGCATCCGCGAGTTCCGGTCGCACCGACCGGCCAACGTTGCCGCTGGCTCGAGTCCGGGGCGCTCGAAGTGCTTGCGGGCCCTTTCACCGCCGTCGACCGATCTATCGAACTGAGGGCGAGCAGGCTCGGCCGACACTCGGACTCGAGGTGAATGTGTCCCGTCGTTCCCGGCACCCGACGCGCGGCTAGACTGCCCGAGTGATCCACAAGACGCTGCCCGTCCTTCACCTCCTCCTCGCGACATCCCCCGTCGCCGCACAGACCAGCGGCTACCTCGTGCCGCCGCCTGAACTCGTCGAGGTGCTCGACGCGGCTCCCACGCCGAGCGTGGACGTCTCCCCGGACGGACGCTGGATGCTCCTCGTCGAACGCCCGGCCATGCCGTCGATCGAGGAAGTCGCGCGGCCGTGGATCGCACTCGCGGGATCCCGCATCGATCCCCTGCTTGCGATGCCGCAGCAGTCGTCCTTCGCGTACGGGCTCGTGCTGAAGTCGGTCGAAGCGGGAACCGAGCGACGTGTTCCGCTTCCCGAGGGCGCGCGCATCGGCAACGCGTGGTGGTCGCCGCGCAGCTCACGCTTCGTGTTCACGCTCGCGACCGCGAGCGGCACGGAACTTTGGACGCAGGATCTGCGCGATCTCACGCCCAAGCGCGTCGCCGGAGAACTCAATGGGGTACTCGGCGCCGCGCTCGCATGGTTCCCGGACGGCGACCGCGTGCTCGCGAAGTTCAATGCGCCCGAGCGCGGTGAAAGACCCACGCGCCCCGCTGCTCCACGCGGACCCGCCGTGCAGGAATCCGAGGGGCGCACGACGGCGTTGCGCACGTACCAGGACCT
>CAZKIY010000243.1:0-6274 GCA_964552875.1 uncultured Planctomycetaceae bacterium
CCACCGTCGCTCAATACTGGGACGCCACGGTCCTCTCGTTACCCGTGGTTCGCTCGGCAAGCCTCGCTCACTATTCCGTCTTCACCCGACACGACCCACCGTTCTTCGCGTGATAGTCCTGGTGATACTCCTCCGCCGCCCAGAACTTCTGTCCCGGCAGGACGACCTGCGTGACGATCTTCTTCTTCGCGAACTTCGGCGTCGTGGACAGATCCGCGATCGCCTTCGTCGCCGCCGCACTCTGCGCCTCGTCCGTCGCGAAGATCGCGCTGCGGTACTGATCCCCGACGTCCGGACCTTGCCGATTCATCGTTGTCGGGTCGTGATTCAAGAAGAACAGCTCGAGCAACTTCGTGTACGTGACCTTCGCCGGATCGAACACGACCTCGACGGTCTCGGCGTGCCCCGTCGTCCCCGTGCAGATCTGCTTGTACGTCGGTGACGGCTTCGCGCCGCCCATGTAGCCCGATACGGCCGCTAGCACGCCCGGCACTTGTTGGAAGACGTCCTCGACGCCCCAGAAACAACCGGCGGCGAAGTAGGCGCGTTGGACGGGGATCGGTTGCGATTCAGCAGGCATGGGCTCTCCATCGGGAATGAACTTCAGCGCGACGCCATTCATGCAGTAGCGCAGGCCCGTCGGCGCGGGACCGTCGTCGAAGACGTGGCCGAGGTGCGCACCGGAGCGCGCGTCGAGGATTTCGTCGCGCACCATTCCGTGTCCTGCGTCACGCTTCACGATCACGTGATCGGGATCGAAGGGCCGCGTGAACGACGGCCAGCCCGTTCCGCTCTCGAACTTGTCCTCGGAGCGGAACAGCGGCAGGCCGCCGATGACCGAGACGAAGACGCCCTTGCGCTTCTCCTTGTTCAACTCGCTCGAGCCCGCGCGTTCGGTCCCCGCTTCGAGCGTCACTTCGCGAGCCAGCGGTGTCAGCGACTTGGCGATCTCGGCGATGCGCTCCTTGGCGAGCGGCGTCAGGTCGTAGCCGAGCTTCGAGTAAGTGGCTTTCTTCATCGTCGTGTCGGGTTTGGTGTCCGTGCCCTCCACGCAGCTCGCTGATGTCAGCGTCAAGATCGAAGCGAGGCTCGCTAGAAAGTGGATCGTGTTCATGGGCTTCAGGACTCTCATGGCCTCTCCTACGCGACTTTCCGAGGCGCAGGACGTTCTTCTTCTCGGTCTCTACGGTCGATCGACGTCCGCGGATGCTCAAGCCTGGAATCGGCCGCGAAAGGCCGGCGGCAGGAGGGGACAGACGTCCTTGGGCGCCGCGAACAGGCGCTTCCGGATCCGGGCGATGCCATCGTAGAGCGTGTCGCGAACCGGGCGCGGAGCGACCCTCGCGATCGCGGCCAGCGCACGCCAGAGGCCTCCCAGACGATCGAGGATGTGCAGCGCCCCATCGGAACGCACGAGGATCCGACCGTCCGTCGTTCTGACGACGAGACTGTCCGGGAGGCTCGCGCGTTGGGCCGCCCCTATGTGCGCGTCGAACGTCTCGCCGAAGAGCGGCGCGAACGTGAAG
The DNA here is from genome assembly GCA_964552875.1 of uncultured Planctomycetaceae bacterium. GTDB lineage: Bacteria > Planctomycetota > UBA1135 > UBA1135 > JAEUHZ01. Next base: position 1,527 of record CAZKIY010000243.1, read on the forward strand.
CGCGATCCGTCCGTGTCCTCGGCCAGGACGAAGCGCACGGCACGGTGACAGAGGCCGCACGACCCGTCGTAGAAGAGCACCTCCTTCGCGCCTGCTTTCGATCGCACCCACGCGGGATCGAACGTCGCGACCTGGACGACGATCATCGCGAGCGAGTGCCCCATCCCTTCGAATAGGAGTAGGTGCAGGAAGTGCACGGCGAGCAGCGCGAGCCAGATCCACGGACGCGTCCTGCTCCACACGGCGAGCGGCAGGAACAGGAGTTCGATCGCGCGGGCGACGTGCGTCAGCGCGATCAACGCCGTCACGGGGATCCAGGCGAAGGTCGCGCGGACTTCGATCGGCCGAACGAGCCAGGCCTCGAGTGCGCGTCCGATCGTGGAGTCGTCGAACCGATGGGGACCCGTCAGCGCGAAGAGCCCGGACGCCGCATAACCCACGGCGAGCGCGATCCACAGCGCGAGCCAGGCTCCGGAGTTCGGCCGCCAACTTCCGCCGGGATCGAGTCGTCCACGCGCTTCGAGCGAACCGTACGGCGCGCGCTGCATGGCGGCGTGGACGAGCAGGAGTAAGAGGACGAAGGGCAAGCTCGCGTTCGCCGTGAGCGGTGCTCGTGCGCTGATGGCGAGCAGCATCCAAGCCGCGACGAGCGCCGCGATGCGATCGCGAAGCCCGATTCCGATCAGGATCCCGGCCGCCGTTCCGGCGAGCGCCATCGAGGTGGCGACCGGAGCCGTGTTCGCGATCCACAGTGGACTCGGCACGAATCGGAAGAGGGAACTCGGATCGCTGGCGACGATCTCGGCCGTGCGAGGCACGAGATCGGCGCAGTGGACCGCGATGAAGATCCCGAGGAGCGCGCGCACGACGCTCCACTGTCCACCGGTCCATGCACCGCGCGGCGTCCCTGCACCGCGCGGCGTCCCTGCACCGCGCGGCGTCCCTGCACCGCGCGGCGTCCCTGCATCGCGCGGCGTCCCTGCATCGCGCGGCGTCACGGCATCGCGCGGCATCACGGCGCGGATCGCACTGCGGTTGCACCGTGCGAGCGCGCCGAGTCACCGCGTGCGCCCTCGATGGCGGTCACACAGCGACCGTACGCGGCACGCCCGTCGATCGATGCGCGTGCAGCGCACATCTCGTGCGCCGCGTCGCGCCGGATCATAATTCCCAGGTGACCGACAACCCGTTCGTCAGGTTGAACGTTTCCGGTTGGCAGAACGCTGCCGCGTTGCGATACCAGCACTGGTAGGTGCGCACGCTGCCAGCGGTCGTGACCGAGCCGCGGACGGAAACGCTGAGGTCGCCGCCGATCGGATACTGCGAGGCCCCGGCCGCGTTCAGCTTCGTGCCGAGGCGGGTCACCGTGCCGCCCGCGCAGCGCAGACCATCACCGAACGCGACTCCATTCCCGCCGTTCGTCTGCGTCGTGCCCTGGAAGTAGAGGCAGGACGCGTTGGTCATCCCCGAGCCCTGGAGGACGAGCGTGTCGGCCAGGATCCGCGCGCTGCCGGTCGAGTCGAGGAGTCCGCCGGATCCGAGTGAGTTCAGGCAGCCGACGCTCGAGAAGAAAGGCGCGTCGTTGCCGCACGGGCAGAGCGTCGCCGTGCCGTCGCCGAAGCAAAAGGCGGTGACGACGGGCGCCGGGAATTCGTACGCGCCGATGTCGACGATGGGTGCTGTGCCGGCCCCCGTGTCGACGACCGTCGTCTCGTCGGCCAAACGCGGTTTCCCGGCGAGATCCAGCACGAATCCGACCACGACGGACGCGTTGTTGCCGGCATCGATCGCGGGCGACGCGATCGTGAGCGAGAAGTCGTTCCCCGCTTGATTCGCGAAGGCCGGGATGGCGTTCAGGTTGCCCGTGCCCGCGAATCCGCCCTCGACGATCGAGTAGGTCACGGCCGTCGTTCCCCCGATCTGGTTCGCCGCGTTTTGCGCGCCGCCCGGACCGCTGTTGTCGACGACGATGCAGTTCGCGATCGACGCGCTGCCGCCCGAGACGAGGATCCCTGCCGCCGCATTCACCGTCGAGTTGTTCTCGACGATCGTGCAGTTGCGAATGAGCGTGCCCGAGCTGCTCCAGATGGCACCGCCGCCGCCCGAACCCGTCGACGTATTGTCGCGGAAGAGGCAGTTCAGGATCCGCGGAGCTCCCGTCGAGAAGCATTCGACCGCACCGGCTCGCGCCGCCGTGTTGCCGATGAACGTGCAACGATCCCACGTCGTCGACGTCGTGTTCGTGTCGAACGCGCCGCCGAAGCTGCCGCCGACGTTGTTCTCGAAGATCGTGTTCTCGAAGCGCGGGCTCGACTGCAGGCAGTAGCCCGCGCCGCCGCCGAACGTGCAGCGGTTCGCGATGAAGTGGCAGTTGCGCACGATCGGTGCCGCGCCGGACAGGCAGATGATCCCACCGCCCTTGTCGTTGTTCGCGCTGGCGACGTTGGCGTTGCCGTCCGTGACGCGGAAGCCGTCCAGCACCGCAGTCGCGTTCGTGCCTGCGGCATTGACGACGTGGTGGCTGTTGTCCGTGACGTTGCCGGCGACGCCGATGTCGCCCGAGAGGATCGTCACGTTCGCGGTGTAGTCGCGCTGGGAGAGCAGCGCCTCCGTGCCGTTGAACCCGCCGTAGACCGACACGCCGTTCTTGAGCCCGTGCGAGATCGTCCGCGTCGCGGTCGTCGTCGGCTTGTACGTGCCGGCCGCGACCCAGATCTCGTCGCCGGCGATCGACGCGGTGACCGCGACCGACACGGCGTCGACGCCGCTGTAGGCATCGGCCCAGCTCGTGCCGTTGTTCAGGCCGGTTCCGAGCCCGCCGTTCACGAAGATCGTGCCGGCCGCGGCGGTCGAGGAGAGGAGGAGGGCCGCGGAAGCGAAGAGGAAAGTGCGCACAGGCGTGGTGTCGGTCGAGGGGTCGCGGAGAGGCCCGGAACTCGCCGGACCCACGGAGTGGATCCGAGGAGTGTACCCCCATAATCGCGACTTGGCCGGTGCCCCTCGGCCTCGTCGACCTGCCCGTTCAGCTCTTCGTGAACTCGATCCGACCGCCGGGCAACAGGTAGACGATCAGCATCCGTCCGCCGGACACCGTGGGTATGTGTCCGGAACCCGGCGGCATGACGACCCAACCCGCCGGACGTCCGTCGAAGCGCGGTTCACCTTCGAGCGCGACGCACCAATTCACCTCGCCGTTCGGATGCACGTGGTGGGGACCCGGACCGTTCATGTCGACGGCATCGATCGAGAAATCCGCACTGTCCGGCGTCGATTTCGCGACGCGGCTCCAGCGCACAGGCGGTTCGCCACGATCGGCGATCTTCTTGCCCTCGAGCAAGGCGACGAGCTCCCGATTCAACGTGGCTGCCGCGGAGCCTGCGGGATCGAAGCGACGCACGAGCTCGGCGCGCGCGGACTCGGGGTCGGTGAGTGCGACGCCGCGAGCAGCGTCGAGGAGCGGTCGGAACGTGTCGATCATGGCTCTAACGATCGTAGACGATGCGCAGGACGCGCAACTCGCTCGCTTCCGGGAAGCCCTCTTCGATCGTCACCGGATGGCGCTCGAGACGCGCTTGATTCGCCGCGATGAGTGCTTGCCAGTGTGTCGGCAAGCCCACGAGCGTCGCCGAGTTCGGGGAGATCCACGCGCCGAGGAGGTCGGGCTTCGAGGGTCCGAAGAACTCCGGATCCACGCGCCGATCGTGCCCCGGCGATCCGCGCACGATCGGCGACCCGGCGCGCACGACTTCCGGGCTCACGAGCCCGAAGAGATCGAACACATGCAGGCCGCTGAAGTATCCGACGGCACCGATGCCGCCCAGCACGATGCTCTGGCCTTCGAAGCGAACTTTCAGCGCGCGACCGACGAGCGTCCAGTTCGCGGCGCGCTCGCGCACGTTCTCCAACATGGAGCGCTCGGGGATCGCGAGCTCCTCGTTCCAGCGGAAGTGCAGCGCTTGCGGCGTGAACTGGAATCCGAGCGTCGCTGCGGGAGCGGTCGCGAGCAAGAGTGCCGCGCCGGCGCGCACCCAACGCGTCGGCCGTGTGATCAGTGCCGCGAACGCGAGCGCCGCGAAGGGCGCGATCGGCGCCACGAAGCGTCCGAACGGCAGGAAATCACCGCCGGCCCAGGTGGCGTAGCCGACGACGACGAGCGCGAATACCGAACACGCGAGCGCGACGCGACGCGGACACTTCGAACTGCCGCGCGTCGCCACGAGTGCGAGAAGCGGCGCGAGCGCGAGTGCGGGCATCGCGACGAGCATCGCGGCCGTGTACTTCGCGCCGCGCTCGAGCCGCATCGCGGAAAGCCCCGCTTTCACACGCGCCGTGTTCGGGAGCCAGTCCTCGTGCCACGCGAGTCGGAACGCGAGGTGCGCGCAGACGGCCGCGGCGAGCAGCATCGTGGCGCGCACGAGGGCGGCGCGGACCTCCGCCCGCGAGCCGGCGTCGATCCAGGCGACGACGAGTGCCGCGAGTGCGAACCCGGCTCCATCCGCGCGCAGGAGCGCCGCCGCCGCGGCTGCGATTCCGGCCTGCCAGCCGTGCACGATCGGACCCGAGGTGAGTCGCTCGTAGACGAGGAAGACAGCCAGGACGAACGTCAGCGTCTCGAGACCGCCCGTCGACCAGCAGGAGAGGACGGGCAGGATCCCGAGGAAGAGCGCGACGACGCCGCAGCGCGGGCCCGAGAGTCCGAAGCGCAGGTGCGCGAATCGTGCGACGAGTAGGACGAGCGCCGCGGCGCT
>CAZKIY010000244.1:0-6255 GCA_964552875.1 uncultured Planctomycetaceae bacterium
GATCATCACCGGAACCTCGGCGCGCAGGACGGAATGATGGCGATGCAGCTCGACGGGCTTGCGCGAGGACTCTCGGCGTTCGCGCGCGATCTCGGTCCCGACCTCGGCCGCGTCACGCTCGTCGCTTTCTCCGAGTTCGGTCGCCGCGCGGCCGAGAACGCGAGTGGCGGCCTCGATCACGGTCACGGCGGCACGATGCTCGTGCTCGGCGGCCACGTCAAGGGAGGCCGCGTGCACGGATGCTGGCCGACGCTCGGCGCCGACGCCCTCGACGACGGCGATCTGGCGATCACCACGGATGCCCGCGACGTGCTGGCCGAGATCGCCCTCGAACGATTCGGTGCGAGCGCACTCGGGAACGTCTTCCCGTCGTTCGAGCCGCGAACGTGCGGCGTCGTCTCGTGATCCGTGCCAGGACTGCGCTCCGTCACGTGTGCGCGGCGTCCGGGCCGCTCCGCGCGGGCACGGATCGCGTCCCCTGAAGGATCCACCAGACACTGAACGTGCCGATCGCGAGGACCATCTGCCCGATCACGAGCGAGTCCACGAGCGAACGCTGGATGCATAGGTCCGCTGCATCCGACTCGGACTGGAAGCCCGAGGGCCCCATGGGTTTCAACGTAACGCAGCGAGCGAAATCGGGCCCGACTCGTATCTGGGCAGCGTGGACGAGATCGGAGGATTCGCAGGCCGTATGGGCGAGATCCGCCGAGGCTCGTATCCTCTCGCCCCATGTTCCTCCTCGGTACCCTGCTCGCCTTCGCCACGATCCAGGATGCGGCGCCGGCTCCGCTGCTGACGATCTCGCCGCCCAACGTCGCGGCAAAATCGGGCGCGGTCGTCCCGATCGGCGTCTACTTCAGGAACGGCGGGACGGAGCCGCTCGACGTGGTCGTGCCGGAGCGGATCGACGCCGAGATCGTCACGCCGAATGCACGCTCGGCGGCGGAGCTCGTGCGCACGGCTGCGGCGATCGTGGACAAGCGTCTCGCGCCCGGCGAAATCCACTTCGTCGAGTACACGCTCGATCTTCCCGATGAAATTTCGGGGCGCGTGGTCGTCCAACTCGTACGTCTCGGCGCCGCGCCGGCCGTGATCGACATCGAGGAACCCGCCACGACGGACGAAGCGCAAGCGGACGCAGTGCAAGCTCCGGGCGACAGTCCGGTCGATCCGTCGGCCGCACCCGAAGCGCCTTCACCGTTTCGCTTCACGGAAGCCGCCTGGCAGCGCTTCCGCGCACACGAACCGGTGTTTTTCCTCGCCGGCACCGACCGACCGAACGTGCGCTACCAGTTCAGCTTCGCGTACCAGTTCTTCAATCCAGAGGGGCCGTGGGCTTCGGACGTCCCGTTCCTCTCGGGCCTGTTCCTCGGGTACACGCAGACCAGCCTGTGGGATCTCGAAGGCGACTCGAAACCGTTCACCGACACGAATTACCGGCCGGGAATCGGGTGGTCGAAGGACAGCCTCGACTGGTTGAAGCTGCCCGGCATTGCGCAAACAGGATTCCAATTCGGCGTTCAGCACGAATCGAATGGAAGCGACGCAGACGAATCACGCTCGATCAACATCGCTTATGTGCGACCTGTCCTTCACTTCGGCGACCCGCAGGGGTTCGAGGCGCAGGTCGCGCCCAAAATCTACTTCTACCTCCCCGACCGCGAGGACAACCCCGACATCAGCGAGTATCGCGGCTACTGCGACCTGCGCGTCACCGCCGGCTGGGCGAACGGGTTCCAAGCCGCGGCGATCGGCCGGCTCGGCAAGAGCAGCGAACACGGCAGCATCCAGGTGGACCTGACGTTTCCGATGCGCGCGATCGGCAGCGGGAACTTCGACCTCTACCTACAGCTCCAGTGGTTCAGCGGTTACGGCGAGAGCTTGATCACGTACGACCGCTACACGGACGCGCTACGCCTGGGGATCGGGTTCGTGCGCTGAGAGCCCGTGAAGAAATCGATCGTACGGGCTCTCAGATTCATGTGGCGACGCTTCGCGTCGCGAGAGCGTCTGATTTCTTCACACGCTCTGAGAGCCCGTGAAGAAATCGAGTCTGCGGGTTCTCAGACTCGAGTGGCGCCGCTCCGCAGCGCGAGAGGCCGTCACGGACGCTGCGTGAAGAACACGAACTGGCCCGTGCCGCCCTTCGGCCGATGGCCCATCTGCGGCGTCTGATCCGGGAACTCACGTAGCGCGTTCGTGATGGCCACGTTGAGATCGGACGAAGTGACGGACTTTCGAGCGGGATCCTTGAGCACGTCGAGGAACGCTTGCGCGAACGGCGAGTGATTCCCGGTCGTGCCGTCCGAGGCCTGTTCGTCCTTGAGGCTCGACGCGAACACAATGTGCGCCTTGCGCCGGAGCAGCTTGTCGAGCGGCTGATCGCTCGAGCCGCGGAGTTCCGATACGCCTCCGCCGTAACAACAGTCGAGCGCCAACAGCACGTGCTTCGCCTTCGTGCGATCGAAGAAGAAGTCGAACCCCTCCTGGTAGAGAAGGTACGAGTCCCGGCCCGCGTCTTCCGCGTAGGGCTTCGCGTCCGCAGGCACGATGAAACCGTGATCGGCGCTGAACTTGTCCTTGTCGCCGTGGCCGGCGTAGTAGATGAAGACGCGCGTCTCGGGATCCTGCGTCGCTTCGGTCAACCGCGCGAGCTCGGCCTTGATGGCATGCTTCGTGGCCTCTTTCCCGATCAGAGTCCGGACGTCCCAACCGTCCCATTCGCGCGTCGAATTCAGGTACTCGGCCAGCGCGCCGGCGTCCCGTTCGGCGTTCGGCAGGTTCTTCCAACCCGTCGCGCTGTAATCGCCGATGCCGATCACGAGCGCCTTGGCCGCGTTGAAGCCCGGGCCGTATTCCGCGCCGCCCTTCGCGACGATCTCCTCGGATCGCGCGAGCCCACGGGGCGTTTCGCCGCCGCTCGCGTTCGTGTCCGCGCTGCGCAGCACGAGGAAGAGCGCGACACCCGCGATTGCGACGCCCGCACCCAGAAGGATGGGAACGAGTCGGGATTTCTCGCTTCGATTCGTCGCGGGCCCGCTCGTCGAACTCGGCGAGGTCGACAACGGCGCGGGCCCGACCGCCGCGCGGAACTCCGCCGTCGACGCGAATCGCTGCACAGGGTTCTTCTTCAGAGTACGCAAGAGCGCGTTCGCGAGTGCCTTCGGAGTGCCCGGTGCGAGCTTCGCCGGATCGGTCGGTTCGCCCCACGTCTCGGGATCACGATCACGCGGATACGGCGGCTTGCCGGTCAGCGCCTCGTACATCACCCACCCGAGTCCGAACTGATCCGCGCGCGCATCCGCCGCGGCTCCGGCGATCTGCTCGGGCGCCGGGTGCGGCGGCAGAGCGGCTGGCACGATTTCTCTGCGATCACGGAACTGGATCGAGGACTGTCCCCCATCGCGGTCCACGAACTTCGCGAACACGAAACCCGCGAGGCATGGCGTACCGTCGCCGCGCACGACGATGTTCGCCGAGGAAACGCCGCGATGCACGACTCCTTGTGCATGGACGGCAGTCAACGCGTCGGCGAGGTCCACGGAGAGCGCGCGCACGCGCTCCGCATCGAGCCGGCCCTCGCGCGCGAGGATCTCGGCCAGCGACTCACCCGCGACGGGTTCGAGCACCACGAGCGCGCCGTCGGGCGTGGCGAGGACATCGAGCAGCTTGACGACGCCCGCGTGACGAACTTGGGCGAGAGCGCGCGCCGAACGCAGCTCGGCATCCTTCATCTTCGCGTCGGGCCAGGTGCGCGCGAGCTCGGGCGCGGGCAGGCGCAGCACGACCTCGCGTTGGAGGAAAGTGTCGCGCGCGCGGAGCAAAATCTCGCCCTCGCCGTGTGCGAGTTCGTCGAGGACTTCGAAGCGCTCGGGGATCCGCGAGTCGGTCATGGCAGCGGGGGGGTGCGCCGGGAAAGCGCCTGTTCAGGGTACACGAGGAGCGAGCGGCCGATAGGTCCGCTCGCTCCCGGAGATCCGTGACGGTCGCTGGCGAACGCTCGTCGCCCCACCGAACTCGTTTCGGGGTGACACTCGTTTCGGGGCGACGGGCCGCCGACCCTGATCAGCCGGCCTTCTTGATGCGACCGTGCGCCGCCTTGATCAGCGGCACGATGAGGACGCGGTCGCCCTTCTGGATGCCGACCTTGCCGCTCTTGATCGCCTTCGTCGAGAGCTTCACGCGGGTGACGGTGCCATCCGGCAGCACCACGCGGATCTTCTGGATGTTCGCCTTGAACTTGCGCTTCGTGCGGCCGGTGCAGCGCAGGCCGACGCCGCCTTTCGCCTTGGCGAGACCACGGCGGGCGACGGCGTTGCCGACGCGGGTGCGACGGCCGGTGACGATGCAGGTGCGGGACATGGCGGATCGGAGTCGTTCGGGCGGTGGATCAGGAAATCGAGCGGGGGAGGATAGCAAGGGTCGGCCTCGGCCGCATCACGGGAGGCGCCCGGTCCAGACAACGTCCCGGAAGACTGTTTCCGGGCCCCCACCGGGGTCTTCAGCGCTCTTGCCGGACCGTCGGGGCGTGGTCGAGGGCCTGCCCAACCCAGGCGCACGAGCTCGGGGTCAAAGCGTTCGACGTCGGGAAAGCCGAGGCCGAGCCGGGGACCTTGCGCCACGACCCCCGGACGGGCGAGCGCAAGAGAGCGGCGTGGTCACGCGGGTCGGCGGGCCGCCTGCGTGACGTGAGTCGGATTCGGACGTCGCGCGGCCCTTCGGGCTCGTGACGGCTTCTCGGCGTGCTCGATGGAAACGCCGGCGATCTCGGCCAGTTCCGCACGCGAGAGCGGCCCCGAGGCACAGATGCAGCTCTTGTCCGGATGGAGATGATCCGCGGCGACGCGGCGCACGTCCTCGGGCGTCACCGCCGCGAATTCGTGGAGCAGTCGCGTGAGGTGATCGGGCGGGAAACCGTGCAGTTCCGCTGCGGTCAGGTAGCCCGTGCGCCGCGACGAGCGCTCGAACCCGAGGGGGAACGAGCCGAGGAGGTAGCCCTTGACGAGATCGAGCTCGTCCGCGCCCGGCGCTTCGGTCTGGATGCGCCTGATTTCAGCGCGAAAACCGTCGATCGCAGTCTTCGCATGCTGCGGCGACGTGCCGATGTAGGCCGTGAACGTGCCGGGCAGGATTCCCGCCGACGAGTGGATCGAGGCGTGCACGGAGTACGCCAGCCCGAGTTCGTCGCGCAACTTGCGCGAGATCCGATTCGTGAACCCCGGACCCGTTCCGAGGACGTGGTCCATGAGCACGAGCGCCGCGTAGTCCGGGTCGCTCCGCCGCACGCCGAGGTGCCCGAGATAGAGGTGCACTTGCTGACGCTCCGCGCGGAAGGCGTCGACGCGCGGCTCGATCGCGGGCAGGACGGGCGGTGTCGTCGCGAGCAACGTGCCCGTTCGCCACTTCGCGAGGTGGCGCTCGAACACGCGCTTCACGCGCGCCGGATCGACGTCTCCGCACACCGAGATCACCGCGCGTCGTCCCACCCAATTCGCGGCGCGGTGAGCGCGCAAGTCCTCGGGGCGGATGCGCGCCATGCTCGCCCGACTGCCGTACGCGGCGCGTCCGAGCCAGTGATCGCCATAGACGAGCTTGCGGAAGCGCAGGCCGCCTTGCTGCCGCGGATCGTCGCGCTCGAGGAGCAGTCGGTCGAGGACCCGCGTCTTCTGTCGACGCACTTGCTCGGCGGGGAACGTGGCGTTCGTGAGCGAGTCGCACAAGAGGTCCGCGAGGAGTTCCCACTCGTCGTTCACGATGCTGCCGGCGAGCCCTGACGCGTCACCGGAGATATCGCCGCCGGCCGGTTCGAGGAGACCGGCAATTTGCTCTTCCGTGCGGCGTTTCGTGCCCTGTTCAGCGAGGGCTCCCGTGAGCCAAGCGAGCCCTTCGCGGCCTTTCGGATCCAGCGCGGGTCCGCCGCGGATGTGCGCCTGGATCGCGCACACCGGAGCTCCGGCACGCGGCGACACGAGCAAGATCGCTCCCGAGGTGAGGACGTGCCTCTCGAACGGCACGGAGAGCGAGGGAATGGTCCGCGGCGGTGTGAACGTCGTGCTCATCGGCGCTTCCCCGAACTCGCCGCGCGTTTCGCGGGCGACTTCCTCTGTTTCTCCGTCGGATGACTCCACGCGACGACGCGACGCGAAGTCGCGAGCACGCGTCGAGCCGCATCACGCACCTCCGCCACGGTCACCGCGCGGATGTGATCGAGCGACTCCAACGAGAGTCGCCAGTGCGCGTCGATCGCGAATT